>JALVEW010000021.1 GCA_027030425.1 Sedimenticola sp.
CCCGGCCCCTCTCCCAGAGGGAGAGGGGTTTGGGGTGAGGGAAAAGGCGCTTATCCATACCGCACCTTCGGATCAAGCAATGCATACACCAAATCCACGATGAAGTTGAACAGAATGATCAGCGCTCCATAAAACACCACCACGCCCATCACCAGTGTGTAGTCCCGGTTGAGTGCCCCCTGGACGAAATAACGCCCCAGGCCGGGAATGCCGAAAATCTGTTCAATGACCACAGAGCCGGTAATCACCGCCGCCGTGGCCGGTCCCAGGAAGGACACCACGGGCAGCAGGGCAGGCTTGAGGGCGTGGCGCAGGATCACCACCCGTTCCGGCAGGCCCTTGGCCCGAGCGGTGCGTATGGGGTTGCTGCGCAGCACTTCGATCATGCTGCCGCGCATGAGCCGGGAGATGTAGGCGATCTGGGGCAGGGCCAGGCCGATGATGGGCAGAATGGTGTTCTTGAAAGCGCCATCGTTCCAGCCGCCGGCGGGCAGCCAGCCCAGGTACACGGCGAAAAGCAGAATCAGGATGGGCGCCAGCACGAAGTTGGGAATGGATATGCCCGTCATGGCCAGGGTCATCACCGAATAGTCTGTGGCGCTGTTCTGGCGCAGGGCCGCCAGGGTGCCCAGGCCCACGCCCACCACCAGGGCGATGGCGATGGCGCTCAGGCCCAGGCGCAGGGATACGGGAAAGCCGGTGGCGATGAGCTCATTGACGCTGTAATCCTTGTACTGGAAGGAAGGACCGAAGTCACCATGGGCCAGATCCCAGAGATAGCGTCCGTACTGCTGAACCAGGGGTTCGTCCAAGTGGTATTTCTTGTCCAGGTTGGCCTGGATCTCCGGGGGCAGGGTCTTTTCCGTGTCGAAAGGGCCGCCGGGCGCTGCCCGCATCATGAAAAACGCCAGGGTCATGAGTATGAGCAGGGTGGGAATGGCGCCCAGCAGCCTTTTCAGGGAGTAACGGAGCATTGATATTTATTTCTTCAGGCCAATGAACTCGAAGAAGGGTTCCAGGGAACGCTCGCGCTGCAGGAAGGCGCGAATGGAGTCCTCGATTTCCCGGGAGCCTCCGGCGGCGTAGACTTCCTTGCGCAGGCGCATGCCTGTGGGTTTGTCCATGAGCCCCCCCGGCGCTTTTCTGAATACCGAGGCCATGTCCGCGGCAATGGTGTCCGCCCAGGCGTAGCCGTAGTAGCCGGCGTCATAACCACCACCAAGATGGCCGAAGGAGGCGACCAGGCCGCTGCCCTCGGGCACGGGCAGGTAGACTTCTCCAATGACCTTGTTGGTGACATCCACCACGTTCTCGAACACCTTGGGGTCGGTGGTCATGTGGATTGTCAGGTCCAGGAGTCCGTAAGCCAGTTGGCCCCGGTAGTAGGTGCCCACGGTAGCCAGGCGCACTTCTTCCAGCTTGTTCAGGATGTCCGCTGGAATCTTGCTCTTGCCGTCACGGTAATCGACGGCGAAGCGATCCAGTACCTTTTTGTCCCGCACCCAGTTTTCCAGCATCTGGGAGGGGGCTTCAACGAAATCCCGGGGTACGGAGGTGCCCGAGAATTCCATGTATTCCGCCTGGGTCAGTACCGTATGCAGGGCGTGGCCAAATTCATGAAACAGGGTTTCCACATCGTCGTAGCTCAGCAGGGAGGGTTTTCCGTTGGCAGGAGGCGGAAAGTTGCACACCAGCGCGGCCACGGGACGTTGGTATTTGCCATTGGGCAGGCGTGCAGCAGGCGTTATCCCAAACTGGGCAAAGTGGTTGTATTTTCCTTCACGGGGAAACATATCCATGTAAAGCAGTCCCAGGGGCGTACCGCTGCCGGCATCGCTGATGGCATAGAGGCGCAGGTCGTCCACCCATTTATAGGGTGCTTCCACGGGCTCGATACGGATGTTGAAGATTTCCTCGAAGATGGAGAACATGCCGTTCAGCGTGTGTTCCAGCTCGAAATACACCTTGAGTTTGTCCTTGTCCACCTGGTAACGGGTCTTGGTCAACTGGTTCTTGTAGTAACCAATGTCCCAGTAGTGAATCCTGGCCTCGGGATCGCCCGTGTCCTTTGCCTTGAGTTGGGCCAAAGTGGCCAGTTCCTGTTCAAACTTTGGTTCCAGTCCGGTCTTGAGTTTCTGCAGAAAGTCCCAGGCTGTCTGCCCGTTCTTGGCCATCTTGATTTCGATGCGGTAATCCGCCCAGTTCTTGTATCCGAGCAGCGTGGCGATTTCGGCCCGGGTCTTGAGGATTCTTGTGAACAGGGGGGCATTCTCCTTCAGCACCCGGCTGGTGCGGGCAATGGACAGGCGCTTGCGGGTTTCTTCCCGTTTGGCGTTGCGCATCACTTCCTGAACCTGCCAGGTGACATTGGCGTTGATCCGGTACTTGCCGTCCTTGCCCAGCACTTTTTCATTGCTGAGGAAATCTTCATTTACGCCTTCGAGTTCCTCGCGGGTGAATTCGACAATGGGTTTGGCATCGGAGATATTGCGCTTGAATTGCAGCTGAAGCTCGTTGAGGCGGTTTTTCAACAGTTGCAGGCGGTCACGTTTTTCCTTGGGAAGATCCATGCCGTTGCGGCGATAGTCGCGCAGTACGGTCTTGAGGTACATGGCGTCTTCGCCGCTGACCTCGGGATGGGTGTCGGCAAAGTCTTTCACGGCCTTGTACAGATCCCGGCGGAAGCTGGTGTCCACGAACCAGGTTTCCAGTCTCCGGGTGGCCACTGCGGCAATCTCCCGCATTTCCTTCGAGGGGCTGGTTTCCTGGATAACATCGATGCGTTCCGCGGCTGTCATGACCGGCAGGTAGGCCTTGTCCAGGGCAGTGATGGTGTTGGCGAACGTGCGTTGCTCGGGTTTCAGGGCAACGATGGCGTTCAGTCTTTGGTCTGCAACGGAAATGGCGGTTTCCATGGTGGCCTGCAGCTGGGCCGGAGTTTTCTCCCATACGGGCAGGTCGAAAACCACATTGGCTTTCCGGGCTGCCGGCTGGTAGTCGGAAAGCTGCTTGGGAGAGGCAACGGCGTTGCCCGGAACGGAGACGAGGCTGAGCAGCCCCGCCATGAAGATGACACCTGCTTTGGAAATATGAAGCATGATATTTTCCTTGATGTGGAAGAACATGTTTGAATACCCCTCTCACCCCGGCTCTCTATCCAGGGATGGGCTGGTGTGACATCTTCCCAGGGGTGAGGGAGCTGTGCAGTGGTTTCATTCTATTGTCGAGGGAGTAAACAGCTTGCTCATGGCAGTTAGTGTTCGAGTATGTACAGGTCTTTGCTGTAGTTGTGATCCAGCACGTTGGGTACGTAGTTACCCACCCAGGGCTTGATGAGGTGGCTGGATACATAGGAATAAATGGGGATGACCGGATGGTCGCGCAGCACCAGGGCTTCCGCCTGGCGCATGAGTTCGAAGCGCTTTTTGGGGTCGCTTTCCACGCTTGCCTGGCGCAGCAGTTCATCATATTCGGGGTTCACGTAACCCGAATCGTTGAGGCCATGCTTGCTGTGCAGAATCTCCAGAAAGTTGTAGGGGTCGTTGTAGTCGCCAATCCAGCCGGCGCGAAATACCTGGGTGACCTGTTTCTGCTTGCGGTTTTCCAGAAACACCTTCCATTCCTCGTTGACCAGCTTGGTTTTCACGCCCAGGGCCTGCTTCCACATGGCGGCGATGGCGATGGCGATCTTCTTGTGGTTCTCGCTGGTGTTGTAGCGGATTTCCACCGTCAGGGGGTTGCTTCTTGAATAGCCAGCTTCCTTGTAGAGCCTGCGTGCTTCTTCCACGCGTTTCTTCTGGGGCCAGTCGGCGTAGTCCAGTCGCGCGGCTTCATAGCCGTTGATGCCGGGAGGCACCCAGGAATACAGGGGCTTCTCTCCCAGGCCGGTGATGCGCTTGGTGATGATTTCACGGTCGATGGCCATGGACAGGGCGCGGCGCAGCTTGGGATTGTCCTTGAAAGGCGGCCGGGTGAGGTTGAAGCCGAAATAGTAGCTGCCCAGGTAGGGCGCCACCTGCAGTTCATCGGCCAGGTTTTTCTTGATCCACTTGATCTGCTGGCTGGGCACGTCCTCGGTGCGGTCGATTTCCCCGGCGCGATAGCGTTTCAGCTCCGTGGACTGGTCCTCGATGGGATAGTAATACACGGTGTCGATGATGGTGTTGGCGTTGTCCCAGTAGTTGGGATTGCGTTCCAGCTTGATATGGGACTGGATCACCCATTCCTTGAGTACATAGGCGCCATTGGACACCAGCTTGCCGGGCCGGGAAAACTGGTCGCCGTGTTTTTCCACGCTGGCTTTGTGTACCGGATAAGTGCTGGAGTGATTGAGCAGGCCCAGGAGGTAAGGGGTGCTGGCCTTGAGACGGATTTCCAGGGTGTAGTCATCCAGGGCTTTGACTCCAAGGTTTTTCACAGGCTGCCTGCCGGCGATCACGTCCTCGGCATTGAGGATTGGCGCGAGAATCTGTGAGTACTTGGAGGCGGTGGCCGGGTCCACGGAGCGGCGCAGGCCATAGACGAAATCATGGGCGGTCACCGGGTCGCCATTGGACCACCTGGCATTCTTGCGGATGTGGAAGACATAGGTCTTGCCGTCATCGCTGATTTCCCAGGATTCCGCCGTTCCGGGAATCACCTTGCCATCAGGCGCCTCTATGGTCAGGCCTTCGTAGAGATCCCGGAGAATGTTGGAGGAGGGCACGCCCTCGGCCTTGTGGGGATCCAGGGTCTGGACTTCGGCGCCGTTGCCCCGGTGCAACACCTGATCCTTTGCGAGGTTGTCCGGGCGCGAGAAGGCCGTGGCGGAATAGCTAAGGACTGCAACGAGCAACATGACCAATGAGCTGCGCATAGGTGATCCTCGGAAAGCGGGTAACGAAAGTTGAATGGTTTCTGAACGAATTCCGCTGAGTGTGGCACTCCTTGCGGATGATGTCCATGTGGATTTTTCGGGGTTACATGGTGCGTACCACGGTAAGCTTCTGGCCCGGATGCAGGCGGTCGCTGGCAAGCTGGTTCCACTTCTTCAGGTCGGTGATCTTCACCCCGAACTGGCGGGCGATGGCGTACAGGGAATCGCCCTTGCGCACCTGGTAATGGACTCTTTGTTTTGCATTGGGCGTGGGGCCCAGGGCTGCCACCGTGGAGCCCGCGGACAGGGGAATCATCAGGTGGGCGCCCGCGCGGATGCGGTGGCTCTTGAGGTGATTGGCCTGCATCAGCGCCTTGACGGTAATGCCATGCCTGCGGGCGATCCGCCCCAGGTTGTCGCCCGGCTTGATGAGATAGCGCGTCCAGCGCATGCGCTGGTCTTCCGGCAGGGCAGCCAGTTTCTCGGTAAAGCCTTCGGCTTTGTCGGCGGGCAGCAGCAGGTAATGGGGACCCTCGGGATGTGTGGCCCAGCGGTTGAAACCCGCATTCAACTGCAACAGTTCCTCGGGCGTCATGCCGGCCAGCCTTGCGGCCACTTTCAGGTCGATCTGTTCGCCGATCTCCACCTTCACGAAGCGGGGGTCATTGTCTATGGGGGGCAAGGCCAGCCCGTACTGCCGTGGATGATCGATGATGCGCGCCAGGGCCAGCAGCCGGGGGACATACTGCCGGGTTTCCGCGGGCAGATCCAGAGACCAGAAATCCACGGGCTTGTCCCTTTCCAGATTCTTGCGCATGGCCCGGGCCACGGTGCCTCCGCCGGCATTGTAGGCGGCAATGGCCAGCAGCCAGTCGCCGTCGAAGCGCTTGTGCAGCTTCTGCAAATAACCCAGGGCCGCATCCGTGGAGGCCACGGGATCCCGCCGCGCGTCATACCACCAGTCCTGCTTCAGGCCAAAATAGCGGCCGGTGGCGGGCATGAACTGCCACAGGCCTGCCGCGCCGTGGCGGGAGTATGCGGTGGGTCGGAAGCCGCTTTCCACACCGGGCAGCAGGGCGATTTCTCCCGGCATTCCCCGCCGCTTCACTTCCTGGAGAATATAATAGAGATAAGGCTCGCCCTTGCGCAGCTGGCGCACCAGGGAATCCCCCCGGGCAAGGAACAGCTGTACTTCCCTGTCGATGGCCGGGTGCTGTATTTCTCTCAGCTGGTAGTCGTGGGTCAGCAGTTTCCACAGGTTGGTTTCTTCCGGGATCTGCGATGATGATTGCCCTTGGGGCAGTCCAAGGGGGTCGAAATAGCTCTCGGAAAGCCTTGGCAGGGTATCGTCCTGTTCCGGCGTGGACGCCAGGTTGGACTTGTCCTTCGACGGATTGCTCACGCAGCCGCCCAGCAGCAGGAGCAGAAGCGCAAAGGACAGTATTCTGAACAGCATGACAATCGCAACCACGACAGAATCAATCCCGTAACTATACGAAAAACAGGCCGCCGGTTCCACAATGCCGGTGCAGGCTCTACAATGCCGGAATGAACGCGGCGGACGAATACTTGCATCAGTTCGAGGCCCTCAACCGGTGGTTTGAAACCGATATGGGGAAAATGGTGCTGGAGCATGAGCGCGAAGTCCTGCAGCAGGTTGTCGAGGGACTGTTCGGTTACTACTTGCTGGAGCTGGGTTGGTTGTGCGACATGCCTTCCTATACCCAAGCCTCACCCATTCGCGGCTTCTACCGCATCAATCCCTGCCATGATGCCGAGAGCCAGCTGGTGGCCATGCCGGAAGCCGTTCCCATCGCCACGGACAGTGTTGATGCCGTAGTATTGCCCCATACCCTGGATTTTGCCGACGACCCCCGGCAGGTGCTGCGTGAAGTGGAGCGCATACTTATTCCAGAGGGACGGGTGGTGATCGTGGGCTTCAATCCCTACAGCCTGTGGGGTCTGCGCCGCCGCTTGCCGGGCGCCAGCCAGCGCCTGCCCTGGCGGGGCCATTTCATTTCCTGGGGCCGGGTGCAGGACTGGCTGTCGCTGCTGGGTTTTGATATCGAGCAGACCCGCAACCTGTTGTTCCGACCGCCCTGGAAGAAGGCCTTTCTGCATCGGCGTTTTCATCGCCTGGACAGGATTGCTCAGCGCTACTTGGCCGGATTCGCCGGTGTCTATGTGCTGGTGGCGGTGAAGCGGGTGTCCACCCTGACCCCGGTAGGCCTGCGCTGGAAATTGCGGCGCAGGCCGGCGAGGGCGCCGGTTCAGCCAGTAGCCAATTGTGTGAGGGCACAAAAGAATGACGGATGAGAGGGTGATGCTGTATACCGATGGCGCCTGCAAGGGCAACCCGGGTCCCGGTGGCTGGGGTGCCCTGCTGCGCTATCGCGGCCGGGAGAAGGAACTCTGGGGGGGAGAAAAGGATACCACCAACAACCGCATGGAACTGCAGGCGGTGATCCGGGGGCTGGAGGCGCTCACGCGGCCCGCGGCGGTGACGATAGTTACTGATTCCCAGTATGTGAAGAACGGCATGAACCAGTGGATACACAACTGGAAACGCAATGGCTGGAAGACGGCGGCGAAGAAACCGGTAAAGAACGCGGATCTATGGCAACGGCTGGACACCCTGGTGCAACGGCATGATGTGAGCTGGGAGTGGGTGAAGGGCCACAGTGGCCATCCTGAAAATGAACGCGCCGATGAACTGGCCAACCGGGGAATCGAGGAATTGCTATGAGCAGCATCAGCAGACAGATTGTGCTGGATACGGAAACCACGGGCCTGGAGCCTTCCCAGGGGCATCGCATCATTGAAATCGGCTGCGTGGAACTCATCGACCGCCGGCTCACCGGCAATGATTTCCACCAGTACCTGCAGCCGGATCGGGAGATCGATGCCGGGGCTGTGGAAGTTCATGGCATTACCAATGAGTTTCTTGCTGACAAGCCGCGTTTCGAGGACGTGGTGCAGGATTTCATGGATTATGTGCAGGGCGCCGAGCTGATTATTCACAATGCGCCCTTCGACGTGGGCTTCATCGACGCGGAGCTGGAGCGGGTGGGGGGCTGGAAGCGGCTGGACAGCTACTGCCGCATCACCGACACCCTGGTCATGGCGCGTAACAAGCACCCGGGGCAACGCAACAGCCTGGATGCCTTGTGCGGTCGTTACGATATCGACAATTCCCAGCGCCAGAAGCACGGCGCCCTGCTGGACGCGGAGATCCTGGCGGAAGTCTACCTGGCCATGACCGGCGGCCAGTCCGTCCTGTTCCAGGAGGAACAGGGCGCGGAGCAGGGGAATGGCGAAGGGCAGCGCATTCGCCGTCTGCCGGCGGACCGGCCGGCCCTGGCCGTGGTGCGGGCCTCAGCAGAGGAGCAGGCCGCCCACGAGGCTTTTCTGCAAAGCCTGGGGGATGACTGTTTATGGTCTTGATGCCAGCCGCTTCCCTGATCGCGGGAAAATCCGTACCGTAGGTCGGACTTCAGTCCGACCTTGCTCTTTTGTGGCGCCTGCTGTCGGGCTGAAGCCCGACCTGCGATCATGGCGAGCCATGCATTTCGGGAAAGAGGACTCAGGCCACCTTGCGTTCTTCCTGGGAAACGGCCTTTTCGCCGGCGGAAGGCCGCAGGGGGTCCGCTCCTATGGTGCCTACCAGGGATTCCAGATATTCCGGGCTGCGGGTATGAGCCAGCCTGGCTTTGGCGCTTTCCAGACGCTTGGCGATGTTGAGACGCCGTGCCTCGTCTTCGTAGCCCGGCTGGGCAAGGAAGTTCTCCAGTGATTCGATATGCCGTTCCCAGAGGGCTATGTCCCGCTGCTGCTTCACTTCCAGGCGCTCGTGGTACCAGTCCGAGGCGAGGAGGGACTCGCGGGTGAACATGGCGCGAATCTCCGGATGGTGGACGTCCTTGCCCTCGTACTCACCTGTGGCCATGATGTACAGCAGGGCGCGCAGGGGCGGGCAGGCTTCTTCCACGGAGCCGTCGTCCAGGTAACGCTGGGCCACCTTGCGCTGGGCTTCCACGATGTTGCTCACCCCGTCGGCGAACACGTCCATGTCCTGGGTCTCGGGCTTGAGAATTTCCTCCGTGAACACCTGGTTGGGGTTGTCGAAGATCTTGCCCAGGAAGCCGTGCACGAAGCGGTCGGTGATGCGGTAACCGAGGCGGCTGGCCAGCACTTTCTCGCCCTTGTGTTCAAAGTCGCGCAGGGGCTCGAGGTAGCCGTGCTCGATGAGATTCTTCGGGTCCCGCTGGGTCGGGTGCAGCCGTGCCCAGATCTCGGGAATCAGCAGGCTGATGTCGTGGTCCACGCGCAGGTCCGGGCCGATGAAGCCGGCGGAACTGGAATAGCCGGCGTAACCCGTGAGAATGAAGGATACCAGGGCGTTGTTCAGATCCGCTGTGGGGCGCAGGGCGTTGAACGGCCCCTTGGTCAGAGCACCTTCGCTGCCGGCGCCGGTGGTGGACGGTGACTTGCCCGTAAGGGAGCAGATGAAATCCATGAACAGCTCGGGCAGCTCCTGGTAATGAATGGGGTTGTACACCGCCAGGGGACGGATGCCGGGTTCCGGCGGGTTGTTGCGCCGGCCGGCCAGCACGGCGTCCACGGGCTGGCACACGGGCTCGCCCAGGGGCAGCTTGCGGTGCAGGCGGGCGCCCATCTCAGCCACGTGTTTGCGCACGGGGTTGATGAGATCCGGACGGGTCTGCAGGTAACGGGGGTTCTTGGACGGCTTGCCGTCCACCAGGCGGGGATGGGCCGAGGATACCACGTAGCCCTTGCCTTTCTTGTAGGCGGACTCCAGCAGCTTGCGCATGGGCGAGGTGAAGCTGCACAAGGTCATCACGTCTTCCACCACCCGGGCCAGAGCCTTGCCCTTGAGAGGCTCGTAGTTGGCCAGGAAGTTGCCGGGCTGGGACATGTCCTTTTCCGTCTGCTTGTCGTAGCCGGGGATGACGGCGTCGTCGGGCCGCTGGAAGAGGCGGTACTCACAGTTCTTCACCAGCTTCACACTGTGGGGATGCTCGTCGCCGGGGGCGCAGTGGCTGATGGCCTTCACCGGCACCACCACGGAGGCGCTGATGTCGTCTTCCATCTGCACCTTTTCTGCGGCGATGAAATCCTGGCGCACCTTGAACACCCGCCACTTGTTGGCGCGGTCGAAGCCCACCCGCAGGTAGGAGGCGATGACCTTGCGGTCGTGGAGCTTGAGTTCGTGGCCGGGTGCGCCGTCCACCACGTCCACGGTGAGATGCTGGCGCCACTGGTTGCCCCATTCCTGGCGGTAGAAGCGCTTGATCATCAGCACCAGGGCCAGGATGCGCGGCGGAATGGATTCCAGCCACTCGTTGTACTCGTCCGTGTAACTGGAGGAAGGGGTGAGCAGCTTGATAACGGAGCCCAGGCTGCGCTCCTCGCTCAGGGGCTTGCGCGTGGGATCGCGGTCCTCGTGTTCATGGCCGGGCTTGAAACGGGTGGTGTAGTCCCGGTCGAAAATCTCCTGTACCCGGTCCAGGTCGGCCTGCAGTTCATCCACGAACAGGGGGGAGTAGATTACCGCGTCGTTCAGGGACTTGGAGATTTCGGACTTGCCGCCGCCGGACACGGTGCTGGGCTTGTGGCAGAAAGTGCCCTCGGGGTCCATGCCCACCAGCCGCCACGAAGGCGCGCCGGGGTGTTTCTTCATCTCGATCTTGTAGCCGTTGGGCTGGATATAGATCTTGCCCGGCTGCAGGCGGATTTTCTGCTTCTTGCCGTCCTTCCACCAGGTGATGGTCTGCTTGTTCAGATCCATGCGCAGATCCTGGGGCACGTAGATGACGTCCGGGAACTTGCGGTCGATGGCGTAGCCCTTCTTCTTTACCTTCATCAGGGGGCCGTACATGCGTACCATCTCGTCAAAGCTGTAGTTGGGGTCCCGGGTACGGCTGTCCACACCGTATTCCTCGCCGTGGTTGCGGCGCGGGAAGGCCAGGGCGCCGCCGGCATGCTCTTCCTCGGCCAGGCCAAACAGGTTGGCGGAATAGCCGATCTGGGTCTTCACTTCCTTCTTGCAGTAACCGTAATAGTTGTCCGCAAGAATGGTGACGATGACGCCGCGCTCGTCCCTGGCGGTGATCTTGAAGGCCTGGCCGTCGTTGTACAGTTCGTTTTCATCCTTCCAGCACATGCCGTCACGGCGCTGGCGCTCGCTGGCCTCATCCCAGTGGGGCAGGCCCAGCTCTTTCTTGGTGAAGTTCACCAGGTGCGGCGCCAGAATCACGCAGCCCGTGTGGCCAGTCCAGTGTTCCACGTCCAGGGCGGAATCGAACTTGGGCAGATAGGGGTTGCCGCCGTTGCCGAAGATGCTTTCCACGAAATCCAGGTTGCTCACCAGGTTGCCGGGGGCGAAGAAGCGGATTTCCATGGTCTTTTCCGCGTCCATGCCGGGAATCTCCGGACAGACCACGGGACGCAGCAGCAGGGAGACGAACATTCTGGCCGGTGTTTCCTCCTCTGCCGTGAAAGGAAGGGTGAGCAGGGATTCGGGCGGGTTCAGGGCGTGACCGAGCATGCGCGCGAAGGTGGCCTTGGGCACGGCTTTCTTGTCGCCGGGAATGGGCAGCCCCCCCTCGGCAATGTGGAAAGAGCCCTTGGTGGTGCGGCGATCACTGGCGGGATTGTGCAGCACGCCCTGCTTCACCCGGTAGCTGGAGACGATATCGGACTTGAATTCATCCTTGCCCATGGGCAGGGACAGCTCCCTGGCCACGCCATGGCGGTCCAGCACGAAGGTGTTGCTGGGCAGGCGGGGCACTTCCATGTCCAGGTCGCCGAGATAGTCCTTCAGGTAATCCTCGATACGCTGGTCCACCGGGCAGCGGTAGTCCGTGAGCAGCCGGTTCTTTTCCCGGTATGTGCGCAGCAGATCGTCCGCCGTGGCCAGGAAATCCGTGGCGTAGCCATCGGCACAGGTAGGCTGACCGGAAGAGGCCAGCTTGAGATTGATGTACATATGGAGCTTTTTTCGTTCTTCTTCTGCGCTTGTGTCTGGCTGACCCAGACCGAGAGCCCTTTGGAGATCCATGATCTCGATTACCTCCGGGTAGCACCGCGAAACCCGGAGCCATGCGGCCGGGAAAACATCGGGAACTGACCACTGTTCAATTGGACAATGAACCGGTAAGGTTGCCCGAACTGGCGGCGTCGTTCAAGTCTGACGGGCTTTCAAAACCTTCTTTTCAATGGGCTATTGGAATATAAAAATTATATAAATCAACTAATAATGAGATAAACATGAATCGCTTTATGAAATTTTTGAAAGTGGCCTGCCCATGGAGTTGAGGCATCGAATTCAGGCCAGCTACCTTGCCGTGGTGGTTATCTGGAGCACCACGCCCCTGGCCATCCAGTGGAGCGCCACCCAGGTCGATTACCTGTTTGGCGTGACCGCGAGGATGGTCATCGGCCTGGTTATCAGCCTGATCCTGCTTAGAGTGATGGGCCTGTCCCTGCGCGGGGAGCGCAGGGCGGTACTCACCTATCTTGCGGCGGGACTGGGCATCTATGGCGCCATGATCTGCGTGTACTGGGGCGCACAGTACATTCCCTCGGGCTGGATCTCCGTGTTGTTTGGTCTCACCCCCATTGTTACCGGGATCATGGCACGGCGTTTCCTGGGAGAGCAGGCCCTCAGTGGCATGCGCCTGGTGGGTGTGTTTCTGGGGATAGCCGGGCTGGTGACGGTGTTCTGGGGGAGCCTGCATTTTTCTCCCACGGCCTGGCTTGGCGTGGCCGCCCTCATGGCGTCCGTGACCCTGCATTCGGCAAGCACGGTCTGGACCAAGGCCATCGGCTGGCAGGGACACGGACTGGAAATCACCGCGGGCGCCCTGGTGGTTGCTGTCCCCCTGTACCTCATAAGCTGGATGCTGTTCGGTGAACAATGGCCGGATGCCGTTCCTGTCAAAGCCGCCCTTTCCATCGTCTATCTTGGATCCGTTGCCACGGTGCTGGGCTTTGGCGCTTTCTACTATGTCCTGCGGCATGTGGACGCAACGCGGGTGGCGCTGCTCACCCTGATGACGCCCATTATTGCCCTGTGGCTTGGGCGCTGGTTGAATGGCGAGGAACTGACCTGGACGGTGATGGCGGGTACGGGACTGATACTTTCCGGGCTGACGCTCTATGAGTTTGGAGAACGAAAAAGCAGACATGCCGCGGCCTGATTCGGGGCTGAGTTTCCGGCCCGCGGCATTGTCATGTCGCCCAAAATAAAATATAAAGGCGATGCTGGCCAGCCTGGGTAGGGGATGTGCCTGAACAAGGAATACAGTTTTGAAGATCAGTCGTTTATTGGACAACAAGCACAGGGTATTGCTGACTTTCTGTCTGCTGGGTAATGCCGTCGCCGGTTCTGTCGTAGAGCCCATTCAGCCTCTCGAACCCAGAAAAGGGCTGGATCAGGATATCGTGGTTTTGGGCAAACGCCTTTTCCATGATACGCGCTTGTCCGCCGACAACACGGTGAGTTGCGCCCATTGTCACAAGCTCGACCTGGGCGGCAGTGACAACATGCCGGTATCTGTGGGCATCAAGGGGCGCTTCGGGATAATCAATGCTCCCACGGTATACAACCTCAATGCTCATGTGGCCTATTTCTGGGATGGGCGGGCGCCCACGCTGGAATCCCTGATACAGGCGCCCCTGCGCAATCCCGTGGAAATGGGCACCGACTGGCCGGAGGTACTGGACAAACTGAAGAAGGACCGCGTCCTGGTGGAAGCTTTTGAAAAAAATTTTCCGGACCAGGGCATGACCAGCGAAACCATTTCCAGGGCCCTGGCCGATTTCATGCGGTCCCTGGTGACTCTCGATTCACCCATGGACAGGTGGCTGAAGGGGGATGAGGACGCGCTTACCGAAAGGCAACGCAGAGGATACCGCCTGTTCAAGAATTATGGCTGCATTGCCTGCCACCAGGGACGGGCCGTGGGAGGAAATATGTATGCCACCATGGGGGTCATGGGAGACTACTTCAGGGACAGGAAGCGCCCGGTGAGCGAGGCGGACAAGGGGCGCTTCAATGTGACCGGAGAGCAGGAAGACTTGCACGTCTTCAAGGTTCCAAGCCTGCGCATGGTGGCATGGACCTCTCCCTATTTCCATGACGCCAGTGCGGCTACCCTGGACGAAGCCATCGTGACCATGGCGCGATACCAGCTGGGGCGTGAGATTCCTCCCGCGGACGTGGAAGACATCAAGCACTTCCTGCATGCTTTATCAGGTTACCATCCCTTGTTCAGGGAGCGTGAATGAAAGCAAGGGGTTTTCGCCAAGGGATGGTGCCGGTGCTGGTGGTGGTCATCATGGCTACCATCTATCTGTACAACCGTTTTGAGTCCATGAGGGAACGCAGCACGCTGTCTGCGTTGCTGTTCCAGATCCGGGAAGAGGATATCCGTCTCGAAAGAGATCTGGAGCGTATCATTTCCTTTCGCCTTCCCCACTATGATTCATTGGTGCAGTCCGCGAAGAACATTCGGGAACTGACGGAGGAGGTGAAAAGGCGGCAGACGTCCCTGGGAGGCTGGTATGCCAGGGAATTCACTACAGGGTTGAATGAATACCTGGATGCCCTGGACAGCAAGCGGCATCTCATCGAGCGTATCCAATCCCGCGTGGGGCAGGTCAGGAACAGTCTGCTGTATCTTCCCGGATTGCTTGAGGTCTGTGTCCGGAATATGCCGGGGGAAGAAGGCACTGGCAACCTGTACCATCTGGTTACGGACGTGTACACCCATTACCTTTTTCCCGACAAGCTGTCCGTGGAGAGCATAAGACGGATGGTGGAGAAGATCCGCAAGGAAGGGCTGATGAGCGCCGATGTCGATAACCTGCTGCGGCACGTGAATGTCACGCTGGACAATGTCGATCTGATGAACGCGCTGAAGGAAGACATCGCTGCCTTGAATATCGAGAACAAGCTGCATGAGCTGCGTGCTGCCCTGGTGGAGCACCGGGAGCATGATGACCGCGATGCCCTCTGGTTCGGCGTGCTGCTGTTGTCCCTGGTGTTCATGCTGCTGATCTGGTTGTGGAGAACCCTGGCGGGCCTGGATCAGGCGCGCCGCGTGGCCGAGCGGTCCCACGACAGGCTTCAGGACGCCGTGGAAAGCCTGGCCGAGGCCCTCGCCCTGTTCGACAAGGATCAGCGTCTCGTTCTTTGGAACACCAACTATGAAGCTTTCTACCCCTGGCTGAAAGGACAGCTGCGGCCTGGCCTCAGTTTCCGGTTCCTGTGCCAGCAGAATGCATCCCGGCTCTCGTGCATCACCCTAGATGGTGAGCCCATAACTGAAGAATGCGTAAGCTACAGGGACCCTGGGAAGTCCTATTACATGGAGCGTGTCGAGGAGGAAAAATGGTACCTGGCCAGCAACCGCCGTACCAAGGAGGGCGGCCTGGTCTGTGTGCGCACGGATGTCACCAGCTCCAGGAAAGCCGAACAGGAGTTGCGCAAACTGGGGCGCGCCCTGGACCAGAGTCCGGCTTCCGTGGTGATTACGGATACCGAGGGAATCATCGAATATGTCAATCCAAAGTTCGAGGAAGTTTCCGGCTATACCCGGGACGAAGTGATTGGCAAGAAGCCGTCCATTCTTAAGAGCGGTGACAAATCCAAGGAAGAATACGAGGAGATGTGGACGCAGCTCAAAGCGGGCAAGGAATGGCGGGGCGTGTTTCACAACAAGCGCAAGGATGGTTCCCTTTACTGGGAATCCGCGCGTATTTCCCCCGTGAGGGGTGAGGACGGGGAAATCGCCTATTTCATCGGCGTCAAGGAAGACATCACCAAGCGCCGTCAGGATGAAGCCCAGATACTCTATCAGGCCAACTACGATCTGCTCACGGGCCTGCCCAACCGAACCCTGCTCATGGACAGGTTGCGCCAGAATGTGCTGCACGCGCAGCGCGCTGGTACTGAATTTGCCGTGTTGTTCATCGATCTGGACAGATTCAAGGCAGTCAATGACCTGTATGGTCATGTGGTGGGGGACGAACTGATGAAGGCCGCGGCAAGCCGGCTGCAGTCCACGCTCAGGGAAACCGACACGGTGGCCCGTTTTGGCGGTGATGAATTCGTGGTGCTGTTGCAAGGGGTCAGCAGTGCCGACATGGCAGCGCTCATCGCACGCAAAATCATCGATACCCTGTCCCGGTCTTTTTCTCTGGGGGAGCGCAAGATATCCATCGGCGCCAGTATCGGCATCACCCTGTTCCCTGATGACGTGGATGCCAACGATGCAACAACGGAAAACATTGTGGGCGCCCTGCTCAGCAACGCGGATATGGCCATGTACCAAGCCAAGGCCCGGGGACGTAATTATTACCAGTTCTTCGAACATGAAATGCAGGACAGGGTGAAACGTCATGTGGCGCTGGAACAGGACCTGAGAAACGCAGTGAAGAACGGGGAGCTGCGGGTGTTCTACCAGCCCATCATGGAAGCCTACAGCAATGAAATGATCGGCATGGAAGCCCTGGTGCGCTGGGAGCACCCGAAACAGGGCATGATCAACCCGGACAATTTCATTCGCCTGGCGGAGGAGACGGGCCTTATCGGTGAACTGGGCGACTGGATATTTGCCGAGGCCTGCCGTCAGGTTCGGCAGTGGCAGGAACGCTACCAGGTATTCGTCAGCCTCTCTGTCAACCTGTCCGCCAGGCAGCGGGACAAGGGCTTCGGCCCCAAAACGCTGAACCGTATTCTGGAGACCAGCGGCCTGGAGCCCCAATACCTGATGCTGGAGATCACGGAAAACCTCTTGCTCAAGGAGTCCGACCAGGCCACGGCCTGGCTGTATTCACTCAAGGAGTGCGGAGTGAAACTGGCCGTGGATGATTTCGGTACCGGCTATTCTTCCCTGAGTTACCTGAAGCGTTTTCCCGTGGATACCCTGAAAGTGGATCGCAGCTTCATACAGGATGTGCCGAGTGACCCGGAAGACGTTTCACTGGTCACAGCCATTGTCGCCATGGCGGACAGCCTGGGCATTGCCGTGGTGGCCGAAGGCGTGGAAACCGAGGAGCAGCGCCTGTTTCTCAGGGAAATCGGTTGTGACTACATGCAGGGTTTCCTGTTCGACAAGCCTCTCTCTGCCGAGGAAATGGAGCAGCGCATCGCTGGCCCGGCTCGGGGACGGGAATCATAAGCGATAGGAAGATTCGATCTGTTCCCGGGTGAGGAT
This sequence comes from Sedimenticola sp., assembly GCA_027030425.1. Lineage (GTDB taxonomy): Bacteria > Pseudomonadota > Gammaproteobacteria > Chromatiales > Chromatiaceae > Thiolapillus. The sequence goes on from JALVEW010000021.1 coordinate 17,101, forward strand.
GCCATAGATGCGCCAGATGCCCGGGGCCGACATGCGTCGCACATACAGGGCTTCGCCTTCGCCCCTGTCGAGCTTCTCCAGGGCTTCCTGCAGGGTTTGGTGCAGTTGTATGGGCGCCAGTTCCAGGCGCTTGCCGGGGATTTTCATCAGGTCTATGGGCGTTTCGCCTGTTTCTTTCCCCCCTTCTTCCGTTTCGCCGATATCTGTGGTTACGCTGTTATTTCGCGCTTCTAGGTAACCCGCCAGGGCGATGCCCGAGAGTATGGCCCGGGGTGTCTTGTCTTCCACGTTGTCTTCCACGATGACGATCCAGCGGGGCTTTAGTTCCAGCAGCTTCCAGGCCTGTTCCGGTGACACGAAACGCTGGCTGCGCACGAAACTTTTATCCATGACGCTGGCCACGCCCACCCGGCGCAGGGCGGCGATGACCGGATGCTGGCGGTAGTCCAGGCCCTTGGCCTTGAGCATGGTGATGAACAGGGATTCCTGGCCAAAGACCTCGCTGGCCGTGAGCCCGGCGATGACCACCACCAGCATGCCCGGCATGATGATCTGCGGGTTGTCCGTCAGCTCCAGCAGGGCGGTCAGGGCGGCCAGAGGCGCCTGCAGACTGGCGCCCATCACCGCGCTCATGCCCAGCATGGCGTAGAGGCCCGGCTGAATCTCCAGCCCCGGCAGCCAGTGGGCCAGCACATGGCCGAAGCCGCCGCCCAGGGT
>JALVEW010000022.1 GCA_027030425.1 Sedimenticola sp.
GCAAGATGCCGCCATTCCACGATACCTTCGCCAGCCAGTACTATATCAATATCCATCTCATCTTCCAGCGTCTCCCGGACCTCGTCCTCATCCCCGGCGGCGAACACCTCGATATTCCAGGCTTCCAGCATCTTGCTGAACTTGAGCAGCAAATCAATATCCTGTTCCACCAGCAGGGCGCGGCGGCCGGAGAAATCGGCATCCGCCGCCGCGAGACCACCGCCGGCCCCATCCGTGTCTTCGTCTTCCCCATCTTCGCGGAACAGTATCTTGGGCTGAGGCGTCTCCCCGCATTCACTGGGCAGCAACAGGGAAAATTCCGAGCCCTGTCCCGTACGGCTTTCCACGCGGATCTCTCCACAAAGAATCTGGGCCAGCTCGCGGCTGATGCTCAGCCCCAGGCCGGTCCCCCCGTAGCGGCGCCGGGTGGAGCCATCCGCCTGCTTGAAGGCCTCGAAAATCAGTTTCTGCTTGTCCGCGGGAATGCCAATCCCCGTATCCCGTACCCAGATGCGTACCGCATAAGGTTCTTCGGCCGGCTCCATGCCCAACACTACCTTGCCTTCGAAGGTAAACTTGAGGGAATTGGACAGAAAGTTCTTCAGTACCTGCTTGATCTTGTCCGCATCCGTGGATATATGCGCAGGCACCCTTGGATCCACCTGTAGCTCCAGCTTCAGTCCCTTCTCCTTGAACTGGGGCGCCATGAGCTCCACCAGCTCGTGCAATAACTCATAGAGATCCACCTCCTCGATAACAGGCAACAGCTTGCCAGCCTCGATACGGGACAGGTCGAGAATATTATCAATGAGACCACGCAGATCCTCGCTGGCCTCATGAATGACCTTTAGCTGCTGACGCTGTTCCTCGGAGAGGGCGCCATCTTCCTTCACCAGCAGCTTGGACAAGAGCAGGATGGAATTCAGGGGCGTGCGCAACTCATGGCTGACATTGGACAGGAACTCGGACTTGTAGCGGTTGGATTCTTCCAGGGCCTGGGCATGGCCCTGCAGCTCCTGCAGGTTTCGGGCATGGGTTTCCGACAACACCGACAGGTTGCGCCCCAGCTGCTCCAGCTCCGGACTGCCATGCCAGTTGAACTGTACCGCCTCCGCCTTGCCGACAATGCGCTGTATACCCTTGAACAGTTCGGTGCCATAACGCTCCAGCCGCGCCGCCACCAGGCGAGCGATGACGCCGATAACCAGCACCAGCACGAAGATGATTACCAGCACCCGCAGAATGATGGCGTCACGCAGCTCCCGCAGAGGCTTGTCCTGGACATAGCGTCCCACCCACAAGGGCTTGTCATCGTCCGTGCGCAGCAGGGGCACCCAAATCACGGTCTTGCCATCATCCCCTTCCCACATGAACAGCTTGCGCTGGGCAAATTTCTCCTTCAATCCTGAAAATTCATCAAAGGCGTTTCCCTTGCGCTGTATGACACCGGGAGCTGCCAGGTAACGTCCGTCATCATGCACCCAGAGGGTGTCGGGATCACGCCGCACCAGGCCACCGATATCCACCGTCATCACCACCACGCCATAAGTAGGCTTTCCTTCATCCGGTCCCAGAGGGGTTAGTAACTGCAAGGTAATGGCCCGCGCCAGATCAGTGGTCTTTTCATCCACCACCACCGGAGTAAGGAATACCGCCGGAGTCGTGGCCTGCAACACGGGTTCCAGAGACTTTCGCTGCGGCAGATAGGGTGGCACCGTAGTGGGTTCCCAACGACGGGTATCCGCATTGCGGGACAGCCAGAAACGCGCCAGACCTTCCTTGTCCAGAAAGAGGATATCGACGATATCCAACTGATCACGCAGGATCCGGTTGATCCACTCCACGTACTTTACACGGGCGCGGTCGATCTGCGCCGGGTCCGCTGCTCCTCCCGACCCCAGCACCATGCCGGGCTCCGGCAGCTTGGCCAACAAACGGATCATCTCATCCCGGCTGGCCAGATGGGTGTCCAGGTCCGAAAAATCCGCACGCAGGTTCTGCAGAAACGCCTGACGATAGAAAAGCTCTACCCTGTCCAGCACCAGAGGCAGGTTGATAGCCACCGCCGCTGCCAGAGGCAGCAGGGCAAAACCGAACAAAAACAACAGAATGCGGGTGCGAAGAGACATGCATTGGAGGATTGATTACGAATAGCTCCGAGTATCCCAGCAAATCCGCGGAGGAGCAATACGCTGCGAAACCCTGCCCCAAACCGGGGAACTTTGCCATTCCACGAAACTCTCAGTTCCCATGCAGATTCAAGAACGATTCTCAGGGAGGACACCATGACAGCTGCATGTTTCCCCAGGCCCCACCATGTTGGCCCACCGCCAATGCTTTCCCGCCCGCGGTGGACAGCCATTCTGTACCTGCTGCTGACCCTGCCGGCGATGGCAGCCGACAAGACAGCCTATCTCTCCCTGAAGATGAAGGATGAGGTGCTGATGAAGGAAATGACGTCTGGCAAGACCATCATGTTGCCGGAATTCGGTATCTATGACACGGAAGGCTTCAGGATCTATCACAGCATTGGCCTGCCGGACAGTTTTCAGAAAGACGTCCAGGCCGCCCTTGCCGGAAACAAGAGAGAGGACGGGAAGCTGTCCGACATACAAGCCAACATGGTACACATGGACGGCAGCCCCTTTACGGACGACAGCCTGAAAGAGGCTGATTTCGTGTTCGTGGAATACTGGGCCGAATGGTGTTCAGCCTGCCTGAAACAGATGAAACAGGTGGCCGATATCATTGGGAACGCGCCGGAAAGAAAGATACGCTGGTTGAAGGTGGAAAAGGACCCAGCCAAGCTGGACGGCGCAGGCATCACGGGGGAAAAACACCACTAGCCCGAGCATTTGAGAGATGGGGTCGGAGAGATGGGGTCGGAGTCAAATCAGCATTATGCCGCCTTGTTTCCCACACGGGCAGGGATTTGACTCCACCCCCCTACTAAGCCCCTGACTCCGCCCGGCTGTGTTATAGTGTTTCCCTGCTGGACCTGCTAGAGGGTTAGGCACCAACCCTTTTCTTGTTCTTTCTTTGCAGGTTCCCCATGTCTACAATCTCTGAATCCCCTTCCTTTGCGGAACTGGGACTACCCTCCGTATTGCTCGAAACCCTTAGCAACATCGGCTATGAAACCCCTTCTCCCATCCAGGCCCGCTGCACGCCCCTGCTGCTGGAAGGCCGTGATCTCCTTGGTCAGGCGCAGACAGGCACCGGCAAGACAGGCGCCTTCGCCCTGCCCCTGCTGGCCAAGATCAATCTGAAGCAGAAAACGCCCCAGCTGCTGGTGCTCACCCCCACCCGGGAGCTGGCCCTGCAGGTGGCAGAAGCCTTCCAGACCTATGCTCATCACATGAAGGGCTTCCACGTGCTGCCCATCTATGGCGGGCAGGCCTTCAGTCAGCAGCTGCGCCTGCTCAAGCGCGGCGTGCACGTGGTGGTAGGCACTCCCGGGAGGATCATGGATCACCTGCGGCGCAACACCCTGAATCTTGACGGGCTGAAGAGCCTGGTACTGGACGAGGCCGATGAAATGCTGCGCATGGGCTTTATCGACGACGTGGAGTGGATTCTGGAGCAGATGCCCAGAGAAAGACAGACGGCCCTTTTCTCCGCCACCATGCCCGATGTCATACGCAAGGTAGCCCACAGGCACCTGAAGAATCCGGAGGAAGTGCGCATCGAGTCCAGCACCAGCACCGCAACCACCATTCACCAGCGCTACTGGCTGGTGAGCGGCCTGCACAAGCTGGACGCCCTGACCCGGCTGCTGGAAACCGAGGATTTCGACGCCATGTTGATCTTCGCCCGCACCCGCACCTCCACCGTGGAACTGGCGGACAAGCTTTCGGCCCGCGGCTACGCGGCGGAAGCCCTGAACGGTGATATTCCCCAGAATCAGCGGGAAAAGACCGTCGAGCGGCTGAAGAGCGGACAACTGGATATCCTGGTAGCCACGGACGTGGCCGCCCGGGGCCTGGACGTGGAGCGTATCAGCCACGTACTCAATTATGACATCCCCTATGACACCGAATCCTATGTGCACCGTATCGGCCGCACCGGGCGGGCAGGCCGCAAGGGAGAGGCCATCCTGTTCGTGGCGCCCCGGGAGCGGCGCCTGCTGCGCGCCATAGAAAAGGCCACCAGCCAGCCCATCGAACAGATGCACATGCCCAGCACGGCGGACATCAACGACCGGCGCGTCGCCCGCTTCAAGCAGCGCATACTGGATACCCTGGCCACCGCCGACCTGGATCTCTACGCGGAAATTCTTGCTGACCTGCGACAGGAACAGGATATCGATCCCATGAGCCTGGCTTCTGCCCTGGCCCTGCTGGCCCAGGGCAAAGATCCCCTGCTGCTCAAGGACAAGCCCGTGAGGGAAAAGAAAGCGCGCAGGGAAGGAAAAGAAAATCCGGCGGGAAAGCCATCAAAGCGGGAGTTTTCCACCGAGCCCCTGCCATTGAAAGAGTTTCCTGACCTGCGCATGGAGCGCTTCATCCTGGACGTGGGTTATAACCACAACGTGAAGCCCGGCAATATCGTCGGCGCCATCGCCAATGAAGCCGATATCGACAGTTGCTACATCGGCTGCATCGAAATCCATGATGAATTCAGTACCGTGGATCTTCCGGAAGGCATGCCCCGGGAAGTGATGGACATTCTCAAGAAGGCCAGAGTGGCCGGAAAAAAGCTGGGCTTGCGCCCCGTGGGGCAAAAAGCTTCCAGAAAAGGCCAGAACCACAAGCGCGGACGCAAGCATCATCGCAAAGGGAAAAAGAAGTAAAGGAAGCTTCTGCTGTTCTGCTCAGAACCTGGTTTCAGGTCTGATGGGATGTTGAAAAACGTTTTTTTCAACATCCTGGCAACGCCGAAAAAACTCTCAGTGCCATTCCTGGACCTGCCGAAACCCCGCGTATACCCATTTTTTCCTCTCTGCTCGTGACCAACGGGACACAAAACGTGATTTCAGTCAATTTTCCATGACAACAACAACCGCTAGAGTGGGATATAAATCACTTCGCTGCGGAAATATTTCGAGGACGCTCTGAACCATTCAGAGAATCCAACGATCAGCCGCGCATCCGGAAGTGGCACGGAGTTGCAAGCAGTATGGCCATGGAGCACCCAGAAGATGTACTTTCCTTTCCGGAAAAAATCCCACAAAGCTGTTCATCATAGCCCCACCAATAGAGCCAGGAAAAACCGGCGCCTCATGGGCCTGATGGCCCTTGTGCTGCTCAGCGTTCCCATAGCCAGGGCGGGCGAAATCGCCTTGGGCGCGGAACCAGGCGCAGGCAGCACAGCGGTTCTGAAGCCAGGAAACGGCGATACCCCCCAGGATCATTTCCGCTATGCCAGAGATGGCCACAAAGTAGCCAGCACCGCCGATGCATCCGCTTTTCTGAGCCGGGCCACTTTCGGCCCCAGCCGGGAGTCCATCAACGAACTGCTCGCAATGGGCAGTTATGAGTCCTGGCTGCAGGAACAATTTACTCTGCCCCCCAGCCTGCACCTGGAATGGGCGGAAAACAACATCCACGGCATCAATGGGACCGGCGACATCAAAGACCATCCTGAAGACTGGAAACGCTACTCGGATACCCTGTCCTACGCCC
>JALVEW010000023.1 GCA_027030425.1 Sedimenticola sp.
TTTGCACCGTTCTGGCAGGACCTGTATGCCCCGGAAAAAACATGCGGCCTCAGCCTTCCTCCACATTATTAACCCGGCGACATATTTGGTTGCCGGGTTAATATTACGATGGTGGAAAATGGCTGTTTTCTATTCGCTGCCTTCTCCACTGTCACCGTTGCGGGCGCCCAGCACTTCATCGACCAGTCCGTATTCCCGGGATTCCTCGGCGCTCATGAAGTTGTCCCGCTCCGTGTCCTCGCCGATGCGCTCCAGTGACTGACCGGTGTGTTCAGCCAGAATCTTGTTGAGCCGCTCTCGGATGAGCAGGATCTCCCGGGCATGTATCTCGATGTCCGAGGCCTGCCCCTGGAAGCCCCCCAGAGGCTGGTGAATCATCACCCGGGAATTGGGCAGGCAGAAGCGCTTGCCCTTGGCGCCCCCCGCCAGCAGCACCGCGCCCATGCTGGCCGCCTGGCCGATGCACATGGTGCTCACAGCGGGGCGGATGAACTGCATGGTGTCGTAGATGGCCATGCCGGCCGTCACGGAACCACCGGGAGAATTTATATAAAGGTGAATGTCCTTGTCCGGGTTCTCGGATTCGAGGAACAGAAGCTGCGCCACGATGAGGTTGGCCATGTGGTCTTCCACCGGCCCCACGCAGAAGATGACGCGCTCCTTGAGCAGGCGGGAATAGATATCGAAAGCCCGCTCGCCGCGCGCCGTCTGTTCCACCACCATGGGTACCAGTCCCAGGTTCATGGGATCGGATAAACTGTTCTTGTAATCGTCGCGCATGATTCCTCTCTTGGCCTGACAGGCCAGCCGGTCAGCCCTGGTTGTTGTTCAGCAGTTCATCGAAGGACAGATTCTCGTCCTCCACCTTGGCTTTTTCCAGGATCAGGTCAACCACCTGGTCTTCCATCACCACGTTTTCCACGGAAGAACGGGCCTGGGGATTCTCCTTGTACCATTTGATGATCTCGTCCGGATCCTCGAAGGTCGCCGCCTGCTCAGCAATGGTCTCGTCCACCCGAGCCTGGTCCACCTCCATTTCGTTACCACGAATCAGCTCGCCCACCAGAAGTCCCAGCTTCACCCTGCGCTCGGCCTGGGGCTCGAAGACGCTGAGCGGCAAATCCACGCTGCTCTGCTGGCCAGCCTGGGCCATTTCCTGCTGGGTCTGCTGCTTGAGGGCCTGGGCTTCCTGGGAAACCATGGCGGCGGGCACATCGAACTCGTTGGCGGCCAGCAGGGCATCCATGACCGCTTCCTTGGTGCGGCTCTTGACCTTCTGACGTACCTCGCGCTCCATGTTCTCACGGATTTCCCTGCGCAGGGCCTCTTCCGTGCCCTCTTCGACACCCAGAGCCTTGATGAAGTCCTCGTCCACCTCGGGCAGTTTGGGCTCGGCCACGGCCTTCACCTTCACTTCGAAGCTTACATCCTTGCCCGCCAGATGTTCTACCCGGTAGTCTTCGGGGAACTTCAGTTCCAGTGTTTTCTCCTCCCCGGCCTTGAGGCCCACCAGCCCTTCCTCGAAGCCGGGAATCATGGTGCCGGAACCCAGCACCAGGGGAATATCGTTGGCGCTGCCGCCTTCGAAGGCTTCACCGTCCATGATGCCGGTGAAGTCCAGGGTCACGCGGTCTCCCTCCTGGGCGGCGCGCTCGACATCGTTCCACTCGGTGCGCTGCTCGCGCAGCTTTTCGATCATCTTGTCGATGTCTTCCTCAGTGACCTCGGTAACCGGGCGCTTGATCTCCAGGGCGGACAGGTCAGCCACCTCCAGCTCCGGCATCACCTCGAAAGTGGCGGTGTAGGCCAGGCCGCCATCGGCCTCGTCTTCACGCAACTCGATGCTGGGCTCGCCCACGGGACGCAGGTTCTCCTGGGTGGCCGCCTCATAGAAGCTGGACTGAATCAACTCCCCGTAGACATCCTGCCGAATCTGCTGACCGTAACGCTGCTTCACCATGCGCAGAGGCACTTTGCCGGGACGGAAACCGTCCATTCTCACGGTGCGGGCCGCTTCCTTGAGCTTGGCGTCCACCAGTTCGTTAACCTTGTCCGCGGGCAGATTGACCAGCAAACGTTTTACCAGGCCTTCGCCCGATTCAACAGATACTTGCATTTGAAACTTTCTCCGACAGTATGTCTGTCTGTATTGATGACAAGAGCGCCCCGCATGCAGGGCGCCCACCTTGGCAGGCTGTTGAAAAACACCATTTTTCAACAGCCTGGGTGCGGCACAAGGATGTGCCACCCTTCAATGGCTGTAAGCCATTGAAAATGAAGGAAGCGGGAAACCGCGTTTTCCGCTTCAACCTCCTGGTATAGATTTGGTGCGAAAGGGGAGACTTGAACTCCCACGGGTTGCCCCACTGGAACCTAAATCCAGCGCGTCTACCAATTCCGCCACTTTCGCTCCGAACGACACCTTATCGCCATTCCAGTGAACCCGGCATTATACACAATCTCGGAAAATGACACCCCTGCCAAGCCGGATCAGCCTGCCAGCATCGCTTGCCACCCTGTAGCCATGAGACTAGTATCCATGGAATGCAGTATCCAAGATTCCCGCGTTTCCTTTCCACTGCCGCCATTGCCCTGCTGGGGGTGCTGCTCAGTGGCACGACAGCACTTGGCGCGCCCGGCTACTATCCGCCCTATCCTCAGCAGCTGATGCCTGCCACACAACCAGGCGCTGCGCGACCGGCTCCCGCGTGGCCCGGCCAGCCACAGTTCCGCCCACCGCCGCAGAACAGCTACTCCGGCACTCCCCCGTCCCAGGACAACTACGGCAGGCAATACTACTATCAATATCAGTACCAGTATCGTTCCACGCCGGGCCCAGCCAAAGGGAGTTACCCTTCGAGCGCGCTCAAGCCGCCCACCCCCGTTCAACCGGCTCCCTCCATAGAAACCAGCGTCAGTGAACGCCGCCCCGTGGTGCAGCAGAATCTCATTTACCGGGTACGCATCAAGAGCAGCGGCAACCTGAAGGAAGCCTCGCCCCGGCCACCGGACTCCACGGACGTTGTATTCCGCCAGCTGGGCAAGCCCGTGAACTACAGCAGTGGCGAACAGGGCCAGGCGGCCCTGGTAACCGAGTACACTTACCTGCTGATTCCTCTCACGGAAGGTGAAATCTACCTGCCGGGCGTCACCATAACCGGCAAGTACAGTAATGGCGCCGATTTCAACATCACCGCTCCTCATGGCACCACCTTGTACGTGCAGCCGGCCCAGCCCGGCGTTCAGCCCTGGCTGCCACTCTACGATCTGCGCCTGGATGCCAAGCTGCCGGAAACCCGCGGACTGAAGGCCGGCGAGCCCGTGGAAATGACCATTACCACTTCCGCCGTGGGCGCCGTGGGCACCCAGCTGCCAGGCATTGCCTCCCAGCTGCGCAGCGACGACTTCTACATCTATCCGGGCGAAGTGAGTACCACGGGCCGCATTTCCGCGGACGGACTGGATCTCCTGGGCAGCCGCACGGAGCACTTCACCCTGGTGCCCCGCTGGGGCGGCACCCTGAACCTCCCCAGCCTGTCCCTGCCTTGGTGGAACCTGCGCACCGGCAAGGCCGCCACGGCCACCCTGCCCATCCGCCAGTTGCAGGTTCTTGGCGACCCCAACCCCAACGGCGACGACCGCGCCGGATTCGGCCTGCCGGAAGGCGCCAGTCTCTGGTTCTGGATTCCCCTGGCCCTGGTGCTGCTGCTCCTGCTGGCCGCCTGGCTCAGGGTACTGTTCGGCACGGGAAGGAATCCCGTCATGGGCTGGGCGGCACGGCAGAGCAGGAAGCTCCTGGGCGAACTCTACCAGCCCGTGGCGGCTTTCGGCCGGCGCATATCCCCCCGGCGACATTTCCACCGCCTGCGCACCTGGATCGGGCGCAAGCTGCCCGTGTCCTGGAAACTCTGGTACTGCCTGCGCGCCGTGGAAAAGGAAGACGACCCTTCCACCTGGGTGCCCGCCCTGCAGATTCTTGCAGCCAAGCATCTGGGCATTCGCCCCCATGCGGATCTGCAGCACCTGGGCAGAAGCATCATCACCTGCCACCCCGCCGCCAACCCCCAGCGGGTTCAGGAACTCATGGCGGAACTGGACAGAGCAGTCTATGGCGGGCAGAAGCTGGAATCCTTCGAAAAATGGAAGGCCGATTTCAAGCGCCAGATCAAGCCCAGGCTGTTTCCCATACGCTTTCGCCGCTGCAAGCCGGCAACAGACCACCGCCTGTTGCCGAGTCTCAATCCCGGCTCTCAGTCGGCCCTTGGCGAGCCCTGAGAAAACAGAAATGGCGAGAAGCCGCCGGGGTCGGAGTCAAATAGCGAAGATTCCGGGCGGATTCAACAGCATGAAAGCCTCGGTGATACTGTTTCCTGTAGCAGCTTGGGTGGAATTCGACTCCGACCCCCTGAAGATTCAGTCGGCCCTTGGCGAGCCCTGAGGAATCCAGGGGACGGGGTCGGAGTCAAATGGCGAAGATTCTGGACAGATTCAACAGCATGGAAGCATCTAATGCTGTTCCCTGTAGCTGCTTGGGCGGAATTTGACTCCGACCCCTGAAGAGAGCTGGCCAGCAGCATGTCCACGGAGCTGGCATACCAGAAAGGGCTGTCCTGCACGGCCAGCCAGGTGGCGGGAACCAGTTTCTTAGCCTGCTCCCGCAGCCTGGCATTTTCAGACTTCAGAGAAAGTTCCATGATGATGGCGGAAGCCGCCGGCAGGGCGCCGTCTCCCTGGGCCTGGACCGCCGGCATGCCTGGCAGCAGCGCCACTGAAGCGCTGCGCCAGCCCTGGTCCGTGTGGAACTTCTCCCAGGCGGCTTCCAGCAGCCTGTCGGCCAGTCTGGCATCTTCCTTGCGGCCGGATGCCTTGACCCAGTGCTTGAGGCCCCGGGCCACATAGGCGTAATCCGCCAGGGATGCCTGCCCCACGGGCCGGCCCTGATGCACGGCCCGGTGGAGCCGTTTCCCGTCCCATAACTGTTTTACCAGATAGTCCCGCAGCTTTTCTGCCCGGCCGAGAAGCCCCGGCTCGGACAGTTGCACAGCGGCCCGGGACAGGGCCGAGAGCATGAGGCCGTTCCAGCCCGCGAGGCGCTTGTCATCCACGGGCAGGCGGCGCTTGCCGCGCGCCTTGAGGAGCAGGCTGCGGGCCTTGTCCAGCTCGGCGCGCACCTGCGCCACGGGCATGTCATGGGCTTGCGCCAGCTCCTCCGCCGTCATGCCTGCCATGGGCAGGACGCCTTCAGGCTTGCTGTCAAAATCCTTCAGCTGCCAGTGTTCCCGGGCCAGTTCCCACAGTTTTCCCGGCAGCAGCGCTTTCAGCTCCTTTTCCTTCCACAGGTAATAACCGCCTTCCACGCCCTTGTCGTCCACGGCGGAAAAGCTGGCCACACAGGCATCTCCATCTGAACACATCTCCCGCAGGGTGAACTCCAGGGTGTCCCTGGCGACGTCGGCCCAGGCCGGCTCGGCAAAGACCTCGGCGGCCCGCAGGTACAAATCCGCCAGCAGGGCCTGGGTATAGAGCATCTTTTCATAGTGGGGCGTGCTCCAGTCGGGGTCCACGGTATAGCGGAAAAACCCGCCCCCCAGGTGA
>JALVEW010000024.1 GCA_027030425.1 Sedimenticola sp.
CCCGTCAGCTCTTCCTTGCTCTTGGCCAGGGTGTATACGGACTGGTTGGCCCGCTCCACCGCCTCGCCAATGTGCATCAGACACTGCATGGTATCCATGTTGGCAAAACGCTGGGCATGGCGCAGTTCTTCCACTGCCACTTCCACCGCCACCTCGGCCGCCACTTCTCCCGCCAGATGCCCGCCCATGCCGTCGGCCAGGGCAACGATACCCTGTTCAGGCATGACGAAGAGATAGTCTTCGTTGATCTTTCTCACCAGCCCCACGTCCGAGGCGCTGGCTGTGTCCAGCGGAATGGCGCTCATGACAGGTTTATTTCTTCCCCAGTCCCTTGGAATCGAGCAACTGCCTGAGGCGCTTGGGCGGCACGTAACCGGGAACCAGCTCACCGTTTTCCAGCACCAGGGCAGGCGTGCCGGAAACCCCAACGACCCGGCCCAGGGCGAATTGCTCGGCCACGGGATTGTCACAGGTCTTTTCCTCCACCGGATTACCCTGCTTGGCTTCACTAATGGCCTTCTTCCGGTCATCGGCACACCATACGCTGATGGCCTTCCTGCCGGATTCACTGTTCACGCCGGCACGGGGATAAGACATGTAACGAACCTCTATGCCTTCCTTGTTGTACTGGTCGATCTGAGAATGAAGTTTGCGGCAGTATCCGCAATCGATATCCGTGAAGACATTGATGACGTGCTTTTCCTTGCCGCTGCCAAAGACAATCATATCTTTTTCGTCAACGGCATCGATGAGCTTCTTGCGTGCCGCAGATATTTTTTCTTCCGTCAGGTCCTTGCCGGTTTCAAGGTCATTCATCTTTCCCTGGATGAAATACCTGCCGTCAGCAGACACATAGTACAGCCGGGCGCCAATGAGCACCTCGTACAGGCCGGGAACAGGAGAAGCCTGAACATTGTCCAGGTTGATGTCGCCAAGGCGCTTGGCCAGGACGGCACGGATCTTCTCAATGGCGGGGTCGGAAGTTGCTTCAGCGGCGCTGGCGGTTCCAGCGGTGAACAGCACCAGACCGAGGAGCAGATGGCGAACAGCGGGAATGTAGGACATGATCGTTAAGGGTATCCGATGTTTGTAGTCAAACAGTATTGGAGCCGCATTGTAACCGGAAGTTCCGGCTCTTGCTCCAGCAGTATGCGCAATCCGGCCAGAAATCACCCTATCCCCGGGGATGGTGGGTGGCATGAAGCTGTTTGAGCCGCTCCCTGGCCACATGGGTATAGATTTGGGTGGTGGACAGGTCGCTGTGCCCCAGCAGCAGCTGTACCACGCGCAAGTCGGCACCATGATTGACCAGGTGGGTGGCGAAGGCATGACGCAGGGTGTGGGGCGACAGATGCTTGCGTATGCCTGCGGTCAGGGCGTGCTTCCTGACCCGGTACCAGAAGGCCTGGCGGGTCATGCCCGATCCCCGACGGGTGGGAAAAAGGGCATCGCAGACACGCGCGCCCAGGAGTTCCTGCCGCGGCCCCTGCATGAAGCGACGAATCCACTCCTGGGCTTCGTCTCCCATGGGCACCAGGCGTTCCTTGCCGCCCTTTCCGGTGATGCGTACCAGGCCCTGGCTGATACTGACCTGGTCCGGACGCAGGCTGACCAGCTCCGAAACCCGCAGCCCGGTGGCATAGAGCAGCTCCAGCATGCAGCGGTCCCTGAATCCCTCTGCCGTATCCGTATCGGGCGCATCCAGCAGTGCCACCACTTCGGCTTCGCTCAGGGTCTTGGGCAGGGGACGTCCCAGGCGGGGCGCCTGGATGTCGAGACTGGGATCCACAGGCACCCAGCCTTCCCGCAGGGCGTACTGGAAGAACTGGCGCAGGGAAGACAGGCGGCGGGCGCTGCTGCGGGCACTTTGTCCCGACGACACCAAGCTGGCAAGCCAGGACAGGAGATGCTCCTGGCGGGCATGAATCAGGGAAACCCCCTGGTTTTCCTGAAGCCATTTCGACGCGTGGCGCAAGTCGGAACCATAGGAGGAAAGGGTGTTTCTGGACAATCCCCTTTCCAGCCAGAGCATGTCCGTAAACTGGGCGATGGCCTCTTCATCACTCATGTTCGAGAAGCCAACGCTTGATATCCATCCAGCGTCCGCTGGTATGGCCGGCAAATCCCCCGTCGCCATTGGCGGCCACCACCCGGTGGCAGGGTATCAGCAGGGGGATGGGATTCCTGCGGCAGGCGCCACCGACGGCGCGGGGGCTGCTGCCCAGTTCCCGGGCCACCTCTCCGTAGGTGCGGGTCTGCCCTGGCGGGATGTTCAGCAGGGCTTGCCAGACACGGCGCTGATAGACCGTGCCTTCAGGTTCCAGGGCGGTGAACCTGGGCCAGTCCCCGCCATTCAGCCAGTTTGCCAACGCCTCGCAGGCCTTGGCTGCAAGGGAATTTTCCCCGGTTGCGGTCAACGCCGGGCGATCCTCCAGGATCTTTACACGGGTCACCGCCGCCTCCGTGGCGGCAATGGCCACCCAACCGACGGGGGTCAGGCAGGCTGCCTGGTATTCCGCAATGGGAAGCTTGTCTGCCATAATCCTTTCCTGCGCCGATTGGACGATGAATCAAGAAAACATGCCAGACGATTATCAGGAACTTTCCCTTCACCTGCAACGCATGGAAGAAGAGCTGCGCGCCCTGGGCTGGTGGTCGGACGACCCGCCGGACGCACACGCCATGGCCAGTACCGCCCCTTTCTGTCACGACCGCATGGAATTCCATCAGTGGCTGCAATGGGTGATGCTCCCCGGGTTCCGGCGGCTCATCAGGCAGGCATCCCCCCTGCCCCGGGAATGCGCCATCGCCCCCATGGCGGAAGTGGCCTGGCGTGAAGAAGATCCCTCCCGGGTACGCAAGCTGGTGCGTGTACTCCGTGACATCGACAAGCACGTCACCAGCCGTTGATTTTCCGCGCCATCCCCGCCACAAAGTTTTCCACACAAGCTGTGGATAACTCTGTCAGAAAAATGCGCAAAGCGAACGATATCCGCGCCAGTCATGGAAATGCCTTAAATTGACCACTTTTTGAACAAATCAATAATATTCGTTTAATAACAGTTAGTTAAAAAATCTTCGTCAGAACCTGCATTCACAACTTCCTCTAACCCAAACTTTTTTCCTCTTCCCGGAACGCCTTGTGCATAACAACAAGTAGAAAATGGGTAGGATCCCGGTAGAATGTCCCCCATGACAAAGGCTTCCGACAACTTCTGGCAATACAAAACCCTGGCGGAAATGAGTCCGGACGAGTGGGAAGCCCTGTGCGACCGCTGCGCAAAATGCTGCCTGCACCGGCTGGAAGACGAAGACACCCGGGAGATCTATTTCACCAACGTGCACTGCCGCCTGCTGGACACGGCAACCAGCCGCTGCTCGGACTACGAAAACCGCTCCACCCGGGTGAGCGACTGCATGACCATTACCCTCGACACCCTGGACGACCCCTACTGGCTGCCCAGCACCTGCGCCTACCGCCTGCTGACCGAAGGCAAGCCCTTGCCGGACTGGCACCCCCTGGTCTCCGGTGATCCTGAATCTGTTTACCGCTCTGGCAATGGCATTCATGGCCGCACCATATGCGAAGATGAGGCGGACCGCCTGGACTGCCACCTCATCGACTGGATCAAGTAATGGCCCAGGGCAGCCAGGTCTATCACGTTGAAATACAGCTGGCGGATGCAGACAGGGGGCGGTACGCCGACCTGCAGTTCAGCACGCCGCAACATCCCTCGGAAACCGTTGAGCGGCTCATACTGCGCCTGCTTGCCTATGCCCTGCTCCACGAGGAGGGCATGGATTTTCGCAAGGGAGGCGTCAGCCAGGGCGAGGAGCCCGACCTGAGCGTGCATGACCTCACGGGACGATTACAGCACTGGATAGAAATCGGCACCCCGGCGGAAGAGCGCCTGCTCAAGGCCGGGCGTCACACTCCCAGGGTCACGGTGTTCACCCACGATGGCCTGCTGCGGCGCTGGAAAAGCCGGCATGGCGGCAAGCTGCCGGCTTTCGACGGCAGATTGCTGTGCCTGGAGGCGGACCTGGTGGAAAACCTGGGGCTGGCCCTGCCACGCCGCATCCAATGGCAAATGACCATCTCGGGGGGAATACTTTATCTGGACACGGGTGACAACCACTACTCCAGCAGCATCATTCACTGCAGGCGCGACGACTTTCCGGAGATCCGATGATGCCCGAACGCGAGCATAGCCCAAGCATCCAAGCCTCCAGAGCCGTCCGCATGCTGCCTGATCTGCTGGCATTCTGCTTTGGCATCGGCATGGCTTATCTGTTTCACTGGGAGACCCGCGACCTGGTATGGAGCCTGTGGCTGAGCAGCCTGACCATCGGTTATGTCACCATCCTGTCCACCATTGCCGGGGGCGTCTATCTTGGGCTGCGTATCGTCCGGCATCAGGATTTTCCCGCAAAGATGAAGACCCCGGCATTGTGGGGCATTCTGGGCGTGGCCCTGTTCTTTCTGGGGTTCTTCTCCCTGCATTTCTGCGCCTTTCACGCGGGCCACGCCAGTTTTCTGTCCTCTTTCTTTCCCATCCAGGGACTGCCCCCGGAACGGTTTTCCGCCGCCTTCATGAATCCCTTGCTGTTGTGGAGCACCGCCATCCAGTACCTGCTCCCCCTGTACGGTCTGTTCCTGCTTCCCATGCTGATCGCGGAGCGGGATCATGTCTTCGCCTCCCTGACCAAGGCCCTGCGCCTGGCGCGCCGCATCCGGCCAGGCGAACTGAATGTGGAGCATCTTCTGGAAGCACGGCGGCGGACCGGCAAAAACAAGGAAATCGGCAGGCTGTTCTACCAGCCCTACCTGAATGTCATTCGCATGCACATCCTGATTTTCTTCTTTGCTTTTGCCCAGTCCCGGGGCATGGAAGGCTTCCCCGTATATGCACTGGTGTATGCCGTTTATTTCTTTCCCTGGGGCAAGCTGTTCCCGAAAACCTCCGAAGCCTGATTACCCCGGTTTCCGCACCTGCTTGTAAGGATTGGAACCGTCCGGCTGGGCGCGGAAACGCCGGTAGGGCCACTGGTACTGGGCCGGATACTGGCGCGCCAGTTTCTCCACGCCGGCATTGAGCTCCGTTGCCGCCACCACCGCGTCCCGGTCCGCTATGGCATCTCCGGCCAGGTGGCCGATGACCTTGTATTCCGGCTTGCCGCCCGTGCGCACGAAGGAGATGAAATACACCGGCGCCCCGGTCTTGCGCGCAAAGCGGTTCACCAGAGTCATGGTCAGGGCCGGCACGCCGAAGAAGGGCGCGAACACCCCGCCACCGCCCCTGGCTGTCTTGGGCTGCTGATCGGGCAGTATGACAATGAGCTCGCCATTTCCCAGGGCCTCGTAAAGCGCCTTGATGCCATGGCGATCCGTGGGCACCATGCGGTTCTGCCCCGGCCGGTTTCTGCCTTCCAGCATCACGGATTCCAGCCCTTCCTTGCGCGGCGGCCGGTACAGCCCCGTGGCCTTGCCGATGCTGCCGAAGAAATGGGCGCTGATCTCGAAATTGCCCAGATGCGGCATGGCCACCACCACGCCCTTGC
>JALVEW010000025.1 GCA_027030425.1 Sedimenticola sp.
GTGTCGTCATCGCCATCGAGGAGGTCGGCGGGCACGCTCACCAGGTTGTTCCAGTCCAGGTAATAGCTGCCGTCCTGGCCGTCCAACAGGTCGGCGTCCAGGCCGGAGCCGGCGCCGTCGAGCTGGTTGTACAGGGCTTCTTCCAACCCCCGGACGAAGAACACCGCCATTTGCGCCCGGGTGACATTGTTCTCGGGGCAGTAATTGTTGTTGTTATCACAGCCCTGGGTGATGCCCAGGTTGGCGAATTCCTCGATATAGCCGCAGGCCCAGTGGGTGCTGGGCACGTCATTGAACAGGGTGCCGGTGCAGACATAGGTTGCCGCCTCGACGAAGGCAGCGTAGTCCGAATCCACGGCCTGGTTTGCCAGGGCAGCCTGGCCCAGCCCCCCAGCCGCCAAGAGCAGGGGCAGGACTTTCTTTCGGAAATCGGGTGTTGCTGACATGGGTGTCTCCTCCTGAATGAAACGAACGATTTTTTTGTTTTGTATAACCGAGAAACCGAAAAAAGATTCTGAAAAAGTTATGAAAAAGTTATGAATTGAATCTATATCGTTGTTTTTTAGTGGTTTTTTTGAAGGAGGGCTGGGATTGAGGAATGGGGTCGGGGTCGCGGGGTCGGAGTCAAATCAGGGTGATGTCCCATGGATTCAACGGCCTGGGGTGATTTGACTCCGACCCCTATGCGCCACCTATGCGCCAAGATTATGCTCCTCACCCTGGCCCTCTCCCCCAAGGGGAGAGGGAACCTTCAACTGGTAAAGGCTGATTCGGTCCTGCCCCGGGGCCAAGTGTAATTTCCTTGCTTATTGTCATGTTTTTGTTGCTATTCAGTATCCTGCCCGAATGATGCAGAATGTGTGCTGGGCAGGCTGTCATTTTTGGTCTCCTGGCGTCGAAGACCATGGCTGAATGCCCCTTGTCCTGATCTTTTTCCGGGGGAGGATGTTGTAGGTGTTCTTCTGAGTTGTTGTGGCCCGGAATCGGAAACGAGCAACTTGGAGCGATGAAATACCAGTTTTCCGCCTTTACACTCGATACCGCGGCCAGGGAGCTGCGCCATGGCGACACTCTGTTGAACCTGACTCAGCAAGGCTATGACATGCTGTTGTTTCTGGTTCAACATCCCGGACAGCTGTTTTCCAGGCAAGAGCTGATTGAGGAAGTATGGAAGGGGCGGTGGGTTACCAACAACTCGGTGGATCAGTGCGTTTCCAAGCTGCGCAAGGTTCTTGCGGATACGGAACCCGGCATCTATATCGAGACCGTGTACGGAAAAGGTTTGCGCTTTGTTCCCGAAGTCACGGCACTGCCTGTCACCCGCTCCCCGGAGGCTACCGCGGATTCGGCCGGGGGAGTCGCCCGCGGCCGACGCGCCATGAAAGTGTATGGGGCTGCGTTGCTGGGCCTGCTGGTTCTGGCAACGGTGGCTTTCATCGATGGGAACGAGGAAGACTTGCAAGCCCGCCTCGTGCCCCAGCCGGTGCTGCTGATCGATGACAGCGGCCTGTCGGATGCCTGGAGCCTGTCGCCTTACCTGGATCATTTGTTCGGCTATGCCAATGCCGCCATCGTAAAGACACCGGATGACGAGGCTCTCGGCAGGGGAGAACAGCAGTATTTACAACGACAGTGGCGTCTTTCTCCGGATTTGCTGGCGGTCAGTTCCCGGCTGGAAAAAAGCGATGGCAATTACCTGGTTACACTGACCCTCCGCTCCGCCAGCCAGCCGGATGTCCGTCGCCAGTTCAGCGCTGGGGAATTTACCCGCGTGGTCAAGGAGGCAAGCGACTGGCTGGCGCGGCAGTTGCACCAGGAGAAGCGAATCAGCGAAATCCAGCCCTTGATTCCGGACAACCCCTATCTGCTGGAAATCTACATGCGGGGGCTGACCGCCGCAAAAGCGGGCAAGATCGACAAGGCCGTGCAGCTGCTCAGGCTTTGTCTCGAGGAAAAGCCCGACTTTCACCTGGCCCGGCTGGAACTGGCAGACGCCCTCAGCAGGCAGGGCAGGCCGCAACAGGCCCTGGCGTTGCTGGACAGCTTGCCGGATTTTTCCGGCCACCCACAACTCCAGGTGGACAGCATTGCCATTCGCGCGGACATCCTCGATACCCAGGGGAAACATGAGGCAGCGAAAAAACTGTATCTGCAAACCCTGGAAAAACACGCAGGCAATCCCCGGGTAAGCCTTGACGACATACGCTACAGCCTGGGCGACACTCTTGCCTCCCTGGAGGAATACGACGAGGCCCTGCAACAGCTGAAAACCCTGGAGCAACAGTTGTACGAGCAGAACAATCCCGAGCTGCTGGCGGATGTCTACCGCAAGATGGGAAGCATTCAGCAAACCCTGGGCCGGCTGGAGGAGGCGACCATGAACGCCAACAAAGCCCTGGACCTGTTTTCCCGCCTGGAAAACCTGCTGGCGAAAGCGACGGTGCTCAACCTGCTGGCAAGAATCGCCAACCATCAGTCCCGCTACAAGAAAGCCGAAGATTATTTACGGCAGGCCCTGCAAATCAATCGCGCCCTCGGGTACAAGCTGGGCGTAGGCGCCAATCTCAATGAATTGATTTATATACAGATGGTGCAGGGCAATTTCCGCGAGGCCGCCGCCTTGAATGAAGAAATGAGGGATATCGCCCTGGACATCGACTATACGGCCATGCTGCTGGCGTCCCGGCAGCTGGCGGTGGACATCGCGCGCGCCCAGAACCGGTGGGAAAGCGCCAGGATTGCGCTCGAGAATCACCTGGCGCTGGCAAAAGCCGTAAACAATGAACGCGCCATATTGAAAAACAAGCTCTTGAGCCTGGATTATTATCTCGATCAGAAGATAACCGAGCCAGTGCCGGACATCATCGACGACATCAAGCAACACATCGAAAAAACGAAGGAAATACGCATCCTGCCCAGAATACAGCGGCAACTCGCCCGCTACTATCTGCTCACCGGCAAGACCACGGAAGCCCTGCAGATATTGCATCTGGCCAGGGAGGCGGCGGAAAAAACCAATGATGGCGAAACCCTGGTGGAGGTCGGAAACATACTGGCTGAACATTACCTCGACCAGCAACAGCCGGGGAAGACCCTTGCCATACTCGAGGACATAGAACAGTACCAGCCTCTGCCACATCCCTATCTGCTGCTCAAATCCAGGGCCCTGGCCATGAGCGGGCAGCTGTTGCCCGCCCTGGAGGCCGCCAGTCTGTGCAAGCAGACGGCCAATGAATGGTGGACGGGTGATGATGAACGGTATCTTGCCGGCTTGCGTTCCGCCGTTGAATGAGGGTCTTCTTGCGTTCAGAACGCCTTTCCCGAAGGCAGCAGCCATCTTTTCGCGCTGTTCCGCCAATCCGCGGCGAGGCGGTGATTTCAAGCGCTGGGCGAGGAAAAGCGTTAGCCCGAATGTTTCACCCGGGAACGCGATGATCGTACCGGGATCGGTGTTCAGGTGCGGATTTGCGATTGAATCAATAGCCCAAGCTATTGATGATTGAGCAAATACCGCAGATGGACGGCGAGACCGGTGCGAGGGCGCGTTCAGCGATGCCCGGTAACATATTAATATTCCAAAATTCTCCATGAATACAGTAAGCTGGAATATTTTTCCAGCGACCGGGTGAAATATTCGGGTTAGAATACGCCTCTTTTATCGGAGCCGTTTTGTTTGTCGGAGTATTTACCCATGTTCAAGAAATCCATGCAGATCGCCGGTTATGACGATGACCTCTGGGCCGCCATCCAGGCCGAGGAGAAGCGTCAGGAGGAGCACATCGAGCTCATCGCCTCGGAGAACTACACCAGCCCCCGGGTGATGCAGGCCCAGGGTTCCGTGCTCACCAACAAGTACGCCGAGGGTTATCCCCATAAACGCTACTACGGCGGCTGCGAGAACGTGGACGTGGTGGAGCAACTGGCCATCGACCGGGCCAAGGCCCTGTTCGGCGCGGACTATGCCAATGTCCAGCCCCATTCCGGCTCCCAGGCCAACGCGGCCGTGTACATGGCTCTGTGCCAGCCCGGCGATACGGTGCTGGGCATGGCCCTGGCGGACGGCGGCCACCTCACCCACGGCGCCAAGCCCAATTTCTCCGGCAAAATTTACAATGCCGTGCAGTACGGCCTGAACGCTGAAACCGGCGAGATCGACTACGAGCAGGTGGAGGCTCTGGCCAGGGAACACAAGCCGAAGATGATCGTGGCCGGTTTTTCCGCCTATTCCCGCATCGTGGACTGGCAGCGCTTCCGCGACATCGCCGACAGCGTTGGCGCCTACCTGTTCGTGGATATGGCCCACGTGGCGGGCCTCATTGCCGTGGGTGAATATCCCAGTCCCGTCCAGATTGCCGATGTGACCACCACCACCACCCACAAGACCCTGCGCGGTCCCCGGGGCGGCCTGATTCTGGCCAAGGCCAACGAGGAAATCGAAAAGAAGCTCAATTCCATCGTTTTCCCCGGCACCCAGGGCGGTCCCCTGATGCACGTCATCGCGGGCAAGGCCGTGGCCTTCAAGGAAGCCATGGAGCCGGAGTTCAAGACCTACCAGCAGCAGGTGAAGAAGAATGCACAGGCCATGGCGCGGGTGTTCATGGAGCGCGGCTATGACGTGGTGTCCAAGGGCACCGATGACCATTTGTTCCTGGTGAGCTTCATCGAGGCGGGGCTGACGGGCAAGGACGTGGACCGCTGGCTGGGTGATGCAAACATTACAGTGAACATGAACGCCGTGCCCAATGATCCCCAGTCGCCCTTCATCACCTCCGGCATTCGCGTGGGCACCCCGGCCATTACCACCCGGGGGTTCACCGAGCAGGACTCGGCGGACCTGGCGGGCTGGATGTGTGATGTCATCGACGCCCGGGGCGATGAAAAGGTCATTGCCGAAGTGAAGGAAAAGGCCCTGGCCATCTGCAAGCGCCTGCCGGTGTACGCCGACTGATGCGCTGCCCCTTCTGCAATGCCCGGGACACCAAGGTGGTGGACTCCCGCGCGGCGGGAGAAGGCGACCAGGTGCGCCGCCGGCGCGAGTGCATTGAATGCGGGGAGCGTTTCACCACCTATGAAAAGGTGGAGCTGAACCTGCCCCGGGTGGTCAAGTCCGATGGCAGCCGGGCCAGCTTCGATGAAATGAAGCTGCGCCTGGGCATGTTGCGCGCCCTAGAGAAGCGCCCCGTGAGCACCAAGGACGTGGAAGCTGCCATCAGCCGCATCACCCGCAAGCTCATGGCGCCGGGGGAGCCGGAGATCCCCACCAAGCATATCGGCGAGCTGGTCATGGATGAGCTGAAGTCCCTGGATCAGGTGGCCTATGTGCGCTTTGCCTCCGTGTACCGCCAGTTCCAGGACGTGCAGGCTTTCCGCGAGGAAATCGAGCGCCTGGAGCAGCAGCCCGACCCCGAGGCCCTGCGCAAGCAGCTGGATTTGCTGGGCAAGGAGGAATGACGGGGCTTTTGGGCTGATGTGCCTTCTGATACCACTGCCTCCGGAAATCCCCTCTCCCCGCCGGGGGAGAGGGTTAGGGTG
>JALVEW010000026.1 GCA_027030425.1 Sedimenticola sp.
TAACACGTGGCCAGGACCTGGAACAGGCCGCCACTGAAATCCCCCCACCGGAAGCCGTGCTGGTGGCCGTGGGGGAAAAGGATCTTCCCGGCATTCTGGAACAACTGCCGGACGCCTGGAAGAACAAGACCATCCTGCTGCAGAACGAGTTGCTGCCGGCGGATTTTTCCCACCTGCCCGAGGTCACCGTAATCTCCGTATGGTTCGAGAAAAAGCCCGGCATGGACTATAAGGTCATCATTCCCTCTCCCTGTTACGGCCCCCGCTGCGCCCTGCTGCGCGACGCCCTGGGCAAGCTGGACATTCCAGTGAAGATTCTGGGCGACGAGGACCAACTGCTGTTCGAGCTGGTGCTGAAGAATCTCTACATCCTCACCACCAACATCGCCGGCCTCAAGACCGGTGGCAGCGTGGGGGACCTATGGGCCGAGCACCGACATATCGCCCGGGACGTGGCCGAGGACGTCATCCGCCTCCAGGAAAAACTCACGGGCAGAAGCTTCGACCACGAGGCCCTGATCGCCGCCATGCTCCACGCCTTCGAAGGCGACCCAGAGCACAAGTGCATGGGCCGCAGCGCCCCCGCCCGCCTGGAACGTGCCCTGGAACATGCCCGGGATCATGAGCTGGAACTGCCCAGTCTCATGGAACTGGCTTCGGAGATGCACTGATGCCCCGCCCCGAAGCCATGCCCGGCAGCCGCGTCAGTCTGCATTTCAGCCTTTCCCTCACCGACGGCACCCCCGCCTTCGATACGGAAGACGAGCCCCTGAGCTGCACCCTGGGCGACGGCACCCTGCTCCCAGGCCTGGAACTGGCCCTGTACGGCCTGCGCCCCGGCGAGGAACAGACCCTTACCCTCACCCCGGAACAGGCCTGGGGCGAACGCCAGCAGGCACTGATAAAGGAAATGCCACGCAGCGACTTTCCTGCCGAAGCCGACCTGGAGCCAGGCCAGATCCTGGCCTTCAGCCTCCCCGACGGCGAGGAAACCATGGGCACGGTGCTGGCGGTGGAGGACGACAAAGTGCTGGTGGATTTCAACCACCCCTTGAGCGGTCAGGAAGTGGTGTTCTACGCGAAGATGCTGGAAGTGGACAACAGCGCCATTCCCGAAGACGCCTGACAGCCCCGAACTCAGCTGCCGGAACGTGCTTTGTATTCCGTCGCCACGCAGCCATAGAAGGACTTGAAGCGCCGGCAGAAATGGCTGGGGCTCTTGAAGCCCAGGTCATAAGCTACTGCGGTAATGGCTTCGCCGTTGCGGATGCGTTCCGCCGCCCGCTTGAGGCGCAGCTGCTGCTGCAGCTCCACGGGTGAACAGCCGATTTTCTCCTTGAATTCCACGTATAAGCGGCTGCGGCTCATACCCGCATGGCGACACAGCTGATTGATATCCAGGGGTTGGGAGAGGGTGCTGTTGATCCAGTCCAGGGCAGCGATGAGGGCATTGGCCTCGGGGTCCCGGCTGCACCAGGTAAGCAGGAAATCCCGGGTCTTGTGGCGCAGCAGGCGGATGATGAGCTCGGTGACGTTCAAATCGATGAGCAGATCCCGGTCCGGGTGGTTTTCCATGAACAGTTTGATGAGGCGGTTCAGCAGTCGCTGGGTTTCGCTGTTGTGGCGGGTATGCAGCACGGGATTGCCGAACTGCCAGTTGTCCGCCAGTTCCGGCATGGCCAGGGATTCCATCAAACGCTCGCTCACCTGGCCCACCTTTTCCCGGGAAATCTCCACCGTCAGGCAGGTGGTGGGACTGTCCAGGCTGGCATCAGGGAAATCGATCTCCACCGCTTCCCCCGGTGCCACCACGAAACTCTCATGGGGCAGAAACACCGTGCCGGGACTGTCCGGCGCGTCGTCCGGATGATGCATGATCTTGCGCCCGGAAATCATGCCGCAGAACAGCAGCTCATCCGCATCCAGGCGCACCCGTGACACGGGCTCGTAGGTATCATAGATGCTCACCTCGGAACTGTCTCCGGCAAAGCTCACCTTGTTCTCGATGAGCTTGCGCGGCGCGCGCAGCTTGTCGAGTTTCTCCGAAACCATGCCCGGATTCTACACCAAGCGGCATTCTCGCCCCGCCGGTTCTGGACGCTGGCGCAAAAACTCTGGACGCTGAGGCAATCATCGCCTTTAAAAAAGGCTTAGCGTACCTTCTGCCGCGCCTTCCGTGCCCGGAAGGTCATGCAGCGTCCCCATGAGAATCGTTTCAGGAGAAAAACATGTCTGACAAGCAACCCGAATTCAAGGAACAGTACGAAAACTTCATTGGCGGCGAATGGGTCGCTCCAGTGGAAGGCGAATACTTCGAAAACCACTCGCCGGTAAACGGCCAGTTTCTGTGCCGCGTGCCCCGCTCCGGCGGCAAGGACATCGATCTCGCCGTGGCCGCCGCCTGGAAAGCTGCCCCCGAGTGGAACAAGAGTTCCGTCACCGAGCGCAGCAACCTGCTGCTGAAGATCGCAGACACCATAGAAGCGAACCTGGAAAAGATCGCTCACGCGGAAACCTGGGACAACGGCAAGCCCATTCGTGAAACCCTGGCCGCCGACATCCCCCTGACCATCGACCACTTCCGCTATTTCGCCGGCGTGATCCGCGCCGAGAGCGGCGAAGTGTCCGACCTGGACGCCGCCACCGTATCCATGGAAGTCCACGAGCCCCTGGGCGTGGTGGGCCAGATCATTCCCTGGAATTTCCCCATCCTCATGGCCGCCTGGAAACTGGCTCCGGCCCTGGCCGCCGGCAACTGCGTGGTGCTCAAGCCCGCCGAGCAGACCCCGGCCTCCATCATGGTGCTCATTGAACTCATCCAGGACCTGCTGCCTCCCGGCGTGGTCAACGTGGTAAACGGCTTCGGCCCCGAGGCCGGCAAGCCCCTGGCCACCCATCCGGACATCCGCAAGGTTGCCTTCACCGGCGAAACCACCACCGGTCGCCTCATCATGCAGTACGCGTCGGAAAACATCATTCCCGTGACCCTGGAGCTGGGCGGCAAGTCGCCCAACATCTTCTTCGATTCGGTCATGGCCGCCGACGACAACTTCCTGGACAAGGCCATTGAGGGCCTGGTGCTGTTCGCCTTCAACCAGGGCGAGGTCTGCACCTGCCCTTCCCGAGCGCTGATCCAGGAAAACATTTACGACGAGTTCATGGAGCGCTGCCTCAAACGCATCGACGCCATCAAGATGGGCGACACCCTGGACCCATCCACCATGATGGGCGCCCAGGCATCCAACGACCAGTTCATGAAGATCCTCAACTACATTCAAATCGGCAAGGATGAAGGCGCCGAGGTACTCTGTGGCGGTGAAGCCTTCCACAACGAGGTCTATCCTGACGGTTATTACATCAAGCCCACGGTGCTCAAGGGCCAGAACAGCATGCGCGTGTTTCAGGAAGAGATTTTCGGCCCGGTACTCTGCGTCACCACTTTCAAGGACGAGGAAGAAGCTCTCCAGATCGCCAACGACACCATGTACGGCCTGGGCGCCGGCGTCTGGACCCGGGACATTCACCAGATGCAGACCTTCACCCGCGGCATCGAAGCCGGTCGGGTGTGGGCCAATTGCTATCACCTGTATCCCGCCCATGCCTCCTTTGGCGGACAGAAAAAGTCCGGCATTGGTCGCGAGACCCACAAGATGATGCTCAACCACTATCGCAAGACCAAGAACATTCTCATGTCCTACGACAAGAACCCCCTGGGCTTCTTCTGATCTTGCGGACGGGGTCGGAGTCAGTGGATTTGCCAGGCAGACGCCAAGGTTCGGAAGCCATCTATTTCCGTTCCTGACCATGGCTGGCAAATAATCTGACTCCGACCCCTGAAATGGAACATGCCCCGGCGCGGACGGGGTCGGAGTCAGTGGCTTGATGCCAGGCAGACCCCAGGGTTCAGGAGCCATCTGTTACCGTTCCCGGCCATGGCTGGCGGACAATCTGACTCCCCCCCTGCAGTGCAGGCAAGGGGTCGGAGTCAAATCAGGATGATGTTATGTAAATCCAACCACTTATGGTGATTTGACTCCGACCCCTTGCCCCCTGAAGTGTTACAGGAAAACGATATGAGCAAAAAAGAATATGCAGAGCGGGTAGCCGTCACTGAAGCCGCGGCGAAAGTCATCGACCAGCTGCGGGAAAAGCACGGCGAGCTGATGTTTCACCAGAGCGGCGGCTGCTGCGACGGCTCGGCCCCCATGTGCTTCATGGTGGGTGACTTCATGGTGGGCTCACGGGATGTGAAGCTGGGTCAGGTGCATGGCTGCGACTTCTACATGGCGGCGGACCAGTTCGAGTTCTGGCAGAACACCCATCTGACCATCGATGTCTCCGAAGGGCGCGGCGCGGGCTTTTCTTTGGAGATTCCCCTGGGGCTGCGTTTCATGACCATCTCCCGGCTGTTCACTGATGAGGAGCTGGAGAATCTACGCCCGGTGGAGCGAGGCTAACGAATAGGATATGATGAGTTCATGGACCCAATACAACAGTAACAGGCAACCAATATATTGCTCTATGTCTGTCACCACATCCAATATTTAATATTTAGGAAACAATTTCTCCATCATCCTTCAGTAAAACTGCGTCCTTCGGAGGCCAATTGCTATCCGTAAAATATTCCATAAATACATCCCGAAAATAATGGTGGGCCTCTAAACCCATAAAATGAATTTTTGAATAAAGATCTTGCACTCTTCTTGCTTGCTCAGCCACCGTTTGAGTGGAAAAATCTTTAGTCAATCCATGCACAATAGCAATTCGAATACGATTTAACTCTTTAGCACTATCTACAATGTATCTCTTGTTCTGAAACCATACCGTTGATTCTGTTTGGTCAATTACCTTACCAAACATCATACGTTTTGGTCGCTTTATCTCAAACGGGTATGGATACAACTTTAGTTGAATAAAAAACTCAGCATCATCAATTAATAGTGCTAGAATTTCTTCTGCAAGCTGATGGAGAACTAATACTCCAGCCAAATAGCCATCTACTGTTCCCCTCCTCATCGAATCATTTGCAACACTCAACAAATCATTTGAACGCTCAATAGATTTTATCCCTGGCCAAGCCTCAGGAGTATTAAGCCTATTTACTATCTTTTTAGTATATTCTTTCATCTATAGACCAAAAAATAAGGCTCTTTCATCGCAGAACCCCTCTCTCAACCATAATTCTCCCGCACATAGGTTTCAACAATGCGCTGAAACTCAGCGGCAATGCCTTCCCCTTTCAGGGTCCCGGTTTTCACCCCGTCCACATAAACCGGCGCCGCCGGCTGCTCCCCTGTTCCCGGCAGGCTGATGCCGATGTTGGCGTGCTTGCTCTCGCCAGGACCATTCACCACACAACCCATGACCGCCACGTGCATGTCCTCCACGCCGGGATATTCAGTGCGCCAGCGGGGCATGCTGGCATCGAGAAAATCCTGGATATCCCGGGCCAGCTGCTGGAAATAAGTGCTGGTGGTGCGCCCGCAGCCCGGGCAGGCAATGACCTGGGGGGTGAAAGATCGCAGCT
>JALVEW010000027.1 GCA_027030425.1 Sedimenticola sp.
AGCAGCACCAGCAGGGTGAAGATCTCCAGCCGGCCCAGCAGCATGGCGAAGCAGAGTATCCACTTGGCCGGGTCGTGCAGGCCCGCGTAGTTGGCCCCCACGTTGCCCAGGCCCGGCCCCAGGTTGTTGATGCTCGCCGCCACGGCGGAAAAGGCCGTCATCAGGTCGATGCCCGTGGCCGCCAGCAGCAGGTACATGAGGGTGAAGCTGGCCACGTACAGGGCGAAGAAACCCCATACGGCCTCCACCACCCGGGAAGGAATGCTCTTGTCTCCCACGCGCACGGGAATCTGCGCATTGGGATGCACCAAGCGAGTGATCTCGCGCACGCCCTGCTTGATGAGCAGCAGGAAACGAATCACCTTGATGCCGCCCCCGGTGGATCCGGCGCAGCCGCCCACAAAGCTGGAGAACAGCAGCAGGATGGCTATGAAGCCCGGCCAGTTGTGCCACTCGGCGGTGGTGAAACCCGCTGTGGTGCCGATGGACACGGCCTGGAACAGCCCGTGAACGAAGTTCTCATGAAAGCTGCCGTGAGTGGCGTGGTAGTGCAGGCCTCCCGTGGTCACCAGGATGACCAGCACCATGAGCAACAGGTAGAAGCGGAATTCCGAATCCTGCCAGTACACTTTCAGGCTTTTCTGCCGCACCACGGAGAAATGCAGGGCGAAGTTGATCCCGGCCAGGAACATGAACAGCACCCCTACCAGGTAGATGGCGGTATTGTCGAAATAGCCCATGCTGGCGTCATGAGTGGAGAAGCCGCCAATGGCCACGGTAGAGAACGCATGGGCCACCGCATCGAACAACGTCATGCCCGCCAGCCAGTAGCCCAGGGCGCAGGCCAGGGTCAGCCCCAGGTAGATATACCACAGGGCCTTGGCCGTCTCGGTGATGCGCGGGGTGAGCTTGGAATCCTTGATGGGGCCAGGCGTCTCCGCCCGGTAGAGCTGCATGCCGCCGATGCCCAGCATGGGCAGCACCGCCACCGCCAGCACGATAATACCCATGCCTCCTAGCCACTGGAGCTGCTGGCGGTAGTAGAGAATCGACCGGGGCAGATGATCCAGGCCCACGATGACCGTGGCTCCAGTGGTGGTCAGGCCGGAAACGGATTCGAAGAAGGCATCGGTGATGGACAGGCGGGGATGTTCCGCCAGGGCGAACGGCAGGGCCCCCGTTGCCGACAATACCGTCCAGAACATGACCACCACCACGAAGCCGTCCCGCAGGCGCAGTTCCCGGTGTTGGTGGCGCACGGGAAGCCAGCTCGCCAGCCCCAGCACCAGGGTGATGGCAAAGGCGGCGGCAAAGGCCGGCCAGGCTCCGTCCCCATAGCCGAGAGAAACCAGCAGGGGGGGCAGCATGGTGATGCTGAACAGCATCAGCAGCAAGCCCAGGATACGTTGCACGACGCTCAGGTGCATGATCTGTTCGGTTCAAAACCCTCCCCCACTTGCTGAGGAGGATTGGGGTGGGAGGAAGGAGCTCGCGCCATGGCCGTCGAACCGGAATCCGTGGATTCAGACTTAGAGGAAGGTGATACCCACCTGGAACAGTTTTTCCACCTCGCCGATACGGCGCTTGTCCACCAGGAACATGATGACATGATCCTCGGACCGCACGATGGTGTCATGGTGAGCAATGATGACCTCCTCCCCCCGCACGATGGCGGCGATGCTGGTACCCTTGGGCAGGTGAATGGCGCCGACAGCCCGGTCCACCACCTTGGATGAATGCCGGTCGCCATGAGCAATGGCCTCGATGGCCTCGGCGGCGCCCCGGCGCAGGGAATGCACCATGACCACATCACCCCGGCGTACATGGGTAAGCAGGGTACCGATGGTGGCCTGCTGGGGAGAGATGGCCACGTCGATGCTGCCCGCCTCCACCAGGTCCACATAGGCCGTGCGGTTGATCAGCGCCATGACGCTGCGCGCCCCCAGGCGCTTGGCCAGCATGGCGGAGAGAATGTTGGCCTCGTCATCATTTGTGACGGCGCAAAACACGTCCGTCTCCTCGATGTTCTCTTCCAGCAGCAGATCCTCATCCGCGGCGTTGCCCTGCAGCACGATGGTGTGGCGCAGTTGCTCCGCCACCGCCGCGGCCCGCTCCGGGTTCTGCTCGATGATCTTCACCCGGTAGTCCTTTTCCAGGCGCTCCGCCAGGCGCCGGCCGATATTGCCGCCACCGGCGAAAATCAACTTGCGGTGAGGTTTCTCCGCCCGGCGCAGCTCCTTCATCACAGCGGGAATGTTTTCCTTGGCGGCAATGAAGAAGACTTCGTCGCCTTCCTCTATGACGGTGTCGCCCTTGGGATGTATCGCCTGGCCTTCCCGGTAGATGGCCGCCACCCGGGCCTCGCCGCCATGCAAATGCTGATTGAGCTCACGCAGTTGATGCCCCACCAGAGGGCCACCCTCGTAGGCACGCACCGCCACCAGCTGCACCAGACCGCCGGCAAAATCCAGCACCTGCAGGGCACCGGGATACTTGAGCAGGCTCTGGATGTACTCGGTGACCAGCTGCTCCGGACTGATGAGCACGTCTATGGGCAGGCCACGCTGACTGAACAAAGAGGGATACTTGTTGTACTCGGGGGCGCGTACCCGGGCGATCTTGCGCGGGGTGCGGAACAGGGTCCAGGCCACCTGGCAGGCCACCATGTTGGTCTCGTCGTTGTTGGTCACGGCGATGATCATCTCCGCGTCCTCCGCCCCGGCCTGGGTGAGCACGTCGGGATGGGCCGCATAGCCCTGGATGGTGCGAAGGTCCAGCTTGTCCTGCAGGGACTGGAGCAGCTGGGCGTTCTGGTCCACCACGGTGATATCGTTGGCCTCGCTGGCCAGGTTGCCGGCCACGGAGGTGCCCACCTGCCCGGCGCCAAGTATGATGATCTTCATCGGCGGTCCTTGATCTCTATGCCCACGCCCCGCAGCTTGCGGTACAGGTGGGTGCGTTCCATTCCCACCTCCTGGGCCATCTTGCTCACGTTGCCGTCATGCTTGTCCAGCTGGTATTCGAGATAGACCCGCTCGAAGTCCTCCCGGGCCTTGCGCAGGGGCTGGTCGAAGGAAATGCCCGGCAGGCTGGTCTGCACGGTTTCCTTCTTCAGGCCGCCCATGGCGGTTTCCACGTCGTCCAGGGTGATCTCCTCCCCGGCGCCCAGGATCAGCACCCGCTGCACCAGGTTGCGCAACTCGAGGATATTGCCATGCCAGTCGTAGTTGCGCAGCATGTTCTGGGCACTGACGCTGAAATGGCGGTAGGGCAGCTTTTCGTGGGTGACAAAATAGTCCACGTAATAGCTGAGCAGTTCCGGTACATCTTCGCGGTGCTCGCGCAAAGGCGGGATCTCCAGGGGCACCACGTTCAGGTGGTAGAACAGGTCTTCGCGGAAATTCCCGGCGCTCACTTCCGTCTGCAAGTCCTTCTGGGTGGCGGCAATGACGCGGATATCCACCTTCACCGGCTCGCTGCCTCCCACGCGCAGGAACTCGCCGGTCTCGAAGGCGCCGGCCAGCTGGGCCTGGGCTTCCAGGTCCATGTCGGCGATCTCGTCCAGGAACAGGGTGCCACCATTGGCCTGCTCCAGGCGGCCGTAATGGATCTTGCCGTCCTGCTCGCTACCGAAGAATTCCAGGGAGAAGTTGCCCTTGGCGGTGGCCCCCACGCTCACGTCGATGAAGGGTCGCTCCTTGCGGCTGCTCTGGGCGTGCAGGTAGCGGGCAAAGGTCTCGCGGCCGCTGCCCGCCTCGCCGGATATGAGCACCCAGGTATCATGCTGGGCAATGCGCTTGACCTGCTCGCGCAGGCGCTGCATCACCTGGCTGTGGCCCACGGGTTCGATGATGGGCCGGTAGGAACGGCGCAGGCCCACGTTTTCCATGACCAGGCGCTCGGTCTCCAGGGCGCGCTCAACGGTGAGCAGCAGCTTGGCCAGGGACAGGGGCTTTTCCAGAAAATCATAGGCCCCCAGGCGGGTGGCCTCCACGGCGGTCTCCACGGTGCCATGGCCGGACATGATGATCACGGGACAAGGCAGGCCCTCTCCCTCGGACCATTCCTTGAGCAGGCTGATGCCGTCGATGTCCGGCATCCAGATATCCAGCAGAATG
This sequence comes from Sedimenticola sp., assembly GCA_027030425.1. Taxonomy (GTDB): domain Bacteria; phylum Pseudomonadota; class Gammaproteobacteria; order Chromatiales; family Chromatiaceae; genus Thiolapillus. The sequence goes on from JALVEW010000027.1 coordinate 4,119, forward strand.
AGATCCGGGCGCCGCTCGCGCAGAGCGGCCCGCGCCGCCTCGCCATTCTCCGCCAGACCCACGCCATAGCCCTCGTCTTCCAGGATATCCTTCACCGAGTCCCGGATGTCGGGTTCGTCATCCACCACCAGGATGAAAGGTAAACTCATTGCCGTCTACTCCTGCTTCGCAAGCGACGCCTGGCTTGCGGGTATGCGCAGAATGAACCGGGCGCCGCCTTCCTCGCGGTTCTCCGCGCGTATGCTGCCCCCGTGTTCCTCCACGATCTTCTTCACGATTGCCAAGCCCAGGCCCGTGCCCTTGGCCTTGCTGGTCACATAGGGTTCGAACAGGCGTTCGATGTCCTGCTCCTGGAACCCGGTGCCCTTGTCTTCCACCAGGATCTCGAGAAACAGGGTTTCCTGCTCTCCCGGCCAGTAGGTGGAGGTGCTCACCTTCACCACTTCCCCCTGGTCTTCCGGCGTGGCTTCCTGGGCGTTCTTGATGAGATTATGCACTACCTGACGAAATCTTACCGGATCGGCTTCTATCTGTATGCCCGGCGCGCCGGGATCAAAAGCCACCGCCTCGCCGTAGAGGGCCAGGACGTCGGCAAGGAAGTCATCCGCCACCAGGGGCTGGGCCTCCAGGCGGGAAGGCTTGGCATAGTCAGAAAAGGCGTTGACCATGGATTTCATGGCCTCCACCTGGTTGACGATGGTGCGCGTGGCGCTGTCCAGCACCTTGCTGTCTTCCTCCGAGAGCTTGTGCAGGTACTTGCGCCGCAGGCGTTCCGCGGACAGCTGGATGGGGGTAAGGGGGTTCTTGATCTCGTGGGCCAGGCGCCGCGCCACTTCTCCCCAGGCCGCATCCCGCTGGGCCTTCACCAGGGTGGTGACGTCGTCAAACACCACCACGCAGCCGATTTCCGCACTCTCCACCACCTTCAGGCGGGTACAGCCGCAAATGAGGAACTGGCGCCCCTGATGACGATGCAGCACCAGTTCCTGGCGCCAGTCCTGACCTTCCGGCCCCATGCTGCAGGACAGCAGGGCCACGAAGGGTTCCAGCTCCGGGTAGCTGGCAGCGAGCTCCTTCAGGGGACGACCGATGAAGCGCCCCACATCCGCGCCCAGTATCTGTTCCGCGGCGCGGTTGGCGGTACGCAGGTTGCCGTCCACATCCACCGCCATGACGCCGGTGGACAGGTGATGGAGCACGGCTTCCAGGTACTGCCGCTGGAACTCCAGTTTCTGCTTGCTCTGTTCCGCCATGTCCCTGGCCTGGGCCAGACGGCGGGTCATGGCATTGAAGGACGCCACCAGAAAGCCCAGCTCATCATGGTAGCGGGGCACGGGAATCTGTCCGTCCAGCTCGCCCTCGGCAATGGCCCGGGTGCCTTCGGCAATGGCCTGTATGGGCGCCACCATGCGCCGCGAGGTATAGAAGGCCGCCCAGATGGCGGCAAACACGCTCGCCAGCAGCACCAGGGACAGGGCCAGAATGAAACTGAACTTGATGGATTCACGCATATAGGCCCGCTGCCGGTAGGCGGCATAGGCGGACTGGACGTTCTCACTCAGCTCGGTAATGCGTTCCGAGGTAGGAAAGATGGCCTGGAGAATCAGCCCCCGGGACAGATCCGCCACCAGCACCCGGATGTGCAGTTCACCGGATTCCCCATAGGGCATGAACTGCACATAGTTCTTGCCGCTGACCACCTGCTGCAGGATCAGGGGATCCGGCGTATTGGGCACCAGCACATCCGGGTCGATGTTGCTGGAAGCCAGGATCTCGCCCTGGGGCGTGGCCAGGGCCACTTCCGTGGCACCAGAACGGGCGCGCAGTTCACTCAGGGCCAGGGTCAGAGCCGTCTGGGAACTATCGTCTATGCTCTCCAGCATCTGCTCGGTAAGCCGCAGCAGCACCCGTTTGTTCATGTTCAGGGTAGCCTGGTTCAGCTCCAGGGCATCGGCCATGGCCGAGTCGATCTGCACGTTGAACCAGCTGTCTATGCCCTGCATGAGAAATTGCAGAGAGTAATAATAGACGATGCCCACCGGCGCCATGCCCAGCACCACGAACATGACCACCATGCGCGCCATGAGCCGTGCGCCGGCCGCGTTGCGGCGGTAGTCGCGCAACAGCCGCGCCAGATTCACCGCCACTACCATGGACAGGGCAACCAGGCCCACGACGATGAAGATCAACAAGGGAATGAACCAGTGGCTCAGGGTCTCGGACTTGAGCACCGCACCACTGAGAAAATGCAGGGCAAAGAGCAGGAGCAGCAGAAGCAGGGCCACAGCCCAGGCCCCGGACCGCCAGGTCTTCAGGGCTGCAGCCGCCATTCATATACCTTGCTGCTCAGATGCCAGCCGGGAGACAGGTAGGCCTTGGGCCGCAGGGGCAGGGGCAATTCCCCGATGTCATTGGATGTCTGTATGCTCACCCGGTAGAAACGCCCCTTCTCCAGGGCAGACGAACGGATGATGCGCTCCCCCTTGAGGTCACCAAGGGCCAGCAGCGCCGCGTCCCGGGTGGCGAAACGGCGCCGGCTACCGGCCTCCAGGTCCAGCACCTCGTATTCCCCGGCCAGAGGATGAAAACTGAGTTGACGGCGCACAATCCTGCGCGCCAGGGCGCTGCGCCAGAAGGGGGCATCCTCGGGGTCGATGACGATTTCCGTGACAAAGGTCAGGGGAACCCCGTTTTCCAGAGCCTCCAGCATGGTGTCACTGAGAACAAAATGCTGCAACAGGTCGAGAACGATCCAGCCGTCCTCCTCACCAATGGCCACGGCCTTGTAGGAAATGTTGGCCGCCTGGGCAGACAGGGCGAAAAAACAGCAGAACAGCAACAGCAGCAGGCGTGTCCGGGCCACGCTCACCTCAGCCACCCCGCTTTTCCAGCAATGCATAATAGAATCCATCTGTCTCCAGGGTATCCGGCAACAACTGCAAGCCATGAGACGTAATGATGCCCCTTTCGGATTGGAGCACAACAGCACGGGCATCCGACTGTTTCTGCAAAAAGCCTGCAATCTGCTCGTCGTTTTCCTGCGGCAGCAGGGAACAGGTTGCGTAGAGCATTTTGCCACCTGGCCGCAACAATGACCACAGCACATCGAGTATCAGGCCCTGGCGCTGCTGCAGTTCCCGCACATCCTCCCGCCGGCGCAGCAGGCGGATATCCGGATGACGGCGAATCACTCCCGTGGCCGTGCAAGGCACGTCCGCCAGGATACGGTCATAGCGTCTTTCCGCCCAGCCGCCCTCCGGACGGGAGGCATCCCCCGTCACCAGTTCGGGACTGAAGCCCAGCCGCGCCATGTTCTGCGCCACCCGTTCAAGGCGCCGCTGGTCCACATCCATGGCGGTCAGACGCAGATCCGGCGCATGCTCCAGGATATGTCCCGTCTTGCCCCCCGGCGCGGCACAGGCATCCAGCACATCCATGCCCGGCCGGGCATCCAGCAGGAAGGCGGCCATCTGGGCGCCCGCGTCCTGCACGGATACCCGTCCCTGGGAAAAGCCCGGCAGCCTTTCCACGGAAACCGCCTCGTCCAGCATCAGCGCGGAAGGCACAGCCTTTACCGGCCGCGCGGTCAACCCTGCCTCTTTGAGCAGGGATGCATACTCTGACAGGCTGTTGCGCCGCAGGTTCACCCGCAAGCTGAAAGGCGGCCGCAGGGAAAGCCCCCGGTATATTCCTTCCACCTGCTCCGGCCAGGCCTGCTCCAGTGCATCCAGCAGCCACCCGGGCAGCTGGTGACGCACCTCGGGCGATGCCGTCTTCTCCAGCCGGGACAACAGGCTTTCCCTTTCCCGCTGAAACCGGCGCAACACGCCGTTCACCAGGGCAACCGCCCATTTCTTTCGCAGCAAGCGCGCCGCGCCGGCAGTCTCACCGATGGCGGCATGGGGTGGAATACGGGTATGCAGCAGCTGGTAGAAGCCGCCAAGGAGCAGGGCCTGAACATCCCTGTCCTTTGCCTTCAGGGGCCGGCGCAGCAGCATGGCCGACAGGGCTTCCAGTCGAAAGTACTCACGGCATACGCCATAGGCCAGTTCCGCGAGCAGGGCCTGGTCACGCGCCGCGACCCTGTTCTGGCCCTGCTGCAGGGCATCGGTGAGAGACCGCCCCTCAAGCACCGCACTCATGACCAGCGCCAGCTGCGCACGCAACAATATGCCGCTGTCTGGCTGGCCGCGCCCTGCCGCATCCCGCCGGGGCTGGTTGGGTTCAGCCAAGCAATATCCCCTGAATGGATTGGGCATTGATGAAATCCCGGGCATCCATGGCACGCTTGCCCGGCATCTGCAGGCGGGTGACCCGTAACAGGCCATCAGCAGTGGAGATGTCTATGCCGTCCCGGGTGGCAGACATGACCGTGCCCGGCTCCGCCGTCATTCCCTCGATGGCCCGCGCTTCCCAGATGCGCAGGTTGGCATTCTCGTACCGGGTGTAGGCGACCGGCCAGGGATTGAAGGCACGCACCTGGCGCTCGATGAGTACGGCGGGCTGATGCCAGTCTATGCGAGCCTCTTTCTTTTCCAGCTTGGCAGCGTAGGTAGCCTGACTGTCATCCTGGGGACGGGGCTGCAGGCTGCCATCTGCAATGCCCGGCAGGGCCTCCATCAGGGCTTCCGCGCCAAGGTGGGAAAGCCTGTCGTGCAGGCTGCCGCCGGTTTCATCCGGTGCTAGCTCCACGGCTTTCATCAGGTATACCGGCCCGGTGTCCAGCCCTTGGTCCATACGCATGATGCTAACCCCGCTCTCGGCATCCCCGGCCTGTATGGCCCGTTGTATGGGCGCCGCGCCACGCCAGCGAGGCAGCAGGGAGGCATGGATATTGACGCAGCCCAGACGGGGAATCTCCAGCACATCCCCGGGCAACAGCAGCCCGTAGGCCACCACTACCATCAGGTCGGGGTTCAGGGCGCGCAACTGTTCCACCTCGGCGGCATCCCGCAGACTTGCAGGCTGGTGAACGGGAATGCCGGCATCCAGGGCAGCCGTTTTCACCGGGCCGGCCACAAGCTTGCGGCCACGGCCCGCGGGGCGGTCCGGCTGGGTATAAACAGCCACCACCTCGTGGGGAGAGTTCAGCAGAGCCTCGAGGGGGGGCACGGAAAAGTCCGGCGTTCCGGCAAAAACGATACGCAGGGAATTACTCATCAGATGGCTTTTCTGGCCTGTTTCTTCTCGGCGCTGGCGCGGGTTCTGGCTTCCTTTTCCAGTTTCTTGCGGATGCGTTCACGCTTTAGGCGGGACAGATAGTCCACGAACAGCTTGCCATGGAGATGGTCTATCTCGTGCTGCACGCAGACGGCCAGCAGACCATCCAGATCCCGGGTGAATTCCTCACCTTCCAGGTCCATGGCCCTGAGCTTCACCTTCTCGGCGCGTTTCACCTTGTCGTAGACACCCGGCACGGAGAGACAGCCCTCCTCCATTTCCTCTTCCCCCTCGGCTTCGAGTATCTCAGGATTGATGAGCACCAGGGGTTCATCCCTGTCCTCGGAAATATCGATGACGATGACCTGACGCGCCACCCCGACCTGGGTCGCGGCAAGCCCGATGCCCGGTGCGTCATACATGGTTTCCAGCATGTCTTCGGCCAGCTTGCGGATGTTTTCATCCACTTCGGCCACGGGTTTTGCGCGATTTCTGAGACGCGGGTCAGGAAATTTAAGAATATCCAGTATCGCCATGATTACAAATAAGTTCTATAGTAGTAAAGGAATCTGTCAGTATTTGGCAGCTGCTGCTGATACGCTGGCCATCCGAGGGGGTCGGAACATTCAGGACTGCCATGCGGCACACTACCTGCTGAGGGAAGGCCGTAACGGCTGCCCGGCTGAACCCGCGGGAGCGTCCTGCACACCACCTCTGATTATTATGGCATAAAGATGGATCAGGCATTTGACGATAGCGTCGTTTTTCGGAAAGAATGCCTGAAACGACAAAGCAACATGCACATCAAGGAATCTCTGAATCGAGACTGGACACGATAGATGCGAGTTCATGAATTGATCCAGGGATTCCCCAAACAAGGGAAGCCCGAATGAAAAGAATCAGCCGTTTTTTTCTTGCCGCCATGTTTATTACAGGAATCTGCGGCATCAGCCTGGCAGCAGATGACCTGGTAAAGTCCGAGCACCCGCAGCGTTACGTGGTGAAAAAGGGCGATACCCTGTGGGACATTGCGGGCATGTTCCTGCACAAGCCCTGGCTGTGGCCTGAAATCTGGCATGTCAATCCGCAGATTCGGAACCCGCACCTGATCTACCCCGGCGATGAGCTGGAGCTGGTCTACATCAACGGCAAACCGCAGCTGCGGGTGGCCAATCGCGGTCCGGTCAAGCTGTCCCCGGGAATTCGCCGCAACAAGCTGGCTGCCGCCATTCCGGCCATTCCCATCGACGCCATCGCCCCCTTCCTGACCCGCCCCCTGGTGGTGGACAAGAATGAGCTGGAACACAAACCCTATCTGGTGGCCTTTGCCGACGAGCACATTGCCGCTGGCGCGGGTCAGAAGATTTACGTGCGGGAGATTCCCACCTGGGAAAACAAGAAATTTGACATCCTGCGCGCCGGCCCCGCCTACAAGGATGGCGACACCGGCGAAATACTGGGATACGAAGCCCTGCTCACTGGCATCGGCACCCTCAAGCGCGTTGGTGATCCCGCCACCGTGTACATCGATGCCACCGAGAGAGAAGTCCTGGTGGGCGACCGGCTGATTCCCGCCGCGGAAGGCGTCATGGCCACCGATTTCCAGCCTCACCCCCCGGCCCAGGAGATCAACGGCAATATCATCGCCATGATAGAAGGGCTCAGGGAAATCGGCCAGTACAGCATCGTGGTACTGGACCGGGGACTGCGGGACGGCGTGGACCCCGGCACCGTGTTCCAGGTGAACAACCGAGGTGAAACCGTGCCGGACAATGTAGCCCGCAAGGCCCGCAACCTGATTCCCGACGTTGCCGAGTACACCTATGACCGCATCCTCACCCACACCGTCGAAGGGGATGGCTGGGAAAGGAAATCCCGCTGGGAAACAGTCACTCTGCCGGATGAGGCCGCCGGCCTGCTGATGGTGTTCCGCAGCTTCGACCGGGTCAGTTACGGCGTGGTGCTGCATGCAAAACGCGCCATGCACGTAGGGGACCGCATCGTCAATCCCTGATGCAGGAAGATCTTCTCGCCTGGCTGGCTCTTATGCGCCTGCCAGGCATCGGACCGGCCACCATCAACCCCTTGCTGCGCAAGGGGTTTTCTGTTGAAGAACTGTTGCGCGCCCCGCCCGCGCCACTCCCCGAGAAGACCCGTCGGATATTACGTGAGCCCGACTGGAAACAGGCCGAACAGGATCTTCGCTGGCTGGAGCAGGAACATCACCATTTCCTGCCCCTCACTTCGCCCCGCTATCCTTCCCGGCTGGCCGAACTCGCTGATGCCCCCACGGGTCTTTTCGTGCATGGCGACCTGGACGCGCTGGACTCCCCTCAGATCGCCATGGTGGGAAGCCGGAACCCCAGCAGGGGAGGCAATCAGACGGCGGAAGATTTTGCCCGGCATTTTGCCCGCAGCGGCATCACCGTCACTTCCGGCCTGGCCATGGGCATAGACACCGCCAGCCACCGCGGCGCCCTGGCCGGATCGGGAACGAGCATCGCCGTCATGGCCACCGGCCTGGACCGGGTGTACCCGGCCAGCAACAGAGATCTGGCCCACGAAATAGCAGCCCATGGAGCCCTGGTATCGGAATTCCCCCCGGGCACCAGCCCCCGGCGGGGACATTTCCCCCGGCGCAACCGAATCATCAGCGGCCTTTCCCTGGGCGTGCTGGTAGTGGAAGCCGCCCTCAGAAGCGGCTCCCTCATCACGGCCCGCCTGGCGGGAGAGCAGGGCAGAGAGGTCTTCGCCATTCCCGGTTCCATTCACAACCCTCTGGCCCGGGGCTGCCACCACCTGATTCGCCAAGGCGCAAAGCTGGTGGAAACAGCATCGGACGTTCTGGAAGAACTGGCTCCCAGGCTGCAACCCTACCTGCTGGAACCCCGGGAAACCGGGACAGAGGGAACTTCCGACTTCACCGGGCAGTCCGACCACGAGTACCAGGAGCTGATGGACGCCATGGGCCATGACCCGGTTTCCACGGATACCTTGGTGGAAAGAACCGGCTTTGCCCCCGAAACCGTCTCCTCCATGTTACTATTGCTGGAAATGGAAGGTCGCGTATCGTCCGAACCCGGCGGTCTGTTCGTTCTGATCAGGACCTGAACCCCCATCACCTCACTCCGGAAACATTGCCGTGAACGAAAACCTCATCGATGTTCTCATTTTCATCTACGAGAACTACATGGACACCGAGAATCAGCCCCAGGACCAGATACTGCTGGAAGAGGAGCTGTTCAAGGCCGGCTTCGAGAAGGAAGAAATCAAGAAGGCCTTCGACTGGCTGGACGAACTGGCCTGGCGCCAGGGTTCCATCACCGATGCAGCCTCCAGCACCCGCCAGTCCTCACGCATCTTCACCTTCGAGGAGCAGCAGCGCATCGACCTGGAGACCCGGGGCATGCTGCTCTACCTGGAGCAGACCGGTATCCTCGACCCGGTGAGCCGCGAACTGGTAATCGAGCGCGCCATGGCCCTGGACACCCAGGACCTGACCGCCGACGACGTGAAATGGATCGTGCTGCTGGTGTTGCTCAACCAGCCCGGTCAGGAAAGCGCTTTTGCCCTCATGGAAGAACTCATCTACAACGGCAACCCGGAAATGCTGCATTAACGAAGCCGTCCGCGATGAAGAAGCAGGTGAAGGCTTTATAGACATTCCACACAGGAAACCCGCTTGACAGGCCAACGCCATTGCGGCTATTGGTATAAAAAAGAAGCTAAGGAACCTCTGATTGATTCTGGCACGAGCAGATTGTGGTGAAAAATCGTTCAGTTCAAGGCGCAAGCCGCACGCAATAGCAGGCTATTACGAAGGTTTGCAACGCAGAAATGAGCGATTTTGCGCCGCAAGATGCCGTGTCACGAATCAATCAGAGGTTCCCTAATGAACCACGCCCGCAACCGCGGGCGTTTACACATGGACAATCATGAACCTGGTAATCGTTGAATCACCCGCCAAAGCCAAGACCATCAAGAAATATCTTGGCAAGGACTTCGAAGTGCTGGCCTCCTACGGCCACGTGCGCGACCTGGTGCCCAAGGAAGGGGCCGTGGATCCGGAGCACGATTTCCAGATGAAGTACCAGCCCATCGAGCGCAACGACAAGCATGTCAAGGCCATCTCCAGCAAACTGAAGAATGCCGACGCCCTGTATCTGGCCACCGACCCGGACCGCGAGGGAGAGGCCATTTCCTGGCATTTGTACGAACTGCTGAAAAACCGCAAATACCTCAAGGGCAAGCCCGTGCATCGGGTGGTGTTCAACGAAATCACCAAGAAAGCCGTGCAGGACGCCATCGCCCATCCCCGGGAGCTGTCCATGGACCTGGTGAACGCCCAGCAGGCGCGCCGCGCCCTGGATTACCTGGTGGGCTTCAACTTGTCACCCCTGCTGTGGAAGAAGATTCGCCGCGGCCTGTCCGCCGGTCGGGTGCAAAGCCCCGCCCTGCGCATGATCGTGGAACGCGAGGAAGAAATCGAAGCCTTCCGCAGCCGCGAATACTGGACCGTGGAAGCCGACCTCAAGAAGGAAGGCACGGAATTCAAGGCCAAGCTGACCCAATACGGCGGCGACAAGGTGGAGCAGTTCACCATCACCGAGGAGAAACAGGCCCGGGAAGTCGAGAAGACCCTGCTGGAAAAGGCCGGCGGCAAGCTGGACGTGATCAAGGTCACCAAGAAGCAGCGGCGGCGCAACCCAGCGGCACCCTTCACCACCTCCACCCTGCAGCAGGAAGCGGCTCGCAAGCTGGGCTTCACTACCAACCGCACCATGCGCGTGGCCCAGCAGCTCTACGAGGGCGTGGACATCGGCAACGGCGCCGTGGGCCTCATCACCTATATGCGTACGGACTCCGTGACCCTGGCCAATGAAGCCGTGGATGAGATCCGCGCCTACATCGGCGAAAAATACGGCAAAGACCAGGTGCCGGACAAGCCCCGGGTATTCAAGACCAAGTCCAAGAACGCCCAGGAAGCCCACGAGGCCATCCGCCCGACCTCCATCCTGTACCACCCCAAGGATATTGCAAAATACCTGAGCAAGGAGCAGGCGAAGCTCTACGAGCTCATCTGGAAACGCACCCTGGCCAGCCAGATGGTGCATGCCACCCTGCACACCGTGGCCGCCGACCTGGCCGCTGGTGAAGGCAATATCTTCCGCGCCAACGGCTCCACCATCGTCAACCCCGGCTTCATGGCCGTCTACCAGGAAGGCCAGGACGACAATAAGGCCAAGGACAGCGACGAGAAAATGCTGCCGCCCCTCAAGGAAGGCGAGCAGGTGGACCTGCTGGCAATTCGCCCGGAACAGCATTTCACCGAGCCGCCACCGCGCTACAGCGAGGCCAGCCTGGTCAAGGCCCTGGAGGAACACGGCATCGGCCGGCCCTCCACCTACGCCAGCATCATCTCCACCCTCCAGGACCGCGAGTATGTGGAGCTGGAGAAAAAGCGCTTCCATCCCACGGACGTGGGCCGGGTGGTCAACAAGTTCCTCACCAACTACTTCACCCAGTACGTGGACTATGACTTCACCGCCAAGCTGGAAGACGAGCTGGATGCCGTGGCCCGGGGCGAGGAAGACTGGATTCCCTTGCTGAAGAAGTTCTGGAAGCCCTTCAAGGAACGCATAGACCACACCCAGGAGAATGTGCAGCGCTCGGACGTCACCCAGGAGAAGATGGACGAAAACTGCCCCAAGTGCGGCAGCCCATTGTCCATACGCCTGGGGCGCCACGGACGCTTCATCGGCTGCACCAACTACCCGGACTGTGACTACACCCGGGACCTGAACGCTGACAAGGCCGAGGCGGAACAGCCCCAGGAAGTGGGCCGGGACTGCCCCGAATGCGGTTCGCCCCTGATCTTCAAGCGGGGCCGCTACGGCAAGTTCATCGGCTGCTCCGGCTATCCCAAGTGCCGCTATATCGAGCCCCTGGAAAAACCCAAGGATACCGGCGTGCCCTGTCCCAAGTGCAACAAGGGCACGCTCATGCAGCGCAAGTCGCGCCGGGGCAAGATTTTCTACTCCTGCTCCACCTATCCCAAGTGCGACTACGCCATCTGGAACGAGCCGGTGAACGAGCCCTGCCCCAAGTGCGGCTGGCCAGTGCTCACCATCAAGACCACCAAGCGGCGCGGCACGGAGAAGGTCTGTCCCCAGCCCGACTGTGATTTTGCCGAGCCTTACGAGGACAAGGAGGCAGCCCAGGAGGCCGCATCGGACTGATGGCCACCCCCTTTCAGCTGCGCCTGGCTGCCGATACCCTGCGCGGGGGCGGCGTCCTGGCCTGGCCCACGGAAGCGATCTGGGGCGTGGGCTGCGATCCCCTGAATCCCTACGCCGTGCAACGCCTGCTGGACATCAAGCAGCGCTCTCCGGCCAAGGGGCTGATCCTGATGGCGGGAGATTACGCCCAGATTCAGCCTTTCATCCTGCCCTTGCCTCATGAGCGCATGCAGGCCGTGCTGGACAGCTGGCCCGGCCCCCACACCTGGCTGCTGCCCGCCAGTCCACGGACGCCCGCCTGGATCACTGGCGGCTCCGACCTGGTGGCCGTGCGGGTCACGGCCCATCCGCTGAGCCGGGATCTGTGCCTTGCTTTTGGCGGTGCCCTGGTGTCCACCAGCGCCAACCGCAGCGGCCGTCCACCGGCTCGCAGCGCCCTGGAGGTGCGGCTGCGCTGTCCGGGAGCCCATGACCTGCTGCATGGCCCCACCAGCGGGCTGGACACGCCCACCCCCATCAGAAACGCCCTCACCGGCGAGGTGATACGCCCATGAACGATCAACCGGACATCCAGGCCGTAAAGAACTACCTGCTGCGGCTGCAAGACAACATCTGCTCCGGCCTCGGCGGCCTGGATGGCGAGACATTCACCGAAGACAGCTGGGAACGGAAGCAGGGAGGCGGCGGCCGCTCACGGGTGCTGGAAGAGGGTTCCGTGTTCGAAAAGGCCGGGGTCAACTTTTCCCATGTTCACGGCGACCGGCTGCCCGGTTCCGCCACCGCGGCCCGCCCGGAGCTGGCAGGGCGCAGCTTCGAAGCTCTGGGAGTTTCCCTGGTAATCCATCCGCGCAATCCCTATGTGCCCACCTCCCATGCCAACGTGCGTTTCTTCATGGCGGAAAAATCCGGGGAGCCCCCGGTGTGGTGGTTTGGCGGGGGATATGACCTGACGCCCTACTATGGATTCGAGGAAGACTGCATCCACTGGCACGGCGTTGCCCGGGACACCTGCCGCCCTTTCGGCGACGATGTCTACCCTCGCTACAAGAAATGGTGCGACGACTATTTCTTCCTGAAACACCGCAACGAACCCCGGGGCGTAGGCGGTCTGTTCTTCGACGACCTCAATCAATGGGGCTTCGACCAGTCCTTTGCCTTCATGCGGGCCGTGGGCGACAGCTACCTGAAGGCCTACCTGCCCATCGTGGAAAAACGCCTGGATATTCCCTACGGGGAAAGGGAGCGGGATTTCCAGCTCTACCGCCGGGGACGCTATGTGGAATTCAACCTGGTCTATGACCGCGGCACCCTGTTCGGCCTGCAATCCGGTGGGCGCACGGAATCCATCCTCATGTCCCTGCCCCCCCTGGTGAAATGGCGCTATGACTGGCGGCCCGAGCCGGGCTCGGCAGAAGCGGCGCTGTATGAGGTGTTCCTGCAGCCCAGGGATTGGGTTGGGTGAGAGGGGTCGGAGTCAAATCCCACCCAAGCCGCCACAAGAAACGGAATCAGCCGGTTCCACGCCATCGAATCGCCCGACACCTTTCCCATTTGACTCCGCCCCCACCCAGCCGTGCCCCCTGCCCCAGGGGTCGGAGTCAAATCAGGGCGATGTTACGTAAAATCCACAACTTGGAGCGATTTGACTCCGACCCCTGAAGTTCTGACATCTTTCCCATTTGACTCCGACCCCAGGGCTACAGGTCATGCAGGATGAAACGCCAGGGTCTCTGTTGGTCTTCCTGGCTGGCATAGCCAATACCCACCCGTGGGCCGGCGCTGATCCTGGCATCATCCACCGGCGGCGCATCTTCCAGCCACAGGTCTCCGCCAT
>JALVEW010000028.1 GCA_027030425.1 Sedimenticola sp.
AACGAGATGCAGGCCCAGCTGCACCAGACCTCCGGCCCGGTGCTGGAGCGGGCCGGGGACCTGGCGGCGCTGCTTACCAATCTGCAGCCCCACGATGTGCTCTTCGTGGATGAGATTCACCGCCTCAGCCCCGTGGTGGAGGAAGTGCTCTATCCGGCCATGGAGGATTACCAGCTGGACATCATGATCGGCGAGGGGCCGGCGGCGCGCTCCATCAAGGTGGACCTGCCGCCCTTCACCCTGGTGGGGGCCACCACCCGCGCCGGTCTGCTCACCTCGCCTTTGCGTGACCGCTTCGGTATCGTGCAGCGCTTGGAGTTCTACAGCCAGGAAGACCTCACCCGCATCGTGCAGCGCTCGGCGGGCATCCTGGCCATGGAGATCGAGACTGAAGGGGCAGGGGAAATCGCCCGGCGTTCCCGGGGTACGCCGCGCATTGCCAACCGCCTGTTGCGCCGGGTGCGTGATTACGCCCAGGTGAAGGGTGATGGCCGGATCACCGCGGATATCGCTGATGCCGCCCTGTCCATGCTCAAGGTGGACGCCAACGGCATCGACCACATGGACCGCCGCCTGCTCATGACCATGCTGGAGAAATTCGACGGCGGTCCCGTGGGGGTGGACAGCCTGGCGGCGGCCATCGGCGAGGAGAGGGGCACCATCGAGGACGTGCTGGAGCCTTTCCTCATCCAGCAGGGTTTTCTCATGCGCACGCCACGGGGGCGGGTGGCCACCCGCCGGGCCTTCGAGTATTTCGGCTTCAAGCCGCGGCGGGAGGCCGCCGTGGACGACCTGTTCGGAGAGGAAGAATGAACTATCGTTTTCCCGTGCGGGTCTATTACGAGGATACGGACGCTGCCGGCATTGTGTACTACGCCAACTATTTCCGCTTCATGGAAAGGGCGCGCACGGAATGGTTGCGGGATCTGGGTTTCGAACAGGATGCCCTGCGCGACCGCTACGGCATCGTTTTCGTGGTGCGCAGCGCCCGGGCGGACTATCTCCAGCCGGCGCGTTTCAACGACCTGCTCTGGGTGACGGGGGAAGTCTGCGGTCACAGCCGCACCGCCATGACCATCGCCCAGGATGTGTACCGCCAAGACGATGATGAACTGTTGTGCAGGGGGGAGGTCGGTATCGTGTGCGTGAACATCGAATCCTTCCGGCCCGCGCCCATACCCGGAATCATTCTGGAGAAACTGAAAGATGCAGACTGAGCTTTCCTTCCTGCAGCTGGTGCTGGACGCCAGTCCCCTCGTGCAGCTGGTCATGGCCAGCCTGCTGCTGGCCTCGGTGTTGTCCTGGACCGCCATCTTCGACCGCTCCCGCACCCTGCGCAAGGCGCGCCGGGCGGCGGACGAGTTCGAGGACAAGTTCTGGTCTGGCGGGGACCTGGGCAAGCTGTACCGTGGCCTGGACCGCTATCCCGATGAGATTCAGGGCATGGCAATGGTGTTCCATGCCGGGTTTCGGGAATTCGCCCGCCTCAAGGATGCCTCGGGCATGGATCCCATGGCCGTGGTGGAGGGCGCCCGGCGGGCCATGCGCGTGGCCATGAGCCGGGAGATGGACGCCCTGGAGCGGCATTTGTCCTTTCTTGCCACCGTGGGCTCTACCAGCCCCTATGTGGGCCTGTTCGGCACCGTCTGGGGCATCATGAATTCCTTTCACGCCCTGGGCAACGTCAAGCAGGCCACCCTCAATCTGGTGGCCCCGGGCATCGCCGAAGCCTTGATTGCCACGGCCATGGGCCTGTTTGCCGCCATTCCCGCCGTGGTGGCCTACAACAAGTACGCGGACGCCGTGCAGCGCCTGGAAAGCCGCTACGAAGATTTTGCCGAGGAATTCGCCAACATCCTCCAGCGCCAGGTGCACATGCTGGCCGGGAACAGCTGATGTCACGCCGGGGCAGAAAACTCCGTCCCATGGGCGAAATCAACGTGGTGCCCTACATCGACGTGATGCTGGTGCTGCTGGTGATTTTCATGATTACTGCGCCTCTGCTCACCCAGGGGGTGAAGGTGGATCTGCCGGAGGCGGATGCCAGGCCCATGGAGGAAGACGCCAAGCGCCCCCTGGTGCTCAGCGTGGACAAGGAAGGCGTGTTTCATCTCACCTATGACGACGACCGCACCCGCACCCTGGATGAGGAAGAACTGCAGCGCCAGGCCGCTGCCATCATCGCCGCCAATCCCGGCATCCCGGTGCTGGTGAAAGGCGACAAGGACGTGGACTATGGCCGCGTGGTGCGCGCCATGGTGCTGCTGCAGAAAGCGGGCGCGCCCAACATCGGCCTGCTCACCGATCCTTCCGAATGATGCTGGAGGTCATTCGCCGACATCCCCTGGCCTTCTTCCTGGCGGTGCTCATGCACCTTGCCATTCTGGCCCTGATGATTTTCGGCCTGGACTGGCTCAACCCGCCCAAGCCCGTGAAGCCCGCGGGACAGATTGTCCAGGCCACTCTCATAGATACCGCTCAGCTCAAGCGGCAGCAGGAAGAGAAGCAGAAGGCAAAACAGCAGGCCCTGGAAAAACAGCGCAAACTGGAAGAAAAGAAAAAGGCAGAAGCCCGCAGGAAAGCCGAGGAAAAACGCCGCAGGGAAGAGGAAGCCAGGCGCCGCCAGGAAGAGAAGAAAAAGGCCGAGCAGAAACGCCAGGAAGAACAGAGAAAAAAAGCCGAGGCCGAGAAGCAACGCAAGCTGGCCTTGAAGAAAAAGGAAGAGGAAAAGAAGAAAAAGGCGGAACTCGAACGCCAGCGCAAGCTCAAAGAAAAGAAGCGCAAGGAAGCCGAACGCAGGAAGGCCGAGGCGAAGAAGAAAGCCGAAGCAAAGAAAAAGGCTGAGGCTGAACGCAAGCGCAAGGAAGCGGCGCGCAAGAAGGCCGAGGCCGAGAAGAAGCGCAAGGCCAGGGAAGCGGCGGAGCGAAAGGCGCGGGAAGCCGAGCTTCAGGCCCAGTGGGAGGCGGAACGGGAAGGCCGGGAACGGGCCAGCGTCACCGCCGCCATCAAGCGCAAGGTGCAGAACAACTGGCTGCGGCCGCCGTCCGCCGGCAGGGAAGGGCTGGAAGCGACGGTGCGGGTGCGGCTCAGTGAAAGAGGCTCTGTGCTGCTGGTTCAGGTGGTAAAATCCAGCGGCAATGCCGCCTTCGACCGCTCCGTGGTGACGGCGGTGAACAAGGCGGATCCCCTGCCCATGCCGAAGTCTCCGCGGCTGATATCGGAGTTCAGGGATTTCACATTCATATTCAGGCCCACGAAATGAAGAAACTGCTTGCATTGCTGGTGTTGCTGCTGACGTTCGTCTCCCAGGCCCAGGCCCGGCTGGTCATCGAGATTACCGAGGGCGTGGAAGGTGCCCTGCCCATTGCGGTGGTGCCCTTCAAGTGGACGGGAAACCCGGCCCAGCCGCCGTCCCAGGCCATTGGCCGCATCGTGGCCGCCGACCTGCAGCGCAGCGGTTATTTCAAGGCCCTGGATGAAAGCCAGATGCTGGCCCGGCCGTCCACCATGGCGGAAGTGGACTTTCGCGACTGGAGGGCCCTGAAGCAGGAAAACCTTGTCGTGGGCAGTATCGAACCCAACGGCCCCGGAGGGTACAAGCTGCGCTTCCAGCTGTTCGACGTGTACCAGGAATCCCAGCTCATCGGCTACAGCTTTACCACCACGGAGAAGGACCTGCGAGCCATTGCCCATCATATCGCCGATCTCATCTACGAAACCCTTACGGGCACCCGGGGTGCCTTTGCCACCCGTATTGCCTATGTGGTGTCCGAGGGGAGCGTGGAAGCGCCCCGGATATCCCTGCGCATCGCCGATTCCGATGGCTACAACGCCCAGACCATCGTTTCTTCTTCCGAGCCCCTCATGTCCCCGGCCTGGTCGCCGGATGGCCGCAAGCTGGCCTATGTGTCCTTCGAGAACGGCCGGCCCTCCATCTGGATACAGGAAGTGTTCACGGGAAAACGGGAGAAAGTCACCAGCTTCAAAGGCATCAACGGTGCTCCCGCCTGGTCGCCGGATGGCCGCTACCTGGCCATGGCTCTGTCCAAGGACGGGAACCCGGACATCTACATCATGGATCTGTCGAGAAGAAAGCTGCGGCGCCTGGTAAGTCACTGGGCCATCGAAACCGAACCTTCCTGGTCGCCGGATGGTCGCAAGCTGCTGTTCACTTCCGACCGGGGCGGCTCGCCGCAGATTTACCAGGTCTCGGTAACCGGTGGAAATGTGCAGCGCCTCACCTTCGAAAACAAATATAATGCTCGTGCATCCTATGCGCCGGACGGGAAATCCATTACCCTCATTACCAGGGTTGGCAGCCAGTACCGTATCGGCGTGATGGATCTGGAAACAGGCTCCATTACCGTGCTCACGGACGGTACGCTGGACGAATCGCCCAGTTTCGCGCCCAATGGCAGCATGATCATCTATGCGACGCGCCACGGAGGCAGGGGGGTATTGGCGGCCGTGTCCACGGATGGCCGGGTCAAACAGCGCCTGGCGCTGCAATCAGGGGATGTACGGGATCCGGTATGGTCCCCGTATTACAAATAGGTAGGAGAATCTGCGTATGAAGACATTGAAAATTCTGTTGTTGCCGCTGGTGCTGGCCATGCTGGTACTGTCCGGTTGTAGTTCCACGGGTGGCGCGAAAGACGGTGCCGAAGGTGGCGCGGGAAGCGGGATGAGCGGTGAAGGCGGTACCAGTACCTCCGCGGCGGGAGGTGGGGGCAGCTGGACCGGGTCCCCCCTGGAAGACCCCAACAGCCCGTTGTATGAAAAAGTTGTCTATTTCGACTTCGACAGGTCGGAGATTCGTCCCGAGTATGTGGATACCCTGCGCGCCCACGCCGAGTACCTGGTGAACACGCCGTCCGCGCGTCTGGTCATCGAGGGTCATTGTGACGAGCGTGGTTCCCGGGAGTACAACATCGCCCTGGGCGAGCGCCGGGCCAACGCCGTGAAGCGTTTTCTCGAGGCGGAGGGCGTCAGTCCCGTGCAGCTCGATACCGTGAGTTACGGGGAAGAGCGTCCCGTAGACCCCGGTCACAATGAAGAAGCCTGGGCCAAGAACCGGCGTGCGGAGCTGGTTTACCAGTAACAGCCGGGTAGTAGCTACCAGCAAGACTCTGTGAGCCCTAGGCTCACGGAGTCTTTTTGGAATCGGAGGCGAGTATGAACAAGATCCCACTGTCACTGCTATCGGGTCTGCTGCTGGCGTCCACGGCTGGGGTCCACGCCGGGGACGATGTCCTGGAGCAGCGCCTGCAGCGCCTGGAGCGCCGGGTAGGGCATATCACGGAACTCATGCTGGAGGTCCAGGCCCTGAAACGCAGCAACCGGGAGCTTCAGGGACAGATCGAGGAGCAGCAGCATGCCCTGGAGCGCCTGCGCAGAAAACAGCGGGAGCTGTACCTGGACCTGGATGACCGCCTGAGCCGTCTGCAGCAAGGTGTCGCGCCCGCGTCTGTCTCGGGCACGGGCGGGGGTTCTGGAGACACCACGACTCCAGTTGCCACCGCAGAAACAGCGCCGGTGTCGCCCACGTCGGCGGCAGCGCCGGTCACTGGCGGCATGGCGGCTGATCCCGCCACCATCCGGGCGGAATACGACGAAGCCTACGCCTATCTGCATCCCTCCAGGCGGGAGTACAAGAAGGCCATTGCCGCCTTCAAGGCTTTCGTGAAGAAATATCCCGGCAGCGACCTGGCGGACAACGCCCTTTACTGGTTGGGCGAGAGTTATTATGTCACCCAGGACAATGCCAATGCCCTCAAGGCATTCGAGCGTGTCCTGGCCGAATATCCGGACAGCGACAAGGCATCAGGAGCCCTGCTCAAGAAGGGCTATATTCTGGACGCCATGGGCAAGCGCAGCGAGGCGCGCAAGATCCTGCAGCAGGTGCAGAGCCGTTATCCCGGCTCATCAGCGGCCAGCATGGCCAAGGCGCGCCTGAAGCACATGAAAAAGTAGTGCTGCGCATCACCGAGATCTTTCATTCCCTCCAGGGGGAAAGCCGCAGTATGGGCTGGCCCACGGTGTTCGTTCGCCTCACCGGTTGTCCCCTGCGCTGCGGTTATTGCGATACGGCCTACGCCTTCAGGGGCGGGGAATGGATGGAACAGGAGGACATCTGCCGCCGGGTGGCCGAGTTCGGCTGCCGTCATGTGACGGTAACCGGGGGAGAACCCCTGGCCCAGAAGGAGGTGCTGCCCCTGCTGGTCAGCCTGTGTGATGCGGGATACGAGACCTCCCTGGAAACCTCGGGCAGCCTGGATGTTTCCGGCGTGGATCCGCGGGTTTCCATCGTCATGGATATCAAGACGCCCGGTTCCGGGGAAGTGGACAAGAACCGCTGGGAAAACCTGTCCCTGTTGCGGGAGAAGGATCAGATCAAGCTGGTCATCGGCGACCGTGAAGACTACGAGTGGGCCAGGACGCAGCTTCGTGAGCGCGGGCTGGCGGACATGGCGGAAGTGCTGTTTTCCCCGGTGCAGGGGCAGCTTGCGCCGGCGGACCTGGCGGACTGGATACTGGAAGATGGCCTGCCCGTGCGTTTTCAGTTGCAGCTGCACAAAATCCTGTGGGGAGACGAGAAGGGAAGATGAGCGACGAGCAGAAAAAAGCCGTGGTACTCCTGTCCGGGGGCCTGGATTCCGCCACCGCCCTGGCCATTGCCCGGGACAGGGGATATGCCTGTCATGCCCTGAGCTTCGACTATGGCCAGCGGCACGATGCCGAGCTGCAGGCCGCCCGCCGGGTAGCCCGGGCCCTGGATGTGGCGGAGCACAGGATTCTGTCCCTGGATTTGGGCAGCATCGGCGGCTCGGCCCTCACCGACATGGCCATCGATGTGCCCGAGCAGGCCGGAGAAGGTATTCCCGTGACCTATGTTCCCGCACGCAATACGGTTTTCCTCTCTCTCGCCCTGGGCTGGGCGGAAGTACTGGGGGCCATGGACATCTTCATCGGGGTGAATGCCGTGGACTATTCCGGTTACCCGGACTGCCGACCCGAGTTCATCGAGGCCTTTGAAAAATTGGCCAACCTGGCCACGAGGGCCGGCGTGGAAGGCGAGAGTTTCCGCATCCAGGCGCCGCTGATCCGCATGAGCAAGGCCGAGATCATCCGCACTGGCGTCGCTCTCGGACTGGACTATGGGCTCACGGTATCCTGTTATCAGGCGGATGAGCAGGGTTGCGCCTGTGGCCGCTGTGATTCCTGCCGTCTGCGCGCCCAGGGCTTCGCCGAAGCCGGGGTTGCCGATCCCACTTGTTACCGTTTCTAACAGGGTGTTGAAAAAGTCCTTCCATGGACTTTTTCAACTACGGAAGCGGAAAACGCGGTTTCCCGCTTCCTTCATTTTCGACGGCTTACAGCCATCGATGGGTGGCACATCCTTGTGCCACACACAGGCTGTTGAAACACAGTGTTTTTCAACAGCCTGCTAGACATCATGTTTTGACCTGCCCATCCTCAACCACGTGGGTTATGTTTGAGGATGGGCGGGGTCGGAGTCAAATGGGGAGGATGTTGGGAAGATCCCATGGCCATGGAACAGTTTGATCCCGTTTCATGTAACGGTTTGGGTGGAATTTGACTCCGACCCCTTTGCAAATCCGCACCTGAACGCCGATCCCGGCACGATCATCGCGTTCCCGGGTGAAACATTCGGGCTAAAAAGGTGTAAAAAAGTATTTGAGAGATGGCGTCTTCACTGTATAATGCGCGCTCTTTCGGGCCGTTAGCTCAGTCGGTAGAGCAGTTGACTTTTAATCAATTGGTCGGGCGTTCGAATCGCCCACGGCCCACCATACAAACAATAAAATCAGCGGGTTAGGGCTGGATCCTGACCCGCTTTTTCTTTGCTGTCCCGGAAAAGCCCCTTCGTGGCTCCCGCCTGAAGAAAAGTGCCAGCCCAACTCTATTCCTTGCCGGGAATTCTGTTACCCTTTTTGAACAGCCTGTCAAGGCAAAAGGGGGCTTTCCCATGGACAGAACCGAAAGATTCCACAAGATAGACCAGCTGCTGCGCGAACGGCGCGCCACGCCCCTGGCGGTGATGATGGAGGAGATGGAGGTATCCCGCGCCACCGTAAAGCGGGATATCGAGTACATGCGTGATCGCCTTGGCGCGCCCATCGTCTGGGATGCTTCCCTGCGGGGATATCGGTATGACAGCAGCCAGCCCGGCGCCGATGCCTTTTCTCTGCCGGGGCTGTGGTTCAATGCTTCCGAGATCTACGCCTTGCTCACCATGGATCAGCTGCTGGCGAACCTGCAGCCGGGACTGCTGGGGCCGCATATCGAGCCCTTGCGCCGCCGGGTGCACGCCCTGCTGGAGCAGGGGGATCACAGCCGGGCGGAGCTGGCCCAGCGGATACGCATATCCCCCGTGGCCAGGCGGGAAGTGGATGGGCATATTTTCGAAACCATCGCCAGCGCCCTGCTGCAGCGCCGGCGCCTGAATCTGCATCACTACAACCGCGCTTCGGACAAGGTGGTGGAAAGGCAGGTCTCGCCCCAGCGGCTGCTCTACTACAGGGACAACTGGTACCTGGATGCCTGGTGTCATCTGCGCAAGGGGTTGCGCAGTTTCGGCGTGGATGCCATTCGTCAGGCCCGCATCCTGGATCAGCGGGCCAGGGATGTCGCGGAGAAAGACCTGGATGCAGTCGTTCGGGCAGGTTACGGTATCTTTTCCGGACGTGAGGTACACAAGGCGGTGCTGCGTTTTTCGCCGGAAGCCGCCCGCTGGGTGGCCAGTGAAACCTGGCATGGCGCCCAGAAGGGGCGTTATGACGATGAGGGATTCTATATATTGGAGATACCTTATTCAGTGGATACGGAACTCATCATGGATATCCTGCGCCATGGCCCGCAGGTGGAGGTGCTGGCGCCGCCGCAGCTCAGGCAGAAGGTGGGGGAGCAGCTGCGCCTTGCCCTGGCGTGGTACCGGGAGGAGGACTGATGGCGGCCATGGGCGAAGTCTGTTTTTCCCTGCCGCTCTGGGTGGAAGAATACTTGACCTCCTTCGATTTCGCCGCGACGGATGAGGAACGCATGGCGCTGGTCATCGGTGCTGCGCGACGCAATGTACGGGAGGATACCGGCGGTCCCTTTGCCGCAGCTGTTTTTGAATCCGCCACCGGGCGGCTGGTGTCCCTGGGCGTAAACTTGGTGGTTCCCCGGGGGCTTTCCATGCTTCATGCGGAGATGGTGGCCTTTGCCCTGGCCCAGGAGCGGTTGGGCAGTTACGACCTGGGTGGGCCCGGAGTGGCCGCCCATGAACTCGTGACTTCCACTGAGCCCTGCGCCATGTGCCTGGGTGCCACCTGCTGGGCCGGTGTAAGGCGGGTGGTTGCTGCGGCGGGGGACGCCGATGCCCGGGCCGTGGGTTTTGACGAAGGCCCCAAGCCAGCGGACTGGGTTGCGGAGCTGGCGCACAGAGGCATTGCGGTGCGGACCGGCGTGATGCGGGAACAGGCGGTCGAGGTGTTGCGGGAATACAGGCGCAGGGGAGGGATGATTTACAATCCCGGCCGGCGGGATTGAAATCGCCAGCGAACCCGCTGCCGCGGCGGCGGGTTCGCCATGTTGCAGGAGGCCTCCGTCAGGCGGCGTACTTGTCGTCCCCGCGCACCTTGCGCAGCATGGGGTAGAGGTGCTCCACTTCGTCCTGTATTCGGTCCAGTACCATATTGAACATGCCATCAGTGATACGGGCGAACTCGTCATAGTCCGTGACCAGGAGTTGCTGTTTTTTCATGTCGCACCATTTTTTGACGAATTCGTTGAAAATCCTTTTTATTTCCTTGGAACCGCCCATGAAACGGTTGGCCACGGTGGTGACCTGGTTATCGGCGCTTGTGAGCATCTGGGTATAGAGTTTCTTGTCAGTCAGCTCCAGGTGATCCTTCACCGCGTCCACGTAGCGGCAGAACAGTTCGGCGGTGATATGCGAATCGCACAGCAGGCGGTCGGTGAGCAGCAGCCGCAGGGTGTTGGTGAGTTCGGTGATGTGATCGTTCTGGGCGTGGAGTTCGTCGTAGGTAAGCATATTTCTTTTCCTCGGCCTCCTCTTGTCCGTGTCGGGGCTCCGGCGGGAGGCTTTACTTCAGGTTGATGGTTATTGTGCTTTACTTGCTGTCTCCGCGGCTTGGGGGCGTGGATGACACGCATCAGCACGCAACGACTGGCGTCATCATGTCTGCCGGCGGCAGTTCCAGGAAACCCTCAATGATTGCTTCGAAAACAACAAATGTTTTTCTTATTGTGCTTCAACTATGCTCCCAAAGGCGGATTCAGTCAATGGCGGTGCATTTCTGCTGTCCAGGGTTACTGAAAATCCTCTAAAACATGCTATGGTTATCAGGGTGCGAAGCAGGCCTTGCTTCTCCGGAATAACCAACAAGAAAACCCAGGGGGGTATCGACCAATGAAGAAAATATCAGGATTGCTTTTCGCCGCTGCCTTTACCATGGCCGCCGGTAGTGTCATGGCGCAGGAATATGTCATCAAGTTTTCCCATGTGGTGGCGCCGGGAACGCCCAAGGGAAAGGCGGCAGACCTGTTTGCGAAAATGGTCAACGAACGCATGAAGGGCCGGGTGAAGGTCGAGGTTTTCCCCAATTCCCAGCTGTACAATGACAACAAGGTCATGGAAGCCATGCGTCTTTCCGACAGCAGGACCACCGGCATCATGGCCGCGCCCAGCCTGTCCAAGTTCGTGAAGTTCTCTCGCACCATCCAGGCTTTCGACATCCCTTATCTGTTCAATGATATCGATGATGTCCACAAGCTGGTGGATTCTCCCGTCATGGAAAAAATGACCAAGCCCCTGGAACGCAAGGGCCTCAAGGCCCTGTCTCTGTGGGACAATGGCATGAAGGTCTTTTCCATCCGTGGCGACAAGCCCCTGCGCAAGGTGCCGGATGATTTCAAGGGCAAGAAATTCCGCATCCAGAGTTCTGATGTTCATGCGGCTATGATCAAGGCCCTGGGCGGCGTGCCCCAGAAGCTGCCCTTCAAGGAGGTTTACCAAGCCCTGTCACAAGGCGTGGTGGACGGCCAGGAGAACGCCTGGTCCAACGTCTATTCCAAGAAATTCTACGAGGTGCAGGATTACATTACCGTGTCCAACCATTCCTACCTGGGTTACATGGTGGTGGTCAGCGCTGAGTTCTGGAATAACCTGCCCGAGGATATCCGCAAGGAGCTGACCGATATCCTGGCCGAGGCCACGGCAGCCAATCGGAGATTCGCCGCCGAGGCGGACAAGGGCGACCGGGCGAAGATAGAAGCCGCGGGCAAGGCCAAGGTGGTGGAGCTGACCCCCGAGGAACTGGCCCAGTGGCGCAAGGCCGTGGCTGACGTGGAGTCCCAGTTCGAAAAACAGATAGGCAAGGACCTGCTGGCGGAGATTCACAAACTCCTCGGCCACTGACGCAGCACGGATATCGCGGGTGAATCTGGACAAGGGCCTGGAGGCCCTGGAAAAGTTCATCATCACCGTGGGCTTGGGGGCCGCCACCTTGCTGCTGTTTGCCAACGTGGTGGCCCGCTATGTGTTCCACAGCGGCTTCACCTGGGTGCTGGAGCTGGTGCAGTATCTTTTTGCCTGGGTGGTGCTGGTGGGTGCAGCCCACGGGTTTCGTGCGGGCACCCACCTGGGCATAGACATTCTGGTGGAGAAGTTCTCTCCTGCCATGCAGAAGCGCATTGCCCTGGTGGCGGTGTCCCTGTGCCTGCTGTTTGTGGGCCTGGTGTTCTGGTATTCCATTCAGTACACCCTGCGCATCCACGCCTGGGGAGATCTCACTCTGGACCTGCAGATCCCCCAGTGGATTCCCTATCTGGCCATACCCGTGGGCCTGGGCCTGATGTTCCTGCATCTGCTGCAAGTGGGCTGGGATATCATTCAGGGGCGCACCTTGCGCATTCACGCCAATGAAGCGGCGGATGCCCTGAAGCAGGTGGAAGACATCTGATGGCGGCCCTGGCGCTGTTCATCGGGCTGTTGTTCCTGCTGCTTATTGGCGTGCCCATCGCCATCAGCCTGGGCCTGTCCAGCCTGCTGTTCACCCTTCTGGCCACGGATGATTCTCCCATCATCATCGCCCAGAAGCTGTTCGACACCATGGAGCACACCACCCTTCTGGCGATTCCTTTCTTCGTGCTCTCGGCCCATTTTCTCACCACCGGCGGCGTGTCCCGGCGTCTGGTGGATTTCGCCAAGGCGGCGGTGGGCTGGATGCCCGGGGGGCTGGCCATGGCCACGGTGGTGGCCTGCATGTTCTTTGCCGCCATTTCCGGCTCTTCGCCGGCCACGGTGGTGGCCATAGGCTCCATCATGATTCCCGGTATGATTGCCGCGGGCTATGACAAGCGCTTTGCCGTGGGGGTGGTGGCCACTTCCGGCAGCATGGGTATCCTGATTCCACCTTCCATCCCCATGATCGTCTATGCCGATGCGGTGGAGGAGTCCGTGGGCAAGATGTTCATCGCCGGTATCCTGCCGGGCATCCTCATGGGCCTGTTCCTGATGACCGCCACTTGGCTGGCGGCTCGGCGTATGAACATCCCAAGTGAACCCTGGCAGGGCTGGAAGCACCTGTTTCAGTGTTTCCTGCGCGCCTTCTGGGGGCTGCTGCTGATTTTCATCGTGGTGGGCGGCATCTACGGCGGGGTGTTCACGCCCACGGAAGCGGCCGCCGTGGCGGCGGTGTATTCAGCCTTCATCGCCCTGTTCGTGCACAAGGACATGGGTTTGAAAAAAGTGCCGGAGGTGATGCTGGAAGCGGCCAAGATGACTTCCATGCTGCTGTTCATCATCGCCTGTGCCATGATTTTTGCCCATGTGCTTACCGAGGAGCGTATTCCCCAGGAGTTGGCCCAGTCGGTGCTGTCCTCGGAACCCCAGCCCTGGATGTTCCTGCTCATGGTGAACATCATTCTCTGGTTCGCTGGAGATTTCATGGAACCCTCGGCCATCCTGCTCATTCTGGCGCCCCTGTTCCATCCCATTGCCACTTCCCTGGGCATCGATCCCATTCACCTGGGCATCGTCATGACGACCAACATGGAAGTGGGCATGATCACGCCGCCCGTGGGCCTGAATCTGTATGTGGCCGCCGGGCTGTCCGGCATGAGCTTGGGTGAAGTCACCAGGGCGGCCCTGCCCTGGATGGGTGTGCTCATCCTGGCCCTGCTGGTCATCACCTATGTTCCCTGGCTGAGCCTGTTCCTGGTGTCCCAACTGTTCTGATACACTCTGCCCATGACGCTGAACGAACTGAAGTATATCGTTGCCGTGGCCCGGGCGAGGCATTTCGGCAAGGCGGCGGAAGCCTGTTTCATCAGCCAGCCCACCCTGAGCGTGGCCGTGCGCAAGCTGGAACGGGAGCTTGGGGTGGAACTGTTTGAGCGGCGCCAGGGAGAGGTCACCGTCACCCCAGTGGGTGAGCAGGTGGTGGCCCAGGCCCAGCGGGTGCTGGAAGAAGCCGGCGTCATCAGGGAGATCGTCGAGCATGGCCGGGACCAGCTGGCCGCGCCCCTGCGTATCGGCGCCATCTACACCATCGGTCCCTACCTGTTTCCTCATCTCATTTCCGAGCTGGCCCAGCGGGCGCCGCAGATGCCCCTGGTCATCGAGGAAAACTATACCCATGTGCTGGCGGAAAAGCTCAAGCAGGGGGAAGTGGATGCCATTCTCATCTCCCTGCCTTTTGAAGAGCATGGCATTCTCACGGTTCCCCTGTACGAAGAGCATTTCGTTGCCCTGGTACCGGGTTCCCATCCTCTCAATCAGCGGGACAAGCTGAGCATCGAGGACATCAGCCGGGAAAAAGTGCTGCTCCTGGGTTCCGGCCACTGTTTCCGGGATCAGGTGCTGGAAATCTGCCCGGATTGCCTGCGCAAACGCAATTTGGCGGAAGGGGACATGCTGGCGGATCTCGAAGGCAGCTCCCTGGAGACCATCCGATATATGGTGGCCAGCGGCATGGGCGTGACCATATTGCCCTGCTCCGCCGCCGGGGCCGACCGTTTCTCCCAGCGCCTGGTGAGCATCAAACGCTTCAAGGATGCCAACCCAAGCCGCATCGTGGCCCTGGCCTGGCGCAAAAGCTTCCCTCGGCCCCAGGCCATCGATGTGCTGCGCCAGGCCGTGCATGCCAGCAAGTTGAGCTGCATCAAGCACTTGGACTGAAAACTGGTCCATAGGCAATGCCTATCAAGGGTATTGCAACAAACAATTTCAATTATCTTCCCTTCGTCAACTATAGTTCCTTTCGAGGATGGCGAGACCATTCCGGAATATGAAGACGCCCCGCTGAGATCTCCGGGACCGTCTTCCTGTTTCCAACATAAACCAAGAAAGGAGAACTGACATGTCACTCAAAGGTTCAAAAACTGAACAGCATCTCAAAGACGCCTTTGCCGGCGAATCCCAGGCCAACCGCCGTTATCTGTACTTCGCAGCCAAGGCGGACGTGGAAGGCTACAACGACGTTGCTGCCGTGTTCCGCTCCACCGCGGAAGGCGAGACCGGCCATGCTCACGGCCACCTGGAATACCTGGAGGAAGTGGGTGATCCCGCTACTGGCCTGCCTATTGGTGGCACTGCCGATAACCTGAAAGCGGCCATTGCCGGTGAGACCCATGAGTACACGGACATGTACCCCGGCATGGCCAAGGATGCCCGCGATGAAGGCTTTGACGAGATCGCCGACTGGTTCGAGACCCTGGCCAAGGCCGAGCGTTCTCATGCCAACCGTTTCCAGAAGGCCCTGGATGCCCTGGATAGCTGATTGGCTTGACCAGTAGGGGGCGTATTGCCCCCACGCCGGGCCGGTTCTGCCGGCCCGGTTTTCAGAGGAGGAGACAGCAGATGAGCGAAAAACGTGAAGGCAGCCTGGAGGCGCCCACCCGGCACCCCCTGGACTGGAAGAATCCTGATTTCTATAACGAGGAAAAACTGCTCACGGAAATGGAGCGGGTGTTCGACATCTGTCATGGGTGCCGCCGCTGCGTCAGCCTCTGTCACGCCTTTCCCACCCTGTTCGACCTGGTGGACGAGTCCGACACCATGGAAGTCGATGGCGTGGACAAAAAAGACTACTGGAAAGTGGTGGATCACTGTTATCTCTGTGATCTGTGCTTTCTCACCAAATGCCCCTATGTGCCGCCCCATGAGTGGAACATCGATTTCCCTCACCTGATGCTCCAGGCCAAGGCGGTGCATTTCAAGAATCACGGCGCCAGAACCCGGGACAAGATTCTGTCCGCCACGGATACCGTGCCAAAGCTGGCGGGCATTCCCATCGTCGCCGGCGTGGTGAACGCCATGAACGCCAACGGTGGATTCCGCAAGCTGCTGGAAAAGACCCTGGGCGTGGATCAGGACGCCGTGATTCCCAAGTACACCAGCAAGCCCCTGCGCAAGCGCATCCGACCCACGCCCGATGCCCGTGGAGAAGCTGCCGGCTCTACCACGGGTAAGGTGGCCCTGTTTGCCACCTGCTATGGCAATAACAACCAGCCGGATATCGGCGAGGATCTGGTGGCTGTGTTCGAGCACAACGGCATTCCCGTGACCATCGCGGAGAAAGAACGCTGCTGCGGCATGCCCAAGCTGGAACTGGGCGACCTGGAAGCGGTTGCAGAGGCAAAGGAAGTCAATATTCCGACGCTGGCAGCGATGATCGACAACGGTTGGGATATCGTGGCGCCCATCCCTTCCTGCGTGCTCATGTTCAAGCAGGAGCTGCCCCTGATGTTTCCCCATGACGGGGACGTGCTGAAGGTGCGGGATCATATTTATGATCCCTTCGAATACCTCATGCTGCGCCACAAACACGGCAAGCTGAACACGGATTTCAAGCACTCCCTGGGCAAGGTGTCCTATCACGTGGCCTGTCACCAGCGGGTGCAGCGCATCGGCAACAAGACCCGGGAGCTTTTGCAGCTGGTGCCCGATACCGAGGTGCAGGCCATCGAGCGCTGTTCCGGCCACGACGGCACCTATGCGGTGAAGAAGGAGTTTCATGCCATCTCCATGAAACTGGTGCGCCCGGTGGCGCGCAAGGTGGAACAGTTCCAGCCGGATCATCTGACCAGCGACTGCGTCATGGCCGGGCATCATATCGCCCATGCCCTGAACAATGGCCGGGAGGCCGAGCATCCCTTGCGCCTGTTGCGCAAGGCTTACGGTATCTGATTGGTAAACGGGGTCGGAGTCAAATCAGAATGCCGTGGTTGGGAATCAACTGTTTGACATGATTTGACTCCGACCCCTGGAGGCAGGGACAGACGGTTGGTCGGGGTCGGAGTCAAATGGGGAAGATGGCGGGTAGATTCGGCGGTATGGAACGGTCTGATATTGTTCCTTGTGGCAACTTGGGTGGGATTTGACTCCGACCCCACAAAATGTAGTCCAACAACACAGCAGGAGTAGAGCAATGAACAAACTGACACGCCAGGATCTCATGAGTCTGGAGGAATATGACCAGGCCCGCCCCGAATTTCGCAAACAGGTCATGGAACACAAAAAGAACCGCCAGGTGCGTCTGAACGATCATGCCGCTCTGTATTTCGAGGACCGGCTGACCATGCAGTACCAGATCCAGGAAATGCTGCGCATTGAGAAAATTTTCGATGCCGCAGGTATTCAGGATGAGCTGGATGCCTACAATCCCCTGATTCCCGATGGCAGCAACTGGAAAGCCACCTTCATGATCGAGTACCCGGATGTGGAGGAGCGCAAGCGTGTGCTTGCCCGTCTCGTGGGTGTCGAAGACAAAGTCTGGGTGCGGGTCGGCGATCTGGACAAGGTCTATCCTGTCGCCAATGAAGACCTGGAACGCAGCACGCCGGAAAAGACCTCCAGCGTGCATTTCCTGCGCTTCGAGCTTGGCCCCGAAATGGTTGACGCGGCAAAACAGGGGGCGCCCATTGCCGTGGGGGTGGATCACCCGGAACTCAGGGTTGAAGTGCCCTCCATTCCGGCGCCTGTGGCCCGGTCATTGGTGAACGACCTGGCCTGAACTGGTTTCTCGCAACCCTTTCCACCG
>JALVEW010000029.1 GCA_027030425.1 Sedimenticola sp.
TACGCTTTCAAGTTCAGTCCTCGATGGGGGGTGGCGCCAGCACCTCCCGGTTGCCCTTGCCGTCCGGGGTGCTGACGATGCCAATGCGCTCCATTTCCTCGATGAGACGGGCGGCGCGGTTGTAGCCAATCTTGAGGCGGCGCTGCACTCCGGAAATGGAGCCCCGGCGGCTCTCCGTGACAATCTTCACCGCCTCGTCGAACAGGGGATCGGCATCTTCCGTGTCCACGCCGGCGGCCTCGGGAGATAGACCCGGAATGGCCTCCGTTGGTTCCTGCACGATTTCGTCCAGATAATTGGGCTCGCCCGCCTGTTTGAGGAAGCTCACCACCCGATGCACCTCGTCATCAGAGACGAAGGCGCCATGGGTGCGCTGGGGAATGGAGGTGCCCGGCGGCAGGTAGAGCATGTCACCATGACCGAGGAGGTGCTCGGCGCCCATCTGGTCGAGTATGGTGCGCGAATCGATGCGCGAGGACACCTGGAAAGCCACCCGGGTGGGAATGTTCGCCTTGATGAGGCCGGTAATCACGTCCACGGAAGGCCGCTGAGTGGCCAGCAGCAGGTGAATACCCGCCGCCCGGGCCTTCTGGGCCAGGCGGGCGATGAGTTCCTCCACCTTCTTGCCCACCACCATCATCATGTCCGCCAGTTCGTCGATAACCACCACGATATAGGGCATATGAGTCAGAGGTGGCGGCTCCGCGGGCTCGTCTTCCGTGAGACCCGTGGGATCAGGCTGCCACAGGGGATCGGGGATGCTCTCGCCCGCTTTCTCGGCATCCTTGATTTTCTTGTTGTAACCGCTGATGCCCCGCACCCCCAGGGCCGCCATGAGGCGGTAACGGCGCTCCATCTCTCCCACGCACCAGCGCAAGGCGTTGGCCGCTTCCTTCATGTCGGTAACCACTGGCGTGAGCAGATGGGGAATGCCCTCATACACGGACAGCTCCAGCATCTTGGGGTCCACCATGATGAGGCGTACCTCATCCGCCTTCGCCTTGTACAGCAGGCTGAGAATCATGGCGTTGATAGCTACGGATTTACCCGAGCCCGTGGTGCCGGCAATGAGGGCATGGGGCATCTTGGCAAGATCCGCCACCACGGGACCGCCGGAGATGTCCTTGCCCAGCACCAGGGTCAGGGGCGACTTGGACTTGTCGTAATCCTCGGAACAGAGCACCTCACTGAGATACACCATCTCCCGGTGCTCATTGGGAATCTCCAGGCCAATGGTGGACTTGCCGGGAATCACTTCCACCACGCGCACGGAGATCACCGACAGGGAGCGTGCCAGATCCTTGGAGAGATTACTGATCTTGCTGGCCTTGGTGCCCGGTGCCAGTTGCAGCTCGAACAGGGTGACCACGGGCCCGGGATGCACGGCCACCACTTCCACGGCGATACGGAAATCCTCCAGCTTGCGTTCCACCAGGCGAGACAGAGCCTCCAGGGCCTCTTCGGAATATCCGTGCTCGGAATGCTTTGGCTCATCCAGCAGAGACAGCGGCGGCAGCTCGGAATTGGGTTCGGGCTCGATGAGGGTCATCTGCTTTTCCTTTTCCACCCGCACGCTGGGCACCACCTTGGTGATCTCGGTTTCGATCTTCGGCGGCTTGCGTTCCTTGATGCGCTGCCTCTCCTTTTTCAGGGACTCGGAGCGTTCCTTCTTCATTTGCCGTGCCGTAGGCAGGGAAGGCTGTTTCGGCTTGAACAGGGCCACCATGCGCCGAAAGCCGCCCAGCACCAGGCCGCCTATGCCATCCATGACGGCAAGCCAGGAAATACCGCTAAACAGGGTAAAGCCCACCATGAACAGGGTCAGCAAGAACAAACTGCTGCCCACGGGACTGACCACGTCCACCAGCAGGGACTCCAGGGCCTTGCCGAGGATGCCCCCCGCCCCTTCCGGCAGGGAAGTCTGCGCGGTCACGTGCATGGTGGCCAGCCCGCTGCCGGCCATGAGGGTGATGAAGAACCCCAGCCAGCGGAATACCAGCAGCTGATAGTCCGTGTCCTTGTTCTCCTCCCGGTCCCTGAACAGCAGCCAGCCGCTCCAGACAACAATGACGGGCACCAGGTAGGCCAGGTAACCGAACAGGGTCAACAAGACGCTGGAAAACCAGGCACCCACGGGGCCGCCGGCATTCTCGGGCACTTCCCTGGCCCCCACGAAAGACCAGCCGGGATCTTCCGGTGAGAAGGTCGCCAGGGACAAAACGAAGTAGGCGCTGATGGCCAGCAGGAGCAGAAAGGCGCCTTCCTTGAGCCGCTTGTTGAGGGTTTGATGCACGAGATTTATAAAATCAATAGGTTATGCAAAATATTTACAGCATTTTAGCAAATATTTTCCAATCAGGTACATTCCCGGAAAACACAGGGCGCATGGTGGCGTGAAACACCTATAATGAGCTGACGAAAACAGCCGGATCAGCCCGCATGTTGCTTTCCCGCCTCAGACGCTACCGTACCGCACGCACCCTGCGCCGTCATGGCCTGCCGGACCTTCTCTGGCGCCGTCTGCGCCGGGAACTCTATCTGCTGCACAACCTGAGTGTGCGCCACGCGGTCCGTCTCAGGGAACGCACCACCCTGCTGCTGCATGACAAGGCCATTCACGGTGTACAGGGGCTGGACTTGAGCCTGGAGATGAAGGCCGTCATCGCCGCCCAGGCCGCCCTGCTGATCCTGGAACTGGACGAATCCAGCTTCGACGGCTGGACGGAACTCATCGTCTACCCCGGCGCATTCAGGGTACGACGAACCGTCACCGACGAGTTTGGCGTCAGTCACGAGCAGGCCTCACATCTCAGCGGCGAATCCTGGCAGAACGGCCCCATGGTGCTTTCCTGGGAAGACGTGAAAAGAGACAGCTACCATCGGCATCCGGGCAGCCACGTCGTCATCCACGAGTTCGCCCACAAGCTGGACGCCCTCAACGGCCGGGTGAACGGCATGCCACCCCTGCACCCGGAGATGCCCATCGAAGAATGGAGCCGTACCCTGAGCCAGGCCTACGAGCGTCTGCTGCGCCAGCTGGAAAGGGGACAGGCCTGCATCAACCCCTACGCCGCCACCAACCCGGCGGAGTTCTTCGCCGTGCTCAGTGAATATTTCTTCACTGCGCCACATGCCCTCAAGCACCACTGCCAAGAGGCCTACCTGCAGTTGCGCGCCTATTACCGCCAAGACCCCCTCAAGCGACTCAAAAGTTGAGAAGACCCACTGCCGTCAGTCCAGGGGATAGACGGGATGAGGCGCTTCCGGGTGGTAATACTTCATCATCCTGGGCGCCAGGGCTTTCAGGGCTTCCTGACGGTGTTCCGCCGATGGGTGCGTATTGAGAATTTCCGGCGGCGCGCTTGTGTTGATCTGTCCCATTTTTTGCCACAGGGTTGCAGCGGACCTGGGATCATAGCCCGCCTTGGCCGCCAGCTCGATGCCGATACGATCCGCCTCGGCCTCGGCCTTGCGGCTGTAGGGCAGCTCAATGGCCAGGGTGGCCGCCAGGGCCGCCCCGGTGAGCGCCGCCGTGCGGTAGCGGCTGTCATGCAGGGCCGTGGCGGACAGCACCGCCAGGCCAAGCTGTGAGGCCAGGGCGACGGACATCTGTTCCGCCACATGATTGGACAGGGCGTGACTGATTTCATGGGCCATGACCTGGGCCAGTTCGTCATCCGTGGGATGCAGTTTTTCCATCAGCCCCGTGTAGATGGCCATCTTGCCCCCGGCCATGCACCAGGCGTTGACCGTTTCCGGGTCATCGACAACAACCACTTCCCAGTCCCAGTCACGGCTTTCGGGGTACATGCGAACAGCCTGGGCGATAAGGCGGCCGGTGATTTTCTTCACCCGGGCAAGCATTTCAGGCCGGTTGTTCAGCTTGCCCTTGGCCTCGTATTCCTTCAATTTTTCAGGATAGGCTTTGGCCGAGGCCTGCATCGCCTGTGAAGGACTGACCAGCATGAGCTGGTGCCGGCCCGTGGGGCTGGTGGCACAGGCGCCCAGGATAAGCGTAAGGACGAAGGACAGAAACGGCTTTCGGATCATGACGGAGAACACCACTACCTAATATTTCACCAAAACAACATACCAATAACCCCATAAACCCGAAACAATTCGGTCGCTTATATTGAACGTGCGGGAGATATTCATGTAATAGACTGTAACTCAATAACAGATTGAATTTCCAGCGGTAATACGATGTATGGCACGAGCAGAAAACAGGGTTTCCCGCTTCCCTCATTTTCGATGCCCTGCAGCCATTGTCAAAGTGGCGGCACATCCTTGTGCCACACGCAGGCGGTCGAAAAAGAGTGTTGTGCGACAACCCGCTATGGAACAATAACCGCGCGCCCGCTGATTAACACAGATAGTGGATTTCGCATCAGCTGTTCTTCAGGGTAATGGCGTTCCGGCGGCGATGCCGCCAGGTATCAAGCAGGGCCACCATCCACCAGGCATAGAGGCTGATGACGACGAACAGCGACAGGCGCACGAAGGATGCCATGTAGACATCCTTGCTGCTGGCGATGTCTGCGATGGCCGGTCCCAGCAGGATCAGCTGGGTGGTCATGACGTTGGACCAGAACGAGGTCGGATAGCGCGTGGGCAGGGCGCCATAGATCTTGCTGGCCACGAATATCGCCGTCAGCAACATGAGCAGGAAGTACATCCACAGATTGGGCAGGATGCGCAGTCCCATCCAGACGGCCATGGCAAAACAAGCGGCGAGGAAGGTCGAGCCCAGTAGCTCGCGTCCAGCGTGGGCGATGTCGATGTGGGAGGTCTGCTGTCCCAGGGTCACGGACTTCATGATGGCGGCGACGAATAGCGATGGGTTGTTCAGTGCCAGCAGGTACACCGGCAGAACGATGAGGGTGCCACGGATGGCGATCCAGCGTGAGGCCTCGGCATCGACCGGGGGAGCTTCCTGATCCTTCTGGCCTGCCGCCTGGGAATCCTCAGGGAACAGGGGGTAGACCAGCCACTGGCAGACGATGGCGATGACGATACCACTGAGAAAGGACTCCACCAACATCTTGCCTAGGCTGAAGTCGTACAGGCTGGTGGCCGAAATGACGGTGAAACCGATGGCGACGAAGGTGCCCAGCGCTGGCTGCTGCTTGTAAATCGTGAGATAGAAACTTAGGTACAGGCCCAGCAGTACCACCACCACAGCGGCGGGAGCGAAATACATGAGCAGGGGCACCAGCAACAGCCCGACGCCGGTGGTGACGGCCACGAGGATGACCAGCACCAGCAGCCTCTTCGCCCCCATCGGCGGTGCCGGATTGAGGGTGAGCATGAAGGCGAAAAGCGGTGCCATGAAAGCGAAGGTGAGGCTGAGGGCATAGACCAGCACCAGGGTCAGGGCCGTGGTGAGGGCGAGGCGGAAGACGCGACGGGCCTGCAGGCTCATGCTATCGGCTCCCCCGCTCAGTAGGCGTAGGACAGCACGCTCATGAAGCGGATGAAGCCCTTGCCCAGCACCTTCAGCATGCCGGCCTCCTCGCTGTAGGCGATGACCTCGGCCTGGCCGCCGACGCGCAGGGAACCCGGCTTCAGTCCTTCCTGGTGGCGGTCGAAGGCGATGGACACCGGGAAACGCTGGGGCTGGCGCAGCCAGTCACGGCTGTTCTTGATGTTCGGCAGCGCACCTGCCGGTGGCTTGCTGCCTGCGCTGACGCCCAAGCCAATGCTGCGGATCCGCCCGCTGAATACCCGGCCCGGAAGCACATCAAGAACGAATTCCACTGGCGTACCTACCTTCAGGTGACCAAGATTGTTCTCGGTGAATTCGGCATCGATCCACACATTATGTACTGCCACCAAAGTCATCACGGCACGCCCGGTGCCGGCATAATGACCGACGTCGGCCTGCAGGTCGGTGATCACGCCGTTGGAGGGGGCGCGCACCACGGTGTTCTTCAGGTCGAGCTCCGCCTTCGCAACGGCGCTTTGCGCACCCAGCAGCTGCTCCTGGCTTTCCTTTTCACGCTCCTGGGCCTTCTGCAGATCGGCTTCGGCGGCATTCACCTTGGCAATGGCTTGCTTATAGGCGGCCTGCGCCATCTCCACCCGTCGTACGGAGATGGCACCCGGATCCTTCTTGTACAGATTCTCCTGGCGGATGGCGTCCTTGCGGGCCTTCTCCAGGTTGGCGCGTTGCGCCGCCAGCTTGGCGCGCGCCACCTCGATGGCGCTGACCGAGGCGGCCAACTGGCTACGGGCGCCCTCCTGTTTGGCCCTGGCGCGCTCCAGGGCGATCTCGTAGGGCTGGGGGTCCACCTGGAACAGGGGGGTGTCGCGTTCCACCAATTGGTCGGTCCTTACCCAGATCTTTGTCACCGCGCCGGACACCTTGGGCGACACGCCCACCACGAAGGCCTGCACCCGGGCCTGCTGGGTGTAGGGGGTATAGCGGTCGCCAGCCAGATACCAGACCACGGTGAGCACGATCAACCCCAGTACGATGAGGGTACCTCGCTTCACGGCGTTGCCGGCGGCGGGCGTCTGCGCTTCTTCCGACGCTGTCTTCTGCTCACTCATGGTGTTCACTCATGGACCTATCGCCACTCTTCACGAAGTCGGGTTGCTGACCGGGGGCGGGTAAAGGGTCATCCAGCAGCGCCCCCCAGTCGACGCGCTGCTTCATGGTTTCGATGACACGTTCGGGCAACATATCCGCCACCTGAGCCGGCGACCAGCCGCCACCCAGACCCTTGTAGAGACTGATCACCGCGGCGATGTTCTGACTGCGGGCGCTGATCAGGCGGTCGTTCTGCGCAAACAGCGAGCGCTGGGCATCGAGCACGCGCTGGAAGTCGGCGTAGCCCTCCTGGTAACTGGTGTTGGCGATCTGCAGGGCCCGCTCGGCGGTCATCACGGTCTCATGCAGCAGCGCCTCCTGCTCGGCACTCTTGACCACGGCGATGGCGGCATTGTCCACCTCGGCGGCCGCCTGCAGGACTAGGTTTCGGTAGTTTTCGATGAGCTGCTGCAGACGCGCATCCTGTAGTCGCACGTTGTTCTCAATGCGGCCGTAGGAGAAGATGTTCCAGCTCAGCGCCGGGCCGATGCCGAGGCTACTAGCGCCGGCGGTGGACCTGCTGCTGCCGTTCCAGCCGAGGCTGCCAACCAGGGAAATGCTCGGGTAGTAGTCGGCCTCGGCAATCCCGATCTGTGCCGACTGGGCCGCTACCTGCCAGACCGCGGCGCGGATGTCCGGTCGGCGCAGCAGCAGGTGGGCAGGCAGGACAGCAACCTTGGTGCAGTCGACTTGCGGCAGTTGGTAATCGTCATCATCCAGTCCGGGCAGGCTGCCGGGCGAACGGCCGAGCAGCACGGCCAGGGCATTGCGGGTTTGCGTCAGGGCCTGCTCCAGAAGCGGGATGCTGGCACGGGTAGAGAGGTATTGGGTCTTGGCCTGCTGCAGATCAAGCTCGGAGGCGTTGCCGCTCTTGAACAGCTCGGTGGCGATATCGAAACTGCGCTTCTGGATCTCGGCATTCTTCAACGCGATGTCGATACGCGCCTGGATGACCCGGTAGCTGTAATAGAGGCTCACCACTTGGGCGTTGATCAGCACCTGTGCCGCGCGCTGGTTCTCCACGGAGGCGAAGAAGCTGGCGTCGGCCGATTCCACGCCGCGCCGGAACCGGCCCCAGAAGTCCAGCTCCCAGCCAATGTTGAAGCCGGCGCCGAAGGTGGTGCGGCTGCCGTCGGTGAGCGGGTTGGAAACTTCGTGGTCGTTCTTGTTCACATAGCTGGCCGACGCGTTGATCTGCTGTACCTGCGGGTACAGGGCACTACCGGCGATGCCGAGCACCGCCCTGCTCTCGAGAATCTGCAGGACGGCGATGCGCAACTGCGGATTGTCCGTACGTGCTGCGGCGATCAGACGGTTCAGCGCCGGGTCGTTGAAGGTCTCCCACCAAAAGGCCAGCTCCGGGGTCGCCACCAAGGCCTTCGCCGGGGGCGACGGGGCGATGGCCAACCCATGCAGGGAATCGTCCCAGCTCGTCAGCTCGCGATCTTCCGGCGGCTTGAAGTCAGGGCCGAGGGTGGTGCAGGCCGTGAGCGCAAACAGGCCTAGGCCCAGTGCCGCGCCTACCAGAAGGCGGCCCAGACGCCGCCAGCAGGCATGGGCATTGCTGGTCGTCGGGTGAAGCGCTACGCCGGACAGGCGGTACAAGACTATCGTCATTCTTATGGTCATTGCTGCACTGCCCGTAGCAGTTTTTCCCCACCTCCACAGTCAAGAAGCCGGAAATCTTTCTCGTGAACGGAAAAGGTGAATGTCGCATGATGTCGTCTGGGCACAGCTTTGGCAAGCACGGCAGACAGCTTTACCAGCAGAATATCGAAATGCTACAGGATCAGTTCGTTGATGGCTCGGCGTTTCCGTTCGACAATTTTGGATACACCCCTGTAACAGACGCTGACCCTTCCGCTCGGCAACGCGTTGATGGAGAAATAACTCGATGACAACGCCACCATCCATGAGGGTTGCAATCTGGCCCGCCAGCTGTAATCCGAAAGTAGGACACCCCACCGCAAAGCGGATAGAACCCAGGGCATATCGCCTTATGGAACAATCACCGCGCGCCCGCTGATTTCACCCTTTGCCAGGCGATTGAGCACCTGCTCCACCTCATCCAGCGGATGGCGTGACAGATGCGGGCGCACCGCACCGGATCTGGCCAGCGCGATTAGCTCACTCAACTCCGCCTTCGTGCCGCCGAATGTGGTGGACAAGGTGGCGCCATAGGGCATGGAACGGTGCGTGAAAGGCAATTCGCCCGAGCCGCGCCCGACCATGACCACATGCCCCTGGGGGCGGATCATGTCAAAAGCCGATTGCAGGGTGACAGCGGCGCCGACGAAATCCAGAACGGCGGCCGCATCATGTCGCGGCAATGTATCATCGCCGGGCTCCACCGCCCTATCGGCCCCCGATTGCAGGGCCAGCGCCCGCGCGTCAGGGCTGGGATCGACGGCGATCACTTCCGCCGGAGTTACCGCCTTCAGAGCCGCCACTGCCAGGTGTCCCAGACCGCCCGCGCCAATCACGACGGCCACCGACCCCGGCAGCAGAACCGGCGCGACGCGGCGTACCGCGTGATAGGAAGACAGCCCCGCATCGGTGAGCGGCGCGCCCTCGGCGGGATCCAGGCCGTCACAAGGCACGAGACAGCCTACCGGAACCAATACATATTCCGCCAGACCACCATCCATTCCGATCCCCGGCTGGATGGGCTTGCCCCGGCAATAGTTGTTCCAGCCACGCAGACAGGCATCGCAGTGTCCGCATCCGGCCAGGGTGACCAGTGCCGCGCGTCCCTTGTCCCAGCCCGAAACCCCGGGGCCGGCCTTGTCCACCCAGCCACCGATTTCATGGCCGATGGTCTGGGGCAGCGTGACATTGATATGCGGCGGGCTTTCAGTCCAGTCGTGTATCATGTGCAGGTCTGACTGGCACAATCCGTTGCCCGCCACCTTGAGCCGCACCTGTCCCGAACCGGGCTCTGGAATGGGAATATCGACCAGTCGCGGCGGCGTCTGCCAGTCGAAGAGGCGATAGGCTTTCATGGTTATTTCCCCTTGCAGACGGGCCGTTCATCGGGAATGAACTCGATCCCCGGGTGTTTAGCAATGTCCGATTTCGGCGCGGCGGCATCCACTTCGATATACCAGCGGGTGATGGTCCATTTTCCGTTCCGTTTTTCCAGGCTCGCGTTGTAGGTGCCGCTGGTGAAAACAACGAACTGGCCATCCGGCTTGGCCAGTGAAATCAGCAGATAGGTGCGGACTTCGGCTGTGTTCGCCGTTTGGTTGACGACATGGACATTACCCATGGTATGGCGCTTGACTGCCGTGTTTTTCTCACTGCCCGGACCGCGAAACCGCACATCGACGAACTTGCGAAACGCTTTCATGCCCTTGGCTTTGATCGTGCCGAAACAAGGCACCGTGGTTTCGAACAGTATGTCATCGGAAAACAGGGCGAACCATTCATCCCAGCGTTCTTCATCGATCAGATAGGAATAGGCGGCCACATGGTTGATGATGGCCAGCCGGTCCGCCAGAAAGGCCGGATCGACCGGCAAGGGCTTACCTGAATTGTCGGCCTGCATCATCGGCAGGCGCTTGGGCGCGAGCCGCTTCTGAAAATCGGTCTGCTCAGCCCAGTCGGCGGCCAGAACTGGCATCGACAGACAGGCGGCCAGCAGCGCGAAAATCGGTTTGCGAATGTTCATGGTTGTTTTAACTCCTCGGATAAGTTTGTTTTCCAGCATCAACTCAGCATCCTGATCCGGGAAGAGGGGCTGTCATTGAATAGCCAGGCTTCCGCAGCATGGAGGCTGCCGCAGAGCGTACAAGGACGTATTCACAGCGTCCAGGCCATTCAATGACAGACCCTCTCTGCAATACAGTTACGCTGAGTAGTTACGTATTCCGCTCATCTGCGGCCCAGCCACGAAGCTAGGGGCATCAGGATCAGCAAGCCGACGATTGCGGTAACGATCAGGGTGACCAAAACCTTGGGATCATCGAAATTCTGCCCCGCAACGACCAGTGCCGCGGAAATATTGCGCTGGCCCGTGCCCAGTCCCATGACATTGCGCACGGGCGCCGAGCGTCCGCCCAGAGCCATTCCCGCCCCGATCGACGCCAGCAGGAAAGCAATGATGGCAAGGCCGTCCAGCCCGATCATCGACAGGATATTGCGCAGATTGAGCAGCACAAGAAGCACGGTCAGCAGCACCAGCGCCAGATTGGACAGCTTGAGCAGGAACGGGCTGATCGTCTTCGCCAACTCCTCCGCATGAGCCCGCACCACCAAACCCACGATCAGCGGCAGCAGCATCATCAGCGCAAGAGAGCGGGCGATACCGGCGGCATCCACCTCCACGCCCTCGAGCATCAACGGCAAGACCAGGGGCAGATAAATGATGGACGCCACCATCAGCAACAGCATCAGGCCCACCGAGAAGGCCACATCACCCTTGGCGATCTGCGCCAGCTTGGGCAGGAAAGGCGCGCCCGCCGCCGTGGCCAGCAGAACGAGACCAATCTTGGTGCCGGTATCCAGGGGTATGCCCTTGAGAATGAGCCAGGTCAGAAACGGCACCAGGACGAAATTGGCCAGCAGGGCCAGCACCACCCGGCGCATGTCCCTCAAGGGATCGACGATCTGGGGCATGGTCAATCCAAGCCCCAGGCTCAACATCGAACCGATGACAAAAACCAGAATGGAGACTTTCGCCACCAGGGTAAAAATTTGCGCGAATTCGCCCAACTCGATCCCTCCTTCTTCAGATATTCAGCAACGCCGCGGCGTTGTCATAGAGGTATTTCTGCATTACCGCATCACTGAGCGGCAGGGCCAGGGTCTGTTGCAGAGTGGTGTCGAAGTTACCGAATGGAAAAGCCGAGCCATAAACGAACTGATCCTGCAGCATTTCGATATTCTGCTGGTAAAGCTGACCGCCGGGCCAAAATGTATAGACATCCGAACTGATAACCACGCTGGGCCATTTCAGCGCCAAAGCCAGCGCCTCGGTGATCCGTGGATAGCCCCCGTGCCCAAGGATCAGGCGCAGACGCGGAAATTTTTTCATCACGCTGTCCATGCGCCAGATCTGGTTCGGCTCATCCCAGTTGTCAACGCCAGCAAAAGCGCCGGTCTGAACCTGAAGCGGCAAGCCCTTGTCCTGCAACAACTCGTAAAAGGGAAAGAAATCGGCATTGTCGATGGTCGTGGGGCCGCCTTTCTTGCGGTATCCAGGCTCAATGGTCGCGCCCCTGATGCCGGCGGTGATCTCGGCTTCCAGGGTATCCAGCGCGGCGCGCAGCTCTCCATCGATATTGATCGGCGTGATGCCGAAAAACCGCCCCTTGTATTCCTTTTCCATTGCCAGCAGGGCGGCGCCGTCCATGCTGTTTTCAGGGTCGCCCTCTATGGCGCGGCCGGCCACGACCACCTTGTCTATCCCGGCGCGGTCGATTTCATCCCACCACGCCTTCATGGCGCCCTCCTTGCCCACCATGCGTACCACGTCGGGCACCTTGCCGTGAGTCGCGGGATTGCCAAGAGTGGTGGGCCGCTGGGCGATATAGCCCAAGCGCATCTTGAACAGGCCCGCAAAGGATTTCAGCGGCGGGCGGCAGCGAAAGTCGATGACGCGGAAGCTGCGGTCGCGTTTCTTGTCGGTCACCTTGGCATGCGCCTGAGGCGCATGGCCGGACAGAGTGGCCATGCCCGCCAGTCCCGCCAGGCTGCCCAGCGCGGTACGGAAGAAATTCCGGCGCGAAGGTTTCCCTTCCTCGCCACTGGAAGGGGTGTTGTTGTCTGAACTCATCTGGATGCTCCTTCTTTATCAGTAGCGGTCGCCCTTGGCGGGCTTGAAGCGCTCCCATGCCTTGACGGGCTCTGGCAGAGGCGCATTCTCGGCACGGTATTCCGGCGCTTGCCACTTGTAGATTTCGGTTACGGTATTTTCGCCGAAATACATCACATGCTGCTTGTAGTCCTTGATCTTCTCGGGGCTCAGGCTGATGGTGTGGGTATCAAGGAATGTATGATCCAGCATGCGCGTGAACTGTACCGCGGGCAGTTCCCAACCTGCATTGGGCGCATTCAGCCCCTCGATGTAGTAGTGATGGGGAATAATGACTTTGGCGTTGAGCTTCTCGGCGATCTTCATGCCCCAGCGCGGCGTGAGGATATGTCCGTCGTCACTCACGGGCAGCAGGGCAATGTCGATATCACGCATCATCTCCCACACGTCATCGGGGGGATTCTGCCGGTTGTCGCCCCAATGGAGAATCCGCAGTCCGCCGGTTTCGATCAGGAACATGGTGTTGCACCATTCCATAGTCTCGCCTGGTGGACAGGTTTTCTTGCCAAACAGCTCCATCATCATCTTGGCGTTGTAAAGATCGTTCTGGGGTTCGCACATATGCTTGTCCAGAATGCCGGTGATCTTCACGTCTCCCAGCTCGAAGGTGCCTCCCATGCGATCCAATATCATCCCGGCGTCCAGGCGGTGGAGGGCGTCGTGGTCTCCGTGGGCATGGGTGCTTAAGCCAATATCGCAGCGGGTTACAGGGAAGTCCACAAGGAACCAGTAGCCGCCAAAGCCCGGCGCATTCCGCCACGGGTCGATGACGATCTCCAGCCCCTTCGGCGTGGTGATTCTGAAGGCGCACATCCCGAAAAATGAAATTTCCACTTCGCCCGTGCTTTCCCTAAGACCGCCATATTTCTGGGCGGCTATGACCCTGTCGTTGTTGGAAAGCTGCATGAACGCAAGACTGCCCACCGGCCCTACGATGGCCTGCTCGAAGCCCCATTTCTCCTCGATGGCTTCAGGTCCGGTCACTTTCTCGGTAACGCTCGTGCCCACGGGTTTGCTGGATGCGGATCGGTCATTTTTTTCGCTTTTCCTGGTCATGTTCTCTCTCTATGTTTTCTGATTTTCCAAAGCCGCCAGATAGGAATCCAGAATCCTTTCAAAGCTGTGGAACTGCGGCGTCCAGTTCCATTCCGCGCGCGCGCAGCTGTCGTCCACGGGACGGCCGCTGAGCTTGATGATCTTGGTCCAGTCCTCGCGCGGTTTGAAATCGATCTGCGCCCCGGGAATACGGCTGCGCACCATTTCGGCCATCTCCGCCGCCGTGGGTACAGGCGAAATGCCATTGATGAGGTAATTGACCATGCGGATGTTCTCGATGGGGGCGGAGGCAAGCTGAATCAGGGAATTGCCCGCATCCTCCACATGCACCACCGCCACGCGCGTATCCTCGGCCAGCTGGATGGTATAGGGCTTTCCGGCATGGGAATATTCGATCATCGACGAGATATAGTTGACGATCCCGCCGGCCTTGACTCCAGGCCCCACGATGGCCGGAAAGCGGATGCTGCGAAAATCCAGCCCGCGCTTGCGCTTGTACCAACGCCCCGCCCCCTCGGCATAGAGCTTGGTCACACCATAGTAGGAAAATGGCCGCTGCAGGGTCTTGTCGGTAAATATTTCATCATCGTCAAGATCATAGCCGAACACCCCCAGAGAACTGGAAAACAGCACCTGTTCCACCCCGAACTCGCAGGCGGCTTCGAAGAGATGCTGCACCCCGTTGATATTGATCCGTGTGCCTTCAAGAGGATCATCCTCGCACCAGTCGCCCAGAAACGCGGCAAGATGGAATATCCGCC
The DNA here is from genome assembly GCA_027030425.1 of Sedimenticola sp. Lineage (GTDB taxonomy): Bacteria > Pseudomonadota > Gammaproteobacteria > Chromatiales > Chromatiaceae > Thiolapillus. The sequence continues at coordinate 14,225 of JALVEW010000029.1, forward strand.
GGGGCCGGATAAGTCCGATGGTTTCGCGCAGATGCCCGGGATCGGCAACATCGCCCTCGATATACTCTACCCTGTCGGCAATATCGGTCAGGCGGCGCGGATCGGGGTTCACATCCATCACGACAACCTTTTCTCTGTCCGCCTCTACCAGTTGATGCACCAGAGACGAACCCAACAGGCCCGAGCCGCCGGTGACAATCACTGAATCTTGTTCGCTCATGATCCGTTTCTCCTGTTTTTCATCGCGTTACTGGAAATCATAAGCCGATACGATCGGCGGTCGATCCAGCGTCTTGTCACGGAAATACTCGTAAAAGCAGATCCCCAGGTAACCCCCCGAGACGTTGAATACCTGATCATAGCCACGATGCTGCAGGGCGCACACCGCGCTATAGGAGCGCTGTCCTGAACGGCAGTGAACATAAACGGGCTGATCGGTGGGAATTTCATCCAGCCGCTGGCGCAGCTCCGAAAGGGGTACATGGTGGGCGCGCAACAAATGACCTGCATCCCATTCCTCCTGCTCCCGCACATCGAGAATGAAGGCTCCGGCATCGTGCAGTTTACGGATATCATTCACCCGAACCTGCTGAAAAGTACCGTGCAATATGTTCGACGCCACATACCCGGCCATGTTGACCACATCTTTGGCTGATCCGAAGGGCGGCGCATAACACAGTTCCAGATGCTTGAGCTGATCCACGCTCGCCTTGGCGCTGATCGCTGTAGCAATCACATCGATCCGTTTGTCCACATTGCCGCGTCCGATGGCCTGGGCGCCCAGAATGCGCCCTGTGGGTTTTTCGAACAGAATCTTGAAATGCAGCTCCTCGGAATCCGGCATCAGTCCGACCTTGTCCTTGGGCACGATCATCACATGCTCGAAGGAAGCGCCCATCTCCCGCAGCTGCCGTTCATTCAGACCGGTGGACGCGGCATTGTAGCCAAACACCTTGACCACGGATGACCCAATATAGCCGCCGTAATGCACCGGAATGCCGTGAATATGATCGGCCACGGCCCGGGCCTGCCGCTGGGCGGGTCCCGCCAGCGCCAGCGAGCCATACTTGCCCAACAGCGGGAAATAAACCTCGATGGCATCACCCACCGCATAGATATCGGGATCAGCCGTGCGGTAATTGTGATCTACCTTGATGAAGCCCGCCTCCGAAAGAGCCAGTCCCGCCTTACCGGCAAGCTCGCTTTCAGGCTGCACGCCGATGCTCAGAACCACGACTTCGGAGCTTATGCGCCGGCCCGAGGACAGAACCACTGTATCGGTATCGAATGCCTCGACGCGATCCCCCACCACCAGATCGACCCCCTGATCCAGCAGTTCCTTGTGCAGAATCTGCACCATTTCATCGTCGAACTGGGCCAGAATCTGCGGGGCCGCCTCGACCAGAGAAACGCTCTGCCCCGCCTCGACGAGATTCTCGGCCACTTCTATGCCGATGAACCCGCCGCCAATGATGGTCACACGCGTTGGTCTGATACGGTCGATGGCCTGTTTCAGCTTTTCGATATCCACCACATTCCGGATCGTGAACACATTGGCCTTTTCCATACCGGAAATCGGCGGAACCACAGGACGCGCTCCCGGCGACAGGATCAGTTTGTCATAGGATTCACGGTAGGTCTCCCCGTTTTCCAGATCACGCACCTCGACCTGCCTGTTTTCGCGGTCGATGGAGATCACTTCGTGACGTACGCGCGCATCGATGTCGTACTGGCCACGAAACTTTTCCGGCGTCATCAGCACCAGATCCTCAGCCCTGGCCACCGTGCCGCTCAGATAATAGGGCAGCGAACAGTTGGAGAAGGAAACATGCGGCCCTTTCTCGAACATGATGATTTCGTCTTCCTCACTGAGTCTGCGACAGCGCGCAGCGGCGGAAGCCCCACCTGCGACGCCTCCGACGACCAGTATTTTTTTTGCCATTTCATTCTCCCGTTATTTATCCCGAATCCCTGTATTCAGTGGGAACATAGAGCGCAAGATATTGATTTGAAAAGCACAACAATAATCCCGGCTTACAGGTTTTCCATGCCGGTTTACATTTCCTGACTTGGCTGGAAATGTAACAGCAGGCATTATGTGCAGCAATTGTCATTTCGCGACATTGTTGTTATTCTCAACGCAACTCGACATTTCGCGATAATAATGAATGGATGCCTGACGATATTCCCTTGTTACGTGCAGGCGTGATGGGTCCCATCGTATCGATGGTAGAGCGGATGGGACTCCCAACGCGAAAGATGTTTCGTGATGTCGGTCTTCCCGACCTGCCTTGGGAGGAAGTGAACCCATATCAGGCCGTTTCTCTCAAGGCTGGCATGGATTTCCTGGAACGTGTTGCCAACACCCAGGGCCTTCCCCTTTTTGGCATGCAGGTTGTTGAAGAACAGTCCCTGGCACACATTCGTTCTCTGCCGCTGCGTTACCGCGATTGCGCAAACCTCAAGCAGCTCATCGGGCAGTTCATCGAACAGGCGCAACAGCAAAGCAGTCTGGCGGACTACCGCCTGATCGAGGATGGAGAGTTGGTCTGGCTGATTCAATGGGGCCTGATTCCCGGCCAATCATATCTGCAAACGGATTTGTTTACTGTATCCGTGCTGATCCAGCTGATACGAAGCGTTACGGGCGGCAGCTGGGCGCCATCCATCATTCACATGTCAGGACCACCAGCCGGCGTCATCAGCGACAGCGATGAACTGAGCCTCTGCGAAATCCGCTTCAACCAACCGAACCGGGGAATCGCTTTCCCCCGCAGACTGCTGTGCCATCAGATAGATGCCTCGGTTG
>JALVEW010000030.1 GCA_027030425.1 Sedimenticola sp.
CGCTCATGGGGCTGGATTACCAGCGCATCCAGTTCACCAGCGATCTGCTGCCGGCGGATGTCATCGGCGTGTCCGTTTACGACCGCAACACGGAAGGCTTCCATTTTCACCCCGGCCCCATCTTTGCGCAGCTGCTGCTGGCGGACGAGATCAACCGGGCCACCCCCAAGACCCAGAGCGCCCTGCTGGAAGCCATGGAAGAACGGCAGATCACCGCGGAGGGCGAAACCCGGCCCCTGCCGTATCCTTTCTTCGTCATCGCCACCCAGAACCCGGCCCACCAGGTGGGGACCTTCCCTCTGCCCGAGTCCCAGCTGGATCGCTTTCTCATGCGCATCAGCCTGGGCTATCCTGACGAGGCCACGGAAAGGCGGCTGCTGCAGGGGCAGGGTGGCCGGGCGCGGCTGGAGGGCCTGGAACCCGTCGCCACCCTGGACGACCTGAAACACTGGCAGCAGGCCTCAAAGCAGCTGTTCGTCTCGGACGCCCTGCTGGACTATGTGCAGGCCCTGGTGAGCGCCAGCCGGGAGAGCGGCAACACCACCGGCCTTTCTCCCCGGGCGGGCATGGGTTTGCTCCAGGCTGCCAGAGCCTGGGCCTGGCTGCGGGGACGGGAGAAGGTGCTGCCGGAAGACGTGCAGGCCGTATGGACCAGCGTGGCCGGTCACCGCCTCGGGCCGGGAACCGAGGGCGGCACCCATGCCGCGCAGATCCTGCAGTCGGTGGTGGTGCCTTAATGTCACCCGGGGTGCCATCTTCATGGCGGGCCGTTTGATTCAGCTGTTGCGCGTGGTGCGTCCCGCCGAAAACGGCGAGGCGGTGGTCAGGGGGCGCAAGATCTACATTCTTCCCACCCGCTATGGCGCCATGTTCGGGGTGCTGCTCATTACCCTGCTCATCGCTTCCATCAACTACGCCAACAACCCGGCCTTCATTCTCACCTTTCTGCTCACCGGTATTTTCGTGCAGGCCATTTTTCACACCTGGTACAACCTCCTGGACCTGCGGCTGCGCGGCCGGCATGGGGAGCCGGTGTTCGCCGGGGAAACCACGTTTTTTCATGTCCGGCTGCGTGATGCCGCGGGCCGGGCGCGCCATGCCCTGCAGCTGGGATTCGCCGGCCAGGAAAGTGTTTTCGCCGACTGTCCGGCGGGGGGCGGAACAGACGTCCGCGTACCCTTTCAAACCCGGTGGCGGGGACGGCTGCGGCCCGGCCGCCTGACGGTGGAAAGCCGTTTTCCCCTGGGGCTGTTGCGCGCCTGGTGTTACCTGGACACGGACATGGAAGCCATCGTCTGGCCCCGGCCCCTGGATGGCTATCCGCACCAGGCCGACCCCGGCTATGCGGGCAGCAGCGATGGCGACCGGGGCATGGGCACGGACGACTTCGTTGGCCACCGGGGCTACCGGCCCGGCGATCCCCTGGGCCATGTGCACTGGAAAGCCCTGGCGGGAGAGAAGGGCCTGCTGGTGAAGCAGTTCGGCGGGGACCGGGTCAACCGGCTCTGGCTGGACTATGACGCCCTGGAGGAAAAGAACACGGAAATCCGCCTGGGCATGCTGGCCGGGGCGGTACAGGCGCTTTCCACGCAGCCGGTGCACTACGGCCTGCGCCTGCCGGGCCGGGATATCGCTCCCGACCGGGGAGAAGCCCATCGCCAGACCTGCCTGGAAGCCCTGGCCCTGCATGGTGAAACGCCATGAGAGACATGCTGGTTCTGCGTCCTTTGTCCCCCGCCCTGTTTCGCGCCGGCAGCCTGCTCACGGCCCTGGCGGCCCTGCCTCATGCCTGGAACCTGCCCCTTGCCGTCAGCGGCGGCTTTGCCCTGTTTGTACTGCTGCGCCTGCTGCTCTGGCCCCGCCCGGAAAGCGCCGCGCCGACCTGGCTCATGGCCCTGCTGCTGGGCGTCAGTGTGATGCTGGTGATCTACCAGGCCGATCTCAGCGAAGGCCGCCAGTTCGGCGTCACCCTGCTGGTGCTCATGGCGGGCATGAAGCTGCTGGAAATGAGAACCCGGCGGGATCTGTACATCCTCGTCTTCCTGGGTTACTTCGTCCTGGTCACCTTGTTTCTTTTCTATCAGACCCCGGCGCTCACGGCTTACGTGCTGATGGTCGCCACGGGCTTTACGGCTCTGCTCATGGCCAACAACCTGACGGGGGACCGCCTCCCCCTGAAGATGCTGGGCGGTAAATCCCTGCGCATGATGATTACCAGCATTCCCGTGATGCTGTTGCTGTTCATCCTTTTTCCCCGACTGGACGGCCCCCTCTGGTCCCTGAGCCTGGGGAGCGGCAGCGGCATCACGGGCATGTCCGATAACATCAGCATGGGCAGCATCAGCAACCTGAGCCAGTCTGAAGAAGTGGCCTTCCGGGTGCGTTTTCACGGTGACATGCCCCCGCCGGCCCAGCGCTACTGGCGGGGCATGGTGCTCTGGCACACGGATGGCAAGCGCTGGACCCGGGGCGAATCCCATGCGCCCGGCACGGCCTTCCAGGCGGAAAGCCCGGCGGTTTCCTATGAAGTCACCATGGAAGCCACCGGCCAGCACTGGCTGTTTCCCCTGGACCATGTGTTGCGTCCCGGCAAGGGCATGGTGATGAACTCGGATGGCGAGCTGGGCACGCCCCGGCCCATCAAGCGGCGGTTCACCTGGCAAGGGGTAAGCGCGCCGCGCATCCGGGGAACGCACCTGAGCCACCGGGAATGGCTGTTGGGCCTGCAGCTGCCCGACAATCTGTCTTCACGCACCCGGCGCCTGGCGGCCTCCCTGCGCGGCAAGGGACGAAAGGATGAAGATGTCGTCCGCGCCGCCCTGCGTTATTTCAACCAGCAGCCCTTCGTCTACACTCTGCAGCCCCCCATACTCGAAGGCGATCCCGTGGACCAGTTCCTGTTCGAGACCCGCAAGGGCTTCTGCGAGCACTATGCCACCAGTTTCGTGATACTCATGCGCCTGGCGGACATCCCCGCCCGGGTGGTGGTCGGTTACCAGGGGGGGCAACTCAACCCCATGGGCGGGCACCTGGTGGTGCGGCAGTCGGACGCCCATGCCTGGGCGGAAGTCTGGCTGGCGGACAAGGGCTGGACCCGCATCGATCCCACCTCGGCTGTGGCGCCGGAACGCATCGAGCATTCCATTGTCACCGCCGACTATGCCGACGGCGCGCCTGTCACCTTCGATCTGGGCCGGGCATCCGGGGTCATGGCCGGTTTCCTGCGCAACATGCGCTGGCTGCGGGACAACCTGCAGCTCAAGTGGCATTACTGGGTGGTCGGTTTCAACAGCCAGCGCCAGCAGAACCTGCTGGACAGCCTGGGCATGCCCAAGCTGACCGGCTACCGCCTTGGCCTTGCCGCCAGCCTCGGCGCCCTTGGGCTGGCCGGTCTGATATTCCTGCTGGGCATGTGGCGGCGGCGTCCCCCCGCCGATCCCCTGCGCCGGTCCTACCGGCAGTTCATTCGCAAGCTGGAAAAAGCCGGCCTGGAGATTCCCCCTTCCATTGGCCCGGAAGATCTAGGCAGGCTCGCGAGTCGCGCCTTTCCCGCCCGGGCGGCGGAAGTACAAGCCATCATCCGCCAGTATATCGGTCTGCGCTACGGGCCCAATCCCCGGCGGGAAATCATATCCGCCTTCCGTTCCCGGGTTCGGCGCTTCCATTGCTGAAAACCCCTTGGGATTGCTTTTCATCAACGCAATTTCCGGGGGAATTGGTCACCATCGGTTCACCCTTGAACCGGAGGAAGCGAAGCGATGTCCGACAAGAAAGAAAAAGCGGAACAGGCCGCCGCCCTGGCCCTGAAATACGAGTTCGACTATGGATGCTGTCCCCAGTGCGTGCTGGCGGCCGTTCAGGAAACCGTTGGCCTCATCACCGACGAAACCATCAAAGCCAGCCACGGACTTTCGGGGGGCGGGGGCCTGAGCGGCGTGGGCCTGTGCGGTTCCCTGGTTGGCGGCATACTCGCCCTGGGCGCCAAAAGAGGCCGGGACCGCGACAAATTCGCCCGGGGAAAATTCATCGGCAACTTCAGCAAGGCGGATGAACTGGCAAAAGCCTTCAAGGAAAAATTCGGCGGCCTGACCTGCCGGGAACTGCAGCAGCAGTTCACCGGCCGGACCTGGGATATGTGGAAGCCAGAGGAATACCAGGGATTTTCCGACAGCCGGGGGGATCAGTGCGCGCGGACGGCGGAATTCGTTACCCGTTGGGTGGTGGAGCGGTTGTAGTATTTTTCCCCCTCACCCTAGCCCGAATGTTTCACCCGGGAACGCGATGATCGTGCCGGGATCGGCGTTCAGGTGCGGATTTGTAATGGGGTCGGAGTCAAATTCCACCCAAACTGTTACAATGAACAGAATCAAACATGTTCCATGGCCATGGGATCTTTCCAACATCCTCCCCATTTGACTCCGACCCCGCCTATCCAGAAAAGGAAGTTTACTCCCTCTCCCCTTTGGGGAGAGGGCTAGGGTGAGGGGAAAACAATTCTCTTACTTTCCAATACAGAAACTGGAAAATATCTCCCCCAGCAGGTCATCCGCGCTGAACGCCCCGGTAATCTCCGACAGGGCCAGCTGGGCCTGGCGCAGGTCTTCCGCCAGTAGTTCTCCCGCCCGGTGCTGTTCCAGGGCTTGCCTTCCTTTTTCCAAAGTAGCCAAGGCCCGGTCGATGGCGTCCAGGTGACGGCGGCGGGCAAGGAACTCGGTGTTTTCCGCCCCCTGAAAACCCATGCTCTCCAGCAGGTGGGCCTTGAGCCGGTCCAGGCCCTCGCCGGATTTGGCGCTGAGACGGATCTCCGGCAGGCCGCCGCGCTCCTCTGTCCCCGGCGCTTCCGCCACCTTGTCCACCTTGTTGCGCACCAGGGTCAGGGGAATGCCCGGGGGCAGTTCGGCCTTCTCCAGCCCCCGGTTTTCAGGGTCCGTGGCCGCGTCATAAACCCAGAGCAGGCGGTCGGCCCGGTGCAGTTCTTCCCGGGCCCGGCGCACGCCTTCCTGCTCCACCCGGTCGGCGGTTTCCCGCAGGCCGGCGGTGTCCACCAGATGAACCGGCACACCGCCCAACTGGATGCGCTCGCGCAGGACATCCCGGGTGGTGCCGGGAATCTCGGTGACGATGGCGCTGTCCACTCCAGCCAGGGCATTGAGCAGGCTGGACTTGCCGGCGTTGGGCTCGCCGGCAATGACCAGGCTGATGCCATCACGCAGAATCCTTCCGGTGCTGGCCTTGTCCCTGACCTTGCTGATGTTGTCTATCACAGCCTGTAAGTCAGTACTCACTTTTCCATCGGAAAGAAAGTCGATTTCTTCCTCGGGAAAGTCGATGGCGGCCTCCACGTACATGCGCAGATGCACCAGGCTTTCCAGCAACTCGTTGATGGCTGAGGAAAAACTTCCCTGCAGGGAGCGGGTGGCCAGGCGGGCGGCGGCGGTGGTTTCGGCATCGATGAGATCGGCCACGGCCTCGGCCTGGGCCAGGTCCATACGATCGTTGAGATAGGCCCGCTCAGAGAACTCGCCAGGACGGGCCAGCCGGGCGCCCAGCTTTAGGCAGCGGTCCAGCAGCAGATCCATGACCACGGGGCCGCCGTGGCCCTGCAGCTCCACCACTTCTTCGCCGGTAAAGGAATGGGGTGCCTTGAACCACAGCAGGATGCCCTGATCCAGAACCTGCCCCTGGTCGTCGAGGAAATCACAATAATGGGCGTGACGCGGCGCGGGGTTCAGCCCGGTGATGGTTCTGGCGATATCCAGGGCATGGGGGCCGGAGATGCGGATGATGCCCACGCCGCCACGCCCCGGAGGCGTGGCGATGGCGGCAATGGTGTCATGTGAGTGAGTACTCACAATGAATCATCAGGCGGCGCTGGCCTGCTGTTCTATGCGCTTTGTAATCACCCACTGCTGAGCGATGGACAGGATGTTGTTCATCACCCAGTAGAGCACCAGGCCCGAGGGGAAGAACGCAAACATCACCGTGAACACGAAGGGCAGGGCCATCATGAGCTTGGCCTGCATGGGATCCGGCGGCGCAGGATTGAGCTTCTGCTGGATGAACATGGATGCGCCCATGATTACCGGCAGCACATAGTAGGGGTCCATGACCGACAGGTCCTTGATCCACAAAATCCAGGGGGCCTGGCGCAGTTCCACGGACTCCATGAGCACCCAGTACAGGGCGATGAAGAAGGGCATCTGAATGAGCATGGGCAGACAGCCCCCCAGGGGGTTGATCTTTTCCTTCTTGTAAATCTCCATCATGGCCTGCTGCATGCGCTGCTTGTCGTCGCCGTAGCGGTCCTTCAGGGCCTGTATGCGCGGGGTGAGATTGCGCATCTTGGCCATGGAGCGGTAGCTGGCCTCGGACAGCTTGAAGAACACGGCCTTGATGAGAATGGTGAAGATGATGATGGTCCAGCCCCAGTTGCCTACCACGGAATTGATCCAGCTGAGAATCTGGTACATGGGCTTGGCCAGGAGGGTGAGCCAGCCGTAATCCACCACCAGTTCCAGGCCTTCGGCAATGGATGCCAGGGTGTCCTGATCCTTGGGGCCCATGTAAATGCTGCCCTTGAACATATGGCGCGAACCCGGCGCGACGCTCACCGCCGGCGTGTACTCCCCAATGACATAATGACCGTTGGCCAGGCCCTTGCTGTAGAAATGACGGGGCTCGGTCTTTGGAGGGATTTCCGCGGCCAGGAAGTAGTGCTGGATCATGGCAATCCAGCCGCCTGTCACTTCCTTGTTGAGCTTGCCGGCCTTGAGGTCGTCAAAATCGTATTTCTGGTATTTGTCTTCCGGATCCCAGGAGACACCCCCAACAAAGGCCCGCATCATCATGCCATTTCCTTTGTTTTTGGGCTCACCTCGTTGCATCTGTCGGTACTCACGTACCTGGTATGGATCACTGGAACCGTTTTCCACGATATGTTCCAGCTCGACCTTGTGACTGGCGCGCTGAAAGCGGTAGCGCTTGGTGACTTTCACGCCGTTGCCGCTAGTCCATACCAGGTCCACCAGCAGCTCATCCTTGCCTTCCACCATGCTGTATTCTGTTTGCGCCGCCGTGAACAGGGCCTCGTGGTTGGGTACTTCCACGTCCTTGCCACCCAGCAAACCGTTCTGGGCGATGAAGAAGTCATCAGGGGAACGGCTCATAAGGCGGTATTTCACATCCGGCTGCTGGATGGAGACCGGATACTTCAGCAGCAGAACCTCGACGATACTGCCTCCGCGGGTATCGATGCTGACCTTCAGGGTGTCGGTGGTAACGGTAACAATCTTTCCCGCAGCTGCCGCGCCATCAGCGGTCTTCATATCCGGCGTCCCTGGTGCAGCGCCATCGATACCTGCCACCTCGGGTACCTGAGGTACGGACTGGTCGGCAGCGCCGCCGGCCTGAGTCACCTGCTGAGCATCCTGGGCGGGAGTGGCCGGGCCATAATCATCCTGCCAGGCCTGCCACAGAAGATAACCCGTGTAGGCCAGGGCCATGATGAGGAATAAGCGAATATTGTCCATATCTATAAGGTATGTTCCGGATGAGAAGCCCGCTTTTGCAGGCGTTGCCAGTGCTGTTGCAGGGAAGCGAACAGGGTAGGGTTGTCCGCCTTTTCGATACCCGGTTTTGCCAGGACGACGATATCCAGCCCCTTGAGAGTATCCTGCTGCCTGCGGAAGCTTTCCCGGGCCAGGCGCTTTATGCGGTTGCGATCCACCGCGCGGCGGACATGCTTCTTGGCGATTGCCAGTCCCAGCCTGGCTGTTTCACGCCCGTCGTCCCGCCTTGCGAGCACGGTAAAATAGCGGTCCGAGGAACGTACCGGTCTGGCGAATACCTTTTTATAGTCCCCGGCGCTCAGCAGCCTGGCATGGCGGGGAAAACCTTCAGTCGTGATAGGCTTCCGGCTCAGGGGGTCAGACGGGCACGGCCCTTGGCGCGGCGGGCATTGATGACCTTGCGACCGCTCTTGGTTGCCATGCGGGCGCGAAAACCGTGGGTGCGGGCACGCTTGAGATTACTGGGTTGAAATGTACGTTTCATTTTCCTGTACCAAGATCCTGTTTCGTTCTGCAGAAGCGGCGCGGGCCGGTTGAGCCATCGCCACGAAAAAGACGGGCAAATCTAGTCCATTTGATGCTGATTGTCAAATTTTAACTGACTTACAGTACAGGAAAATTAATCGTTTTTGCCTGTGGATAACTTTCCGGCAGGGGAGTAAACTCTGTTTTCCCTGCCCGCCGATTCCCTGGTCGTTTCCCGGCTTTTGGGAAAACCGGCATCACGGGTTATTGCGACAAGGACATCTCTGAACGAATCTTGTAATCGAGGTAACGGAACAAGGTGGATCACTGGAAATACTGTCTCGCTCGCCTCGAAAGCGAACTTCCTCCCCAGCAGTTCAATACCTGGATACGGCCTCTGCAGTGTCCGGATGACCAGGAAAGCGGTTACCTGCAGTTGTTCGCGCCCAATGCCTTTGTTCTGGACTGGGTGAGAAAACACTATCTGGACAATATCGAAACCTACCTGCGCGAGTACGATGCGAACAATCCACCGCGCCTGCGCCTGGAAATCGGCTCCCTGAAGCGGCCCGAGCCACTGCGACCCACGCCACCTGCTGTTGCCGCCTCCAGCTCGCCAAATGCCGGCAACAGGAACCCTGACAAGGATAGTGAGGACTTACTTATCAACATCAACCGGAATTTCACCTTCGAGAACTATGTGGAGGGAAAATCCAATCAGCTGGCTCGGGCTGCCGGTATGCAGATCGGCGAATCCCCCGGCAAGGCCTATAATCCCCTGTTCATCTATGGAGGCACCGGCCTGGGCAAAACCCACCTGCTCCACGCCATCGGCAACCTCATTTCAGAACACCAGCCCCAACACAAGGTACTCTACCTTCATTCTGAAGGCTTCGTTTCTGAAATGGTCAAGGCCCTGCAGCACAACACCATCGATGCTTTCAAACAGCGCATGCGCTCGGTAAACGCCCTGCTCATCGATGACGTCCAGTTCTTTGCCGGCAAGGAACGTTCCCAGGAAGAATTCTTCCACACCTTCAATGCCCTGTTCGAATCGCAACAGCAAATCATTCTCACCAGCGACCGCTTCCCAAAGGAAGTGGACGGCTTGGAAGACCGCCTCAAGTCCCGCTTCGGCTGGGGACTGACCGTGGCCATCGAGCCGCCGGATCTGGAAACCCGGGTAGCCATACTCATGAACAAGGCCCAGAAGCTGTTCAACGTGGAGCTGCCCTCGGAAGTGGCCTTCTTCATCGGCCAGCGGGTGCGCTCAAACATCCGCGAGCTGGAAGGCGCCCTGCGCCGGGTGGTGGCCAACGCCCAGTTCACCGGCCGCCCCATCACTCTGGACTTCGCCAAGGACGCCCTGCGCGACATGATTGCCGCCCAGGACAAGCTCATTACCATCGAAAACATACAGAAGACCGTAGCAGAGTACTACAAGATCCGGACATCCGACATGCTGTCCAAGAACCGCAGCCGCACCATCGCCAGGCCCAGACAGATTGCCATGAGCCTGGCAAAGGAACTGACCAATCACAGCCTGCCGGAAATTGGCAACGCCTTCGGCGGCAAGGATCACACCACCGTGCTCTACGCCACGCGCAAGGTGAACGAACTGAAAGAATCCGACAGCAGGATTGCGGAGGACTACAAAAACCTGTTGAGAACCCTCAGTCATTAACTGTGGATAAACTGTGCCTAAAATCCGGCATTTTGGAAAAACCGGGTTATCCACAACTCATGAACAAGCTTTCGATGATTCATACAGCGGTTGCCTGGTCAAAAAATGACTGTAAGTGACGGAAAAAAAAGACTATTATTGAGTTATCCAGCGTCAGGGGGTTGCTTAATAACAATAATCAGTCTTTTAAATAAATCTTTATTTGATATTAAAGAGAACCGATAAATGAAAATAAGCACCAATCGGGACGAACTTCTGCCTGCACTGCTGCAGGTGGGCAGCGTGGTTGAAAAGCGCCAGACCTTGCCTATTTTGGCGAATATTCTTTTTCGAATCGAAAAGGGACTCATGACCCTGGTGGCGACGGACCTGGAAGTGGAGGTCCGTACCAATATCAAAGTGGAAGCAGATGATGATCTGGAATTCACCCTGCCGGCCCGCAAGATCATGGATATCTGCAAGGCCCTGGGCGATGGCGCCGCCATCACTCTGGATGTTCAGGGAGACAAAACCGTGTTGCGATCCGGCCGGGGCCGCTATACCCTGAGCACCCTGCCTGCCGCGGACTACCCCAACCTGGAAGCAGCTGTCGCCACGGAAAAGGTGAACATCGGTCAGAACCGCCTCAAGCGGTTGTTGGAAAAGACCCAGTTCGCCATGGCTCAACAGGATGTGCGTTATTACCTGAATGGCCTGCTGCTGGAAGGTCGCCCCGAAAAACTTCGCGCCGTGGCAACGGACGGTCACCGACTCGCCCTCTGTGACGTGGAAACCGGCACTGACGCCGATCTGAATATTCAGGCCATTGTCCCACGCAAGGCAGTACTGGAACTGAACCGCTTGCTGACTGCCGGAGATGATGCCCCGGACATTGAGCTCCAGTTCAGTAACAGTCACATGCAGGTGATCTTTCCCAACAGCAGTTTCACTACCAAGCTCATCGATGGCCGTTACCCGGATTATGCCAAGGTCATACCCACGGCCAACACCCAGGAACTGCAGGCGGACAAAGGCTTGCTGAAAGCCGCCCTTACCCGCACGGCCATTCTGTCCAATGAAAAATTCCGGGGTGTACGGTTCAAGGTGGAGCCGGGCATGCTGCATCTCATGGCTCACAACCCGGAACACGAAGAAGCAGAGGAGGACATGGAAGTGGATTACCAGGGTGAAGAGCTGACCATAGGCTTCAATGTCAGTTACCTGCTGGATGTGCTTTCGGTGCTGGAAGGGGATACAGTGCACATGGGCCTCATCGATGCCACCGCCAGTTGCGTGATTACCGGTGACGACGACAGCGCTCGCTATGTCGTCATGCCCATGCGTATTTGACCAGCGCCTGCATTGGAGTACCAAAGGGGCGTTGGTTCACGCCCCTTTTTCATTATGAAGATCAGACGACTGCAGATAGAAAATCTCCGCGTTATCGACAAGCTGGCGATGGACCCTTGCGGCGGATTGAATTTTATCTGCGGGCCAAACGGTGCAGGCAAGACATCCATACTGGAGGCCATCTACCTGCTGGGGCAGGGAAAAAGTTTTCGCCATTCAGAAGCCGGGCCTTTCATTCGCAACGGGGAAGATTCCTGCCTGGTGGTTTCTGAACTGGAGGATGCCCAGGGCGTAGCCAGCCGACTGGGGATTCAAAGGGGAAAAAAAGAATTCCTGGCGCGCCATGGGGGAAAGGACATCAAGCGGCGTTCCGAGTTATTGCGCCTGCTGCCGGTGCAAATCGTTACCCCCCAGTCCCACGAACTCCTGGAGCGGGGACCGGAATTGCGCAGGCGCTACCTGGATTTTGGATTGTTCCACGTGGAACAATCCTATCACCAGGTTCTCATGTCTTATCAGCGGGCCATCAAGCAGCGCAATGCGGCACTTCGAACCGGGAATGCCCGGTTGGCTCTGTCCTTCGATGAGCAGTTATCAATGTTGGCGGAGAAGATTGCCGTCAGCCGTAATGCGATTCTTCAGGCGGTGGACGGGTATCTTCAATCCTTTCTCAGGGATATGTCTTTTTCCGAAGAAGTTTCTCTACAAATGTATGCCGGATGGAAGGCAGGCCGGCATCTCACGGACGTGCTAAGCGATCACCTGGATAGAGATCTGGCCCAGGGACATACGAGCGCCGGCCCGCATCGTGCAGAGTTGAAGATACTGGTAGCCGGGGGGAGGGCAGAAAAACATCTATCCCGGGGGCAGCAGAAAGTGCTGGTGTACGGCCTGGTGTTCACCATTTCACGGTTGATGCTGGAGAAACTGGGGGAAGCACCGGTGCTGCTCATCGATGACCTCGGTGCCGAGCTGGATGAAAGGAACCGAGCTGCCCTCATCGATTACCTTGAGAACAGTGGTGAGCAGGTGTTTATTACCAGCGTGGATATTCCTGATTCATCGGTGCCTGTGGGCTCTCGAGTGTTCCACGTGGAACATGGAACCCTCAGGACTGTCTGAATCCTTTCTCAGTCGGGGTAGGTCCCTGTTTTCTGGTATAATTCTCCTCTGATTACGTAGAGGCACAGACATCCATGGCTGACAACAACGATTACGATTCCTCGTCCATCAAGGTACTCAAGGGCCTGGATGCGGTGCGCAAGCGTCCCGGCATGTATATTGGCGACACGGATGACGGCACGGGCTTGCATCACATGGTCTTCGAGGTCGTGGACAATGCCATTGACGAGGCCCTGGCCGGTCATTGCAACACCATCAATGTCACCATTCACGCGGACAATGCCGTGACTGTGTCCGATGATGGCCGCGGTATTCCCGTGGGGCTGCACGAGGAAGAAGGGGTATCCGCCGCGGAAGTCATCATGACCGTGCTCCATGCCGGCGGCAAGTTCGATGACAATTCCTACAAGGTATCCGGCGGCCTGCATGGCGTGGGGGTGTCCGTGGTGAACGCCCTGTCCGAGGAACTGGAGCTGACCATCAAACGGGAAGGCAAGGTCTGGTACCAGCGCTACGTAATGGGTGAGCCTCAGGAACCCCTTAAGGCCATCGGTGACACGGAAGAAACCGGCACCAGCATTCGTTTCAAGCCCAGTCAGGAAATCTTCACGGACACGGAATTTCATTACGATATTCTCGCCAAGCGCCTGCGGGAACTGTCGTTCCTGAATTCCGGCGTACGGATTCACTTGAAGGATGAGCGGGAAGAGGGCAAGGAAGACCTGTTCGAATACGAGGGCGGTATCCGCGCCTTTGTTGAGCATCTGAACCGCAAAAAGACGCCTTTGCATGAAAAAGTCTTCCATATCAGCGCGGAAAAGAATGACGTGGTGGTGGAAGTGGCCATGCAATGGAACGAGTCCTATCAGGAAAGTATTTTCTGCTTCACCAATAACATCCCCCAGAAGGATGGCGGTACCCACCTGGCCGGTTTCCGCAGCGCCCTGACGCGGACCCTGAACAACTACATCGACGAAGCCGGCCTGGCCAAGAAGCTGAAAGTACACCCCACCGGCGATGACGCCCGGGAGGGGCTGACAGCCGTATTGTCGGTGAAAGTGCCGGATCCCAAGTTTTCTTCCCAGACCAAGGACAAGCTGGTGTCGTCCGAAGTGAAGGGCATCGTCGAGGCCGTTATCGCGGAAAAGCTGTCGGAATTCCTCATCGAAAATCCTGGTGAAGCCAAGGCCATCGCCGGCAAGATGGTGGATGCGGCCCGGGCCCGGGAAGCGGCCCGCAAGGCCCGGGAAATGACCCGTCGCAAGGGTGTGCTGGACGTGGCCGGCCTGCCGGGGAAACTGGCGGATTGCCAGGAAAAAGATCCCGCGAAATCAGAACTTTATCTGGTGGAGGGTGATTCCGCCGGAGGGTCCGCCAAGCAGGGCAGGAATCGTGCCAACCAGGCCATTCTTCCTCTGAAGGGCAAGATTCTCAATGTGGAAAAGGCCCGGTTCGACAAGATGCTGTCTTCCGCCGAGGTGGGCACCCTGATTACCGCTTTGGGATGTGGTATCGGCCGGGAGGAATTCGATCCCGACAAGCTGCGCTACCACCGCATCATCATCATGACGGATGCCGATGTGGATGGGGCCCATATCCGCACCCTGCTGCTCACCTTCTTTTACCGCCAGATGCCGGAACTCATCGAGCGGGGCCATATCTATATTGCCCAGCCACCCCTGTACAAGGTGAAAAAGGGCAAGCAGGAAACCTATATCAAGGACGACCTGGAGCTGAACCAGTATCTGCTGCACATGGCCCTGGACGGCGCGGAGCTTCATGCCAATGAAAGCGCGCCGCCCCTGTCGCCATCGGCCCTGGAATCCCTGGCCATTGAATATGTGGCCAGCCGCGCCATCATCCAGCGTCTTGCCCGTCGCTATGACAGTGAGGTGCTGGAAAAACTTATCTATATGCCGGGGGTGGACCGGGATCTCCTGGAAGACAGAAAGGCATTCGATGCCTGGCTGGAAGAGCTGACCCAGCGTCTGAACGCCGAGCAGAAACTGGCCCATGGCTATGTCCTGGAGTGGGTGGAAGCCGATGAAGATCATGGGGATGCCATTCGCATCACTCATCATACCCATGGTATCGACAACGTCCGTTATCTGCCCACGGATTTCTTCCTCAGCGGAGATTACAAGAAGCTCCGGTTGGTGGGAGAAAAGCTCGACGGTCTCATCGAGGAAGGCGCTTATATCAAGCGGGGCGAGAAGCAACAGCCGGTGGAAAGTTTCGCCGAGGCTCTGGACTGGCTCATGGCCGAAGGCCGCCGCGGACAGCATGTGCAGCGCTACAAGGGCCTGGGTGAAATGAACCCCGATCAGCTGTGGGAAACTACCATGGACCCGGAAAGCCGCCGCTTGCTACAAGTACGTATCGAGGACGCAGTGGGAGCGGATGAAGTATTTACCACCCTGATGGGGGACGAAGTGGAGCCAAGAAGGGACTTCATCCAGTCCAATGCCCTTACAGTGGAAAATCTGGATATCTGATAAAGTTATCCACAGGTTGCCTCAGCCTGTGGATAAAATGTGGAATATAAGGCTTCTCAGAAAACGATATGGTCGTTTTCTTTCTGTTCTTTGGTGACATCGTTCTGCCTGATCGGTGCGGGTTTGAACGACCAGGCGGTGCCGGAGCAGGTGTTCAGGCAGCCAATGTCCCGTAACAGGTCATAGGTGACGGGCATGGCGCGGGTGACTGGAAGGCTGACAGTGGTTACGGGTGCCGTGGACAGGTCATCGTCCGTGTAGATCAGCGCCATGCCATATAGCAGTTGTGCCACCGTAACATCTCCCCGGGAGGTACTGTACACGGGTTGCAGCATGGCCCTGGGGGTGATCTCCCAATCCGGGGCGTAAGCGAAATCAGGGGCCAGCCGCCTGGACAGGTCGAGAATTTCTTCCACCGGCAGGCTCACTGCCCGGCTGGCGTCCACAACTTCAAGGGGACCGTAGGCCAGGGGCAGTTCGAAAGCCAGGTGGATGGGGCGGGTGTCCGTGACGGCACGGTCCCGTTCCGCCAGGGCCATGGTGAGAAGGGTGAACAGATCCCTCAGGGAATAGAAGTTTCTGCCATCGCTGACCCAGTCCGGCGGCCTGTCCGTCCAGTGCAGCAGCGCCCATGCCGCCATTTTGCGCAAACGTTCCTCGTCGATGAGCCAGTATTCCGGCGGCGCCACCATGTCCAGAAGTTCGTCACTGCTGATGAAACGAGAGCCCGGATTTTCCGGCAGTACTTCCGTCAGCAGATAGTCCAGGGTATCCAGGCTTTGCTGATAGAACTGCTCTTTTTCCGCTTCACTGTTGAGGAGTTCCGGGGGAAGCTCCGGGGCATCCGGATGGGCGTAACCGTAGATGGTGGGGCTGGTATTCAAGTCCTGGCGGGTGTACAGGAACTTGGAAGCCAGCCCCGTGAGTATGATATGGGGGCGGCTGCGATCCAGTTGCTGCAGCTTGCCCCGGGCGGCCAGGGGGCCTTGTAGGGGATCGATGCCCGCCACCCCATCCATGGGGCTGCCGCCGTTCATGTTCAGCACATTGTCGGCCCAGTACAGGCTGGAAGAGGTTTCCTGCGTGGGCGTCAGCCTTTCCATCAGCCTGGCCACCTGTTCACGGCGCCCGGCCTGGCCAAAGGGGCCGTGATCCGGGTAGCCGAAGCCGATGATTCTCGAAGGCAGGAGTTTCAGGGCCGCATGGCTGGTGGGCCCGCCCTTGTAGGCGCTGTCAGCCACCAGAAAATCTCCACTGACGACTTCCACCGGGCCGAGCAGGCTTTCAACGGCCGTTATGCCTCCACCCTCGGGCGCGATGCAGTCTCCCGTACTCAGCTCCTTGAGGCATCCCAGCCATTCCACCATGCCCTGCACCAGGGTTTCCCAGGGTGTGTCCTCCGTAAAATCATTCTGCGGTCGGTTCTGGTAGGTTGCCTCATGGTGCGCGTGATAGCCAAAACGCACCACGCCGCTGTGATTGGCGGCTCTGAGCGTATCAGCGGTGCCCAGGTGATTTCTTTCCGCCACCGACCTGGCGTCGGTGCCCTGGAACATGATGGTCCAGACAAGGTTGGCCTCGGGATAGGTGGCCGCCCGGGCTTCCACTTCGGGTACCAGACGCAGGTATCTTTCCTCGCTCAGTTCGTGATTGAAGGGGTCTTCCGTATGGGTGAACAGGAAGAAATACAGGGGCTGGGCATCCCCCCCGGTCTGGTTTCCGGTGGGGGGCTGCTGAAAGGGCGGCGTATCAGGCCGAGGTCCCCGGGGAACGCCGGGAATACGTGGGGGGCAGGCCGATCCTCCTTCGGTCATGCAGCGCAAATCGGTGGTGGTGATTTCCTGTACGGCGGGAATGGCTGTCCTGCTTTCCCCCAGGGCGCCCTGGGCAAGGATGGCCAGCAGCAATAGCGGCAAGGATAGTCGTTTGTTCATGTTCACGCCTCCCCATGGTGAAGTAAGAAGCCGCCATCTGCTGCGCTACTGTGGCGGGTTCTTATATCAACGTACGGGGGACGGCATGGTTGACAGGTGGGTCAAAGGGGTCGGAGTCAAATCCCGGACAAGCTGTTACAGCAAACAGAATCAGATGATTCCACGCCGTCGAATCTGCCCACCATTTTCCCCATTTGACTCCGACCCCTTAGCGGGGCTTGATGGGCAGTTTATCGACTTCAGCCTCTATCCAGCCTTCCACCTTGCGGGTGATTTCAGAAGCCTTCATCCCCTTTGGATCGAAGGCTTCACCCACCACCACGTCGATGGTACCCG
>JALVEW010000031.1 GCA_027030425.1 Sedimenticola sp.
TGGGCGCTGTGGAAGTTCATCCAGGAAAAACGCCGCCATCTCACCCAGCGCAAGTTCCGCCGCCTGTGCCGGGAATATTTTCTGTCCTATACCCGCATCCTGGAGTGGCAGGACATTCACAAGCAGCTGCGCACCCAGCTGCATGAAATGGGCTACCGGGACAATCAGGAAGACCCCGGCTACGAAACCATCCACAAGGCCCTGCTGTCGGGCCTGCTCAGTCATGTGGGCTTTCGCCAGACGGGCAAGGGGGAGGGTTATCTGGGAGCGCGCAACAGCCGGTTTCACATTTTTCCCGGCTCCAGCCAGTTCAGCGCCCGGCCAAAATGGATTATGGCCGCCGAGCTGGTGGAAACCACCAAACTCTATGCCCGGGGATGCGCCCGTATTCAGCCCGAATGGGTGGAATCCCTGGCCGGGCATCTGCTCAAGCACAGCTATTCCGAGCCCCACTGGCAGGGACGGCGCGGGCAGGTGGGGGCTTATGAGAAAGTCACCCTGTTCGGGCTGGTGCTGGTGCCCAGGCGGCGGGTGAACTTCGGGCCCATCGATCCCGTCCAGTCCCGGGAGATCTTCATCCGCTTCGGCCTGGTGGAAGGGGATATGAAAACCCGCGCCCCCTTCTGGCGGCACAACCGGGAGCTGGTGGACTACGTGCGGGACATGGAGGCCCGCACCCGGCGTCCCGACCTGCTGGTGGATGAGGAGCGCATGTACGCCTTCTATGACCAACGAATTCCCGAGGGCATCTGCAACGTTCCCCAGCTGGAAAAATGGCTGCGCAAGGTCAGCCGCAAACAGCCGCGTATTCTGCACATGGAACTGGAGGACGTGCTGGCCCGGCAGACCGATGCCGCCGCCGAGGCCCAGTTCCCGAAAGCCCTGGAACTGCACGGCATGAGCCTGCCCCTGGAATACCGCTTCGAGCCCGGTCACGCGGCGGATGGCGTGACCCTGGTGGCTCCCGCCGGCGTGCTGCGCCAGATCAGCCCGGGCCGCCTGGACTGGCTGGTGCCCGGCCTGCTGGAAGAAAAGATCATCGCGCTCATCAAGGGGCTGCCCAAGTTCCTGCGCAAGGCTTTCGTGCCCGTGCCGGATTTTGCCGCCCGCGCCCTGCAAAAGCTGCAACCCTCGGACACGCCCCTGGTGCAGGCCCTGGGCGCGGAACTCAAGAGCCTGTCCGGCGGGGTGCATGTTCCCGAGGATGCCTGGGACGTGGAGGGCCTGCCGGACTACCTGTGCATGCGTGTGCGGG
The DNA here is from genome assembly GCA_027030425.1 of Sedimenticola sp. GTDB lineage: Bacteria > Pseudomonadota > Gammaproteobacteria > Chromatiales > Chromatiaceae > Thiolapillus. The sequence continues at coordinate 1,256 of JALVEW010000031.1, forward strand.
TTATCGACGGCCAGGGCAAGACCCTGGGGGCGGGCCGGGATCTGCTGGCCCTGCAAAAACAATATGGCGACCTGGAAACCGCCATGCCGGAACCCGACCAGGCTCATCCCCTGGAGCGCCGGGGCATGAGCCGCTGGGATTTCGGCTCATTGCCGGAACAGGTGGAAAGCGACAGCCGCGGCATCCGCCTGACCCTGTGGCCCGCCCTGAAGGACGAGGGTGACAGCGTGGCCGTGGAACTGTACGGCTCCGAAGCCGAGGCCCGCCAGTCTCACCGGGAAGGGCTGCGCCGCCTGTTCATGCTGGCCATGCCCAGGGAAATCCGTGAGCTGAAGAAAAAACTGCCGGGCCTGCAGCAGATGCGATTGCAGTATGCCAAGGCCCCCGGCGCCCCCGGCCATCTTCGGGGCAGGGGAAAGCAGGATCTGGAGTGGGAACTGCTGGCCCTGATTCTCGACCGGACCTTTCTTGCCGACGGCCAGGACATCCGGGACGAGCAGGCCTTTGCCCGGCGCCTGGCCGGCCATCGCGGAGAAATGGCCCAGCGCATGAAAGAAGTCTGCCAGCTGGCGGCCGGGATTCTTGGCCAGTATCAGAAACTGCGCAAGACCCTGGCCGGCATCACCCAGATCAACTGGCTGGCCTCCACCCAGGACATGCAGTGGCAACTGGACCGGCTGGTGTTCCAGGGTTTTCTGCTGCATACCCCCTGGGAGCAGCTCAAGCAGTATCCCCGCTATCTCCGCGCCCTGGAAAAGCGCCTGGAAAAACTGCGCAGTGCCGCCCTGCGCGACCAGCAGCTGCTCAACGAATTACAGGCCGTGCAGGAGGACTGGCTGGCGCGCTGGCAGGCCGCCAGCGACAAGGGCGTGACGGATGAGCGGCTGGAAGAGATTCGCTGGATGCTGGAAGAGCTGCGCATCTCCCTGTTCGCCCAGGAGCTGAAGACCGCCTATCCCGTATCCGTAAAACGCATCCGCAAGCGCTGGCGGGAGCTGGGGCTTTGACGGACCTGTAATGGAAAGGCGCTGCTGACGGTCTTCTGTGACAGAGAGCAACCGCATTCAGGAGCAAGGCCATGAAGATTCGCAGCAGCATACTGGCGGCGACCATGATGATTCTGCCCTGGTCCGCCCAGGCCCTGGAGCCCTGGGATGCCTCCCGCGCCACCCGCTGGCCGGGGGTGGAGGTCATCAAGCCAGAGGATGCCCAGATCGGCAAGCAGATCGGCAATCTGCCGTTTCATGACTTGTGGGGAAGGGCTGTTTCCCTGCACGACTTGGCGGGAGAAAGAGGTACGGTTGTTGTCGTGCGCGATCCAAAGTGTCCGGTTTCCCGGCGTTACGGCCCCCGTATTTCCCAACTGGGGCAAGGATTCGTGGAAAAAGGCTTTTCTTTCGTATTTATCTATCTCAACGAATCCCTGAACCTGGAGGCACTGGAAGACGATGCCCGGGGCTTGCGCCTGCCCCAGGCCACCATGGTGGGCAAGGGAAGTTTCGTGCTGGCGGCGGCGCTGGGCGTGAGAAGCACCGGCGACGTTTTCGTTCTTGATGATGAGTACCGGCTGATATACCGGGGCGCCATCGACGACCAGTACGGTTTTGGCTATACCCAGGAAGCGCCCACCCATCACTATCTGCGTAACGCCCTGGAAGCGGAACTGCGGGGGTGGCCCGTGCCGGTACCCGCCACCCTGGCGCCCGGCTGCCAGATCGATGCCGATCCCGCAAAGGATGAGCTGTTGCCCATTCCGCCGGGTGCCGCCCTATCCTGATACGGGGTCCAGGCTTTATAATCGGTTCCTTTGTAAGAAAGCATCAAGGAACTCAGCCCCATGTCCAACTGTCCCTGTGGCTCTGAACGCGAATATTCCGCCTGTTGCGAGCCCATACTCACCGGCGCCGCGAAGGCGAAAACCGCCGAAGCCCTGATGCGCGCCCGCTATACCGCCTACCAGAAGGATGCCATAGGCTTTCTCGGCGACAGCCTGCATCCCAACAGCCGCCATGACTGGGATGAAGCGGCCACGCGCAAGTGGGCCGAGCAATCCGTGTGGCTGGGGCTGGAGGTTCGCGCCACCGAGCGGGGCGGTGAAGAAGATGATACAGGCACCGTGGAATTCATCGCCACCTACAATGAAGATGGTGTATTGCGCCGGCATCATGAAAACAGCCTGTTTAAGAGAGAGAACGGCCGCTGGTATTATGTGGACGGCAAGATGCCCGCGCCGGAAACCGTCAAGCGGGAGACGCCCAAGGTGGGCAGGAATGACCCCTGTCCCTGCGGTAGCGGCAAGAAATACAAAAAGTGTTGTGGAGCCTGAGTGACGAGAGCGGCCGTATTCTTCTGTTTCACCCTGGCGGCGGGGCTGGCTGCCGCGGATACCTATGTCTGCACCAACGAGGAAGGTGACACCACTCTGACCAATATCCCCTGTTCCCGGGGCAGCATCACCCGGAAGCACAATCGCAGCAGCAAGACCCGGCCGCAGAACAGCCGCAAGATCATCGGCTACAGCTACCGCTTCGAAGATCAGGAAGGGCGCACCCTGTACACCAATCTGGCCGGGGCGGGGAAGGGAATGAAGCTGGTGGCCAAGCGCCCCATCTATTACTACGGCAAACCCGAGAGCGGCGGGCCGGCCCCGGTACTCAAGGTGCTGCGGAAACGGGTGAAGGAATACCGCCCCCTGATCCTGCAGGCTGCCCGCGAAACCGGCCTGGACGCCAACCTGATTCATGCTGTGATACTGGCCGAATCGGCCTATGATCCCCAGGCGCGTTCCCCCAAGGGGGCCATGGGGCTGATGCAGCTCATGCCGGCCACGGCCAGGCGCTATGGCGTGGCCAACCCCTATGATCCCGCCCAAAACATCCGTGGCGGCACCCGTTATCTCAGTTACCTGATGAAGCGGTTCGGCAACGATATCGAACTGGCCGTGGCCGCTTACAATGCCGGGGAAGGGGCCGTGGAAAAATATAACCGCAGCATCCCGCCCTACAAGGAAACCCAGGCTTACGTGGAGAAGGTGAAGGGATACATGGCCCAGGGGATGCTGGCCTTCAACTGAGCCTTTACCTCCTTCTCGGGAGGGTGTCGCAAAAGGCGACAGCCGCCGCGATGCAGGGACGCATCGCCATTTTCGATGGCGGTAAGCCATTGAAAATGGAGAAATCGGAAAATCGCACTTTTCCGATTCCGAGTCATGAAAGCCCAGGGAAGGGTTTTTACGATAGATGGCCAGGGTGAGGGGGCACAAGTCATCCTTACCTTCTCCCGCGCCATGGGATGCCTTTCCACACTATCCCACAGCCAGATAATCCCGCCCATTGATATAGCCCAGGGCATCCAGTTCCCCGGCAATATCTTCCCTGGCCCCGTGATTGGCCACGTATATGAGCACGAAGGGCCGCCCGTTGCGGGCCAGCCAGGCGCTGTTTACCACGGGCGTGCCGCGAATCTCGTTGCCTATCTTTTTCGGATCGATATCCACCCAGGCCCGGGGCTGGAACCCCAGGTCCAGCAGATGCCGGCAGCGCTTGCGGGTCTTGCGGCCGGCGCCCCAGATGACGAAATCATCCCGGCGCGCCAGCAGGCGGGGATCCCTGGCCAGGTAACGGGCGCGCAGCCTGTCGAAAGCTTCCCGGGAGCAGCGCGGATCGGTGCGGGACACCCGGTCCGGGCTTTCCCGCCAGTCCAGCAACACCTCGGGCAGTTTTTCCATGGGCTGTCCTGAATGAAACAGGCGCAGCCACAGGTCATAGTCTTCAGGAAACGGGCCATGGTGATATCCGCCCAACGCCTGCACCCTGCTGTTCCTGAACATGACACTGGGATGGGCGAAGGGCGATTCCACGTAGATTTGCCGATCGATATCCGCCGGAGAGCAGCACTGGTTCTGCCAGCGGATGTATTCCCGAAACCCCTTTTCTATGAGCGCATCCGGGAACAGGCGAACCCGGGTGGCGGAGAGCGCCAGGTTCGGTACACGTCGAAAATGTTCCAGCTGGGCGGCCAGCCGTTGCGGATCCATGATATCGTCCGCGTCCATGCGCGCCACCAGTTCATGGCGGCAGGCCGCGAGGCCGTGGTTGAGGGCGTTCACCAGTCCCTTGCGGGGATTGTCCAGCACCCGGATGCGCTCATCCCGCCGGGCAAGCCGCCGCAGCCAGGTGTCGGCGCCGTCGGTGCTCTGGTCGTTTACCGCCACCAGCTCCCAGTGGCGGTGTTCCTGGCGGAAAAGGCTTTCCAGGCATTCCGGCAGGGTTTCCCGGGCGTCGTGGAAGGGCAGCAGGACACTGATGAATTCAGGCATTTGCAATGAAGACGAAAAACAAGGCAGACAAGAATAAAGCAAGCCGTCCCCGTTGGCGACGCTGGGCCATGGATGTTTTCCTGGTTTTTGTGGTGGTGTTCGCCGTGCAGGCCTGGCAGACGCGAAACATGCCCGTGGGAGAGGCGCCGCCACTGGAAGGGGTGCTGCTGGACGGAACGCCCGTGTCCCTGGCGGACTACCAGGGCGCCCCGGTGCTGGTACATTTCTGGGCCACCTGGTGCCCGGTATGCCGCGCGGAAGAAGGCAGTTTGAACAGTATCGCCAGGGATCATCCCGTGTTGACCGTCGCCACCACATCGGGAACGGCGGCGGAAGTGGGCAAATACCTGGCCGAGAACAGCCTGGACTTTCCCGTGATCACGGATGAATCCGGCCTGATGGGAGTGGCCTGGGGAATTCGTGGGGTGCCGGCAAGTTTCATCATCGATGCGGATGGAAACATCCGGCATCTGTCCGTGGGCTATACCACGGAACTGGGGTTGCGGTTTCGGCTCTGGCTGGCGGGTTTCTGAGGGGAAACGAGGGGTCGGAGTCAAATCACCCCAGGCCATTGATTTTCTGCGATATCGCTTTGATTTGACTCCGACCCCTCACCCCGCCACCGGGATCAGATATCGCCGATGACCCGCTCTTCCCGGGGAATGCTCAACAGCTTTTCGGCTTCCACCTGGTTCTTGGCGAACACCAGGCGGAATTCCTGCTGGTCCCGGTCGGGATGGTTTTTGCGTTCCTGCTTCACCCGCAACTTGGCCTCCCGGTATTTGGGGTAGGTTTCGATGTAGGTCAGCAGCTTGGCACCGGATTCCGGGTGGGGCACAACTTCATAGACGAAATATGGCATTTATGTTCTCCTTTGTTATCAATAGATTATTGAATATTCTTAATCCATTGAAACAAGTTCGGCAATGGGGCCGGGATTCTTGGCCTCCACCTGGTGGTAGAGGGAGGTGAGGGCGGCTTGCAGGGCCTCTTCCATGACCGGGTGGTAGAAGGGCATCTGGATGAGCTCACCCACGGTCATTTCCTTCTGGATGCACCACGCCAGCAAATGCCCCAGGTTTTCGCCCCGGGGGGTGACCATTTCGGCCCCCAGAAGTTTGCCGCTCGTTTTGTCGGCATAGACGCGGATGGTGCCCCGGTTCTTGCCCATGATGAGGGCGCGGCCCACGGGGGCCACTTTCATTTCGCCCACTTTGAAGCTGTCCGGCTCCAGGTCGGCGAAGCGCGCGCCCACGCTGACGATGTTGGGATCGGAAAACACGATGGCCAGGGGCGTCTTGCGGCGGAAGGCGCGGATCTCGTCGTGGGCGGCGTTGTAGCCTGCGATCTTTCCTTCGTCGCCTGCCTCGTGGAGGATGGGGCGGTCGGCGTTGATGTCACCCGCCAGGAACAGGGGATGATCGCCAATCTGCATGGTGTTGGGGTTGTAGGCAGGGATGCCCCGTTCATCCAGTTCGATGCCCAGGTTTTCCAACCCCAGGCGGTCCAGGTTGGGGCGGCGGCCCAGGCTGGCGAAGACCTTGTCCACCACCACACTGTTCTCACCGGCGGTGACCCGCAGGCGGCCATCCTGCTCCTCGGTGATTTCCGCGCCATGCCCCAGCCACAGGGGAAACTCCTTGCCGATGACCTCGATGGCGGCCTTGTTCACTTCCGGATCACTGATGCCGCCGATGTTTTCGGCCAGGTCGATGCCGGTGACTTCCACGCCCAGGCGGGCGATGGTCTGGCCCAGCTCCAGACCGATGACGCCCAGGCCGATGACGGCCATGGAGGCGGGCAGGTCTTCCAGCTCGAAGAATTCGTCCGTGGTGACGATGCGGTCGCCAAAGGCCTTCCAGGCTTCCGGCACGATGGGGGTGGAGCCGGTGGCGATGACGAACTTGTCGGCGCGGATGCGCTGGCCGTCTTCCAGCTCCACCACGCCGGGCTCGACGAAGCGGGCATACTGCTGGATGAACACGTCTTCGCTCAGGTGGTCCGTGCTGTTGGACAGTACCCGGTCCACGAAGGTGTCACGCAGGTCACGGGTGTGTTCCATGGCCTCGGGAATGTCCACCTTCAGGTGTTCGCCCCCTTCGATGCCCTCGCGCTCGAACAGGCTGCGGCGGTGAAAGTCCTCCGCCACCTGGATGATGGCCTTGGAAGGCATGCAGCCCACCCGGGCGCAGGTGGTGCCGGGCTCGCCGCCGTTGATGAGTACGAAATCCTTTCCGGCGCGCTTCACGCGGCCCATGGCGTTCAGGCCGGCGGTGCCGGACCCGATGATGGCGACATCGACTTTTCTTTCTTCCACGATGATTCCTCTGGCTTGTTTTTCGTGATAGCCGGCTATTCTAACGAGTTTGGCTGGACATCACATACCGGGTTGCGGTGTGGGAATCGCCGGCGGGGGTTCTGCCGGGGCGGCGGGTTCGGAGGTGTAGGGAGGCGGGTAGAACGCCGGAGGAGGGCTGTGGCGCAAGTACCAGGAAGGATGGGGTACCGCTGGAAAAGCACCGGGAACCGCCGGATGGCGGGGTGGCCCGGAATGAGCGCCGCCGTGGCTGCCCATGGCAAAACGGAAGCAGAAAAAGGCCCGGGCCTGATCCAGGGGCAGGAGCGTCAGGCAGGTGAGCAGGAGCAGATAAGGTGTTTTTCTCATGCCGGCCATCAGGACAATTCGCAGCGCTTGGTATCGAGTATGGCATATTTTTCCGGCTGCTCTTGAAAAATGCCTCGCCGGCCCCAAGATAAAGCCAGATTCAGTATTCCCATTTCATTTTCAGGAGTTTTCCGCACATGACCGTAGAAGCACACAAGGAAACCATGGAATTCCAGGCGGAGGTCAGCCAGGTATTGAACCTGGTGATCCGCTCCCTTTACAGCAACAAGGAGATTTTTCTGCGCGAGCTGATCTCCAACGCGTCCGATGCGGCGGAGAAGCTGCGCTTCGAGGCCTTGTCTGACGATGCCCTGTACGAGGATGATCCCAACCTGCGCATCCGCGTATGGACAGACAAGGACGCCGGCACCCTCACCGTGTCTGATAACGGCATCGGCATGACCCGCCAGGAAGTCATGGATACCATCGGCACCATCGCCAGTTCCGGCACCAAAAAATTCCTCGAGAACCTCAGCGGTGATGCGGCTCAGGACAGCCAGCTCATCGGCCAGTTCGGCGTGGGCTTCTATTCCGCCTTCATCGTCGCCGACAAGGTGACCCTCACCACCCGCCGCGCGGGCATGGAGCCGGAACACGGGGTACGCTGGGAATCCACGGGAGAGGGCAGTTACAGTATCGAAACCGTGGAGAAGCAAGACCGGGGCACGGAAATCACCCTGCACCTGCGGGAAGACGACAAGGAATTCCTCGATGGCTGGCGCCTGCGCCAGATCATCAACAAGTTCTCTGATCACCTGGCCATTCCCATCGAGATGCCCAAGGAAGCCGTGGGCGAGGATGAAGAAGACAAGGACAAGGAAACCGAGTGGGAGCAGGTGAACAAGGGCGTGGCCCTGTGGATGCGCAGCAAGTCCGAGATCAGCGACGAGGAATACAAGGATTTCTACAAGTCCATCTCCCATGATTTCGAGGACCCTCTGGCCTGGGTGCACAACAAGGTGGAGGGCAGCAATGAATACACCTCCCTGCTGTACATCCCTTCCAAGGCGCCCTTCGACCTGTGGGATCGGGAGCAGAAACACGGGGTGAAGCTGTACGTGCGCCGGGTATTCATCATGGACGAGGCGGACAAGCTCATGCCTCATTACCTGCGTTTCGTGAAGGGCGTGGTGGATTCGGATGACCTGCCTCTCAACGTCTCCCGGGAGCTGCTGCAGCACAACCGCAAGATCGACACCATCCGCAGCGCCAACGTCAAGCGTATCCTGGGCCTGCTGGAGAAAATGGCGAAGAACGAGACGGAGAAATACCAGAAGTTCTGGAACGAGTTCGGCAAGGTGCTCAAGGAAGGCCCGGCGGAGGATTTTGCCAACAAGGAGCGCGTGGCCGGCCTGTTCCGCTTCGCCACCACCAAGTCTGAAGGCGACGAACGGACCGTCTCCCTGGACGAGTACATCGAACGCATGGCGGAGAAGCAGGAGAAGATCTACTACATCACCGCTGAATCCCTGGCCGCGGCCCGCAACAGCCCCCACCTGGAGATCTTCAAGAAGAAGGATATCGAGGTGCTGCTCATGACCGACCGGGTGGACGAGTGGCTCATGTCCCATCTGTATGAATACAAGGGCAAGAGCTTCCAGTCCGTGGCCAAGGGCCAGCTGGACCTGGGTGAACTGGAGGACAAGGAAGAAAAGGAACAGCTGGAAAAAGTGGCCGAGGAACACAAGCCCCTGCTGGAGCGCCTCAAGGAAACCCTGGGCGAGAAAGTCAAGGAAGTACGCGTATCCAGCCGCCTGGTGGATTCTCCCGCCTGCCTGGTGGTGGACGAGTATGACATGAGCCAGAATCTGGCGCGGGTCCTCAAACAGCTGGGGCAGGATGCGCCCATGCCCACGCCCATCATGGAGCTGAACCTGGAGCATCCCCTGGTGCAAAGGCTGGAGCAGGAATCCGGAGACGAGCGCTTTGCGGAACTGGCCCGCCTGCTCTATGATCAAAGCCTGCTGGCGGAAGGTGGCCAGCTGGAGGATCCGGCCGGGTTCGTGCACCGATTGAACCGTTTGATGCTGGATATGTCTCAAGAAAAAGCCTGACCCTTTGCCGGGAAATGCAGGAAGCAGTACACAAAATGGGACACTGCTTCCTGCTATCCTCAGGTCCAGGTGAACAACCTGGGCCTGGGTTTCAGGCGGAAGGTCCGGCAGGGAGCCGGACGGAATCAACAGCAAAGGCGAGTTCAGTATCATGCGCAAACCTACCAGAATACTGTGGCCGTTTCTGGCCCTTATCCTTCTGCCGGGGCTGCTCCTGGCTTCTTCCGTAAAGCAGGTGGACATGGCGGAGATCACCGGGGATGCCCAGCTGATCTTCGAGGGGCGGGTGGTCGGCACCCGCGTCGAGCAGGCGCCGGGATCGCGGGCCATTCACACCTGGGTTCGTTTCGAGGTTCTGGATGTCATCAAGGGAAGCTACAGCGAACCCGTCATCGAGCTGTCTTTCCTGGGCGGCACCCGTGGCGACTTGACGGTGAAGGTTTCCGACATGCAGATTCCCGCCATGGGTGAACATGGCATCTATTTCGTCGAGGACACGGGGCGCCGCCTGGTCAATCCCTTGGTGGGCTGGGCCCAGGGCCACTTCCTGGTGAAGTACGACAGAACCCTGAAGCGCCAGATGATCACCACACTGGATGGCCAGCCGGTGAAAGACATCGATTTGTCAGCCCGCAAATCCCGTTTCGCGGAAATCAGCCGGGGCGTGGCACATGGCGTGATTACCACCGACAAGTTGAGCAGGGATCTGATCGATCCCGCGGATTTCAAGTCGCTGATCAGGGAGATGGCAGAATGAATACCAGGAATATCATTGCCGCGCTGGTTCTGGGGCTGGGCGGCAGTTTCAACGCCGGGGCCTATGTGCTGGACGGTTCCAGCTGGCCGGAAGGCAAGACCACTTTCCACATCGATATCAATCTCAAGGGCGCGGCAACCAGCCCCAGCGGCATTTCATGGAATGACGCCTTTCGCGAGTCCGCGGAAAAATGGAATGCCCAGTCGAATTTCGTCTTTACCGTGGATACCACGGACCCTTCCCATCCCTGTGCCGGCGTAGGCAGCTATCCCCAGGACGGTTTCCGTAACGGCGCCAACTTTCATCCCAAGGTATGCAACCAGGTGGACGGCACGGAAGACGATTACGGCAGCAAGACCCTGGCGGTGACCGTGAGTTATGTCTACACCAGCAAGCCCGAGGAAAAGGTGGAAGCCGACATCTTTTTCAATGACGCGGAATCCTGGGATATCTATGGCGGGGCGGCACGTAGCCAATTCGATTTCAAGCGCGTGGCTTTGCATGAACTGGGCCATGTTCTGGGCCTGGGGCACGAGGAGAGCAACCCTGCCATCATGCAGCCAACCGTGGGAGATACTTATACCCTGCAGGCCGATGATATTGCCGGCGCGCAATCCCTGTATGGCGGAAGCGGAGGGCCAACGGATCCCCCCATACGCATGTCCATCGAGGAGCCCTTCAATGGCGATGTGAAGGCGGGCATCAGCAACTTCCGGGGCTGGGTGGTTTCAATGAATCCCCTGGTGTCGCTTACCCTGTACCGTGATGGGATATTGTTCGACACCCTGGATCACAATGGTAAACGGGTGGATGTGGGCAACAAATACCCCGATTACCCGGGATCCGAGAACTCCGGGTTTTCCTTCACCACCAACTTCGGCATCCTCTCCGCGGGACAGCATGAGTACCGGTTGGTCGCCCGAGACAATCAGGGGAATACCCTGGAGAAGACCGTCACCTTCGATGTCCAGCGTTTCGATGATGCCTGGGTGGGGGACGACAGTCTCATTTCTCTGGACAACGCTGCCGTGAGCATTGCCGGAAGCCGCGAAATACGCATTGATGGCATGAGCCACAACGGCAAAGAATATCGCGTAATACTCAACTGGAAGAAAGCAACGCAAGGCTTTGATGTTAAAGAAATAACAAAAACGCAATAGCTGCGTAAGCCCCGCGTTTTGCCATAAGCCGGGTAAATCCCGCTATTTGCAGGCTCGAATACTCAGGGTCACTGCACTGTGGCACACTCGGGGCACCAACATCAATCAAGGGGGCTGAATCTCAATGCGAATCATACTGCTGGGCGGGCCTGGTGCAGGCAAGGGCACACAGGCCAACTACATCAAGGAAAAATACAATATTCCCCAGATCTCCACGGGAGATATGCTGCGGGCCCACGTCAAGGCGGGCACCGAGCTGGGCAAGGCGGCGAAGAAAATCATGGACGAGGGCGGCCTGGTCTCCGATGACATCATTATGGGCATGGTCAAGGAGCGCATCAAGGAAGACGACTGCAAGAACGGCTACCTGTTCGACGGTTTTCCGCGCACCATTCCCCAGGCAGAGGCCATGAAGGAAGCCGGCATCGAAATCGACGCCGTGGTGGAAATCGACGTGCCCGACGAGGAAATCATCAAGCGCATGTCCGGTCGCCGCGTGCACCTGCCCTCAGGCCGCACCTACCATGTCATCTTCAATCCCCCCAAGGTGGAAGGCAAGGATGACGTGACTGGCGAGGATCTCATCCAGCGTGACGACGACAAGGAAGAAACCGTGAAAGAGCGCTTGCGCGTCTATCATGACCAGACCGAGCCTCTCATCGATTTTTATTCGAAAGAGGCGGAAGCAGGCACCCTCAAGTATGTGAAAGTCAATGGCGTGGGCACGGTGGAAGAGATCCGTGACGCCATTTTCAGCGGACTGGATGGCTGATTTTTCCATCGCATTTTCAATGGAACCGGGGCATGGCCCCGGTTTTTGCTATACTGCGGCGCCTGAACCTGATGAATCAGGCCTGTAAACATCGAAACAAGAACGGAGGCCTTGCGTGGCTGTAGTCGAACTGAACAAAGAAAATTTTGAAGATACCATCAACAACAATGCGTTTGTGATCATTGATTTCTGGGCGCCCTGGTGCGGTCCCTGCAAGAGCTTCGCGCCTACTTATGAAAAGGTCTCCGAGGATTTCGATGACGTTGTCTTCGCCAAGATCAACACAGAGGACGAGCAGGAAATCGCCGCGCATTTCCAGATTCGCTCCATTCCCACGCTGATGATCTTCCGTGACCAGATCATCATCTACAGCGAAGCCGGCGCGTTGCCCGAGACTTCCTTCCGCCAACTGGTGGAGCAGGCGGCAAGCCTGGACATGGACGACGTGCGCAGGCAGATTGCAGAAGCCCAGGAAGGCAACGCCGACGCCTGATCGGCCTGTCACCTCGTCTATCGCAAAGCCGGAGGCACCCGCTTCCGGCTTTTTTATGTACAGGATGTACGGTATGCCGCGGGCGCAGGGATGCGCAGGAGCGGCGATGTACAGGATGTACGGTATGCCGCGGGCGCAGGGCACTGGAACCGTTCCTGACGGTTCCAGCATTTCCTCCATCCATGGAGGTCATGCGCAGGAGCGGCGATGTACAGGATGTACGGGCAGATAACTGCTCCCTGCGTGATCTGCACTTCCGCCATCCATGGCGGTCGTATGCCGCGGGCGAATTGCCCGGGGTCGGAGTCAAATGGGAAGAAGCCGGGAAAATGGGATAGCCTGGAACAGGCAGATTCCGTACCCTTTAGCGGGCAAGGTGGAATTTGACTCCGACCCCTTCGGTTATGCGACCCCTTCGGTTATATGTATGCAATATCCCTGGATCTCACAAGTCGAAAAGCTGCTGGACCGCTCACCCACGGTGGGTGGCCTGCTTGACTTGTGCGAGGAGAACTACGCCATCCTCCTCCAGCTGGCTCCCGATCTGAGGATGTTGGAAGGGCAGTTTGCTTCCCGCCGTCCGGGACACATGGATCTCTACCTTGAAGTTCTGGAGCAGACGCCATACACCACCATGGTGCATATCACCTATTTTTTCTCACACAGGGAAGGGCAACAGGCAGACCCGGATGCTGTCCTTCGCGTTTACCATGACGCCCGCCAGATAGAAGTGGTCAGACTCAAGCAACATGTGCTGCCGGTCGAATCCAGCTATCAACATCCCAGTCTCTTCAACAAGTGGAAGGTCAATGTGTTTCTTTCCAAATGGCTGGCCTTCTGCGTCGGCCAGGGGCACTGTTTCGAATCTGTCGAAGAATTCTTGACTAAAAAGCATGGTTAATGCTATTCTCAATTCCCTAGTAATTTACTAAGTTATAATCACCTACAAAAAGAGGTGCTGATTCGGCCCCTGAGGGGCCAATCCGAAACCTTGTTGGTAACAAACATTCTGAAGAGGAATTGAGAACATGAGACTTTCAACCAAAGGCCGCTACGCGGTCACCGCCATGCTGGATCTGGCCTTGAACGGTCAGGATGGCCCTGTCACCCTTGCCGACATCTCCGAGAATCAGGGTATTTCCCTGTCTTACCTCGAGCAGCTGTTCGCCGCGCTTCGTGCCAAGAAACTGGTTCGCGGCGTGCGTGGTCCCGGTGGTGGGTATTTCCTCGGTCGCGAGGCGGACGAGATATCCATTGCCAACATCATCTGCGCTGTTGACGAGTGGGTTGAGTTCACTCGTTGCCAAGGCAAACAGGACTGCCGGGGCGGCCAACGCTGCCTGACTCACAGCCTGTGGGATGACTTGAGTAGGCAAATATATGATTTTCTTGAGGAAATCACCCTTGCCGACTTGGTGGAGCGGGGCCGTAATTCTGATGCCGGCTGCCACAAGCACAAAGATGAAGATCTGCTGGACGAGATGACCGGAAAGGCCGCGTAAGTAACAGGCAGGTTAAGGGAAAATCCTTTGACCTGACAGGTACTTTTCAATATCATACGCCGCTTATGTCGCAGCGTATTCCTGATCGCGTCGATCCGTGGCGTCTTGCCGAGCAGGGGGAAACCCTTTCTGGTCGGATGCCGCTGCATGCATTGCCGCGTCTTGCCGTCTTGTTGCAGGATGCCGATGATGAAGCCGCGTTTACCATGCGTTTTGGCAAGGATCGGGATCGCCGTTCCACAGTGAACCTGACGGTGCAGGCCAGGCTGGTGCTCGAATGCCAGCGCTGTCTGGACAACATGACGCTGGAAGTGGATGCGGAAACGCCCATGGCGCTGGTGAGCGGCCCCATGGAAGCGGAGCAGCTGCCCAGTGAGCTTGATCCGCTCATGCTGGGGCCGGAGGAGTACCTGGATATTGCTGCGCTAGTTGAAGACGAGTTGCTGCTGGCGATTCCCGCTTCACCCAGGCATGCCCATAATGACTGCGCGCATCATGGGAAGCAGGGCAGCGTGAAGCCGGCAGACAACCAGGAAGACAACCCTTTCGCCATCCTTGCCAAGCTCAAGGAAGGCGGAAACCACAATTGAGAAATTGCAGGAGATAGCCCCATGGCCGTACAGAAAAGCCGTAAAACCCCGTCCAGGCGAGGCATGCGCCGTTCACACGACGCCCTCAAGCCCGAGACCCTGTCCATCGATCCCACTTCCGGTGAGACCCATCTGCGTCACCATGTAAGCCCGGATGGTTTCTATCGCGGTCGCAAGGTAGTCAACGACTGAAGATGCACCCAGTCGGTAGGAAACAGACTCCGGTCGTTTGCTGAGAACTTCCGGAGTTTCTTTTGTGACGAAGAAAATCACCATAGCCCTGGATGCCATGGGCGGCGATCACGGCGTATCCGTCGTGGTGCCGGCTGCCCTGAACTATGTCAGGGAACATCCAGATCAGGCATTGATCCTGGTTGGTCGGGAAGAGGCTATTCGCGAGCAGTTGCCTGATGGCTTGCCCGAGGGCCTGAGCATACATCCTGCTTCCCAGGAAGTTGGCATGGATGAACTGCCTTCCCAGGCCCTGCGCAAGAAGAAGGATTCCTCCATGCGCGTGGCCCTGGATCTGGTCAAATCCGGCGAGGCCGACGCCTGCGTGAGTGCGGGCAATACCGGCGCGCTCATGGCCACCGCCCGTTTCGTGCTGAAGATGCTGCCCAACGTGGATAGGCCCGCCATCATTACCGCTTTGCCCGCGGTGAACGGCCGCACCTGGATGCTGGATCTGGGGGCCAACGTGGATTGCACGGCCGAGCACCTGTTCCAGTTCGCCGTCATGGGTTCGGAATTGGTAAGCGTGGTGGATGACATCACCAGCCCCCAGGTGGGCCTGCTGAACATCGGCCAGGAAGAGATCAAGGGCAACGAGCAGGTGAAGGGCGCCCATGAACTGCTGCGCCATGCTTCGCTGAACTACATCGGTTATGTGGAAGGCGACGATATCTATCTCAACCAGGACGTGGATATCGTGGTCACGGACGGCTTCATTGGCAATGTCGCCCTGAAGACCAGCGAAGGCGTGGCCAAGATGATTCGCGGCAATCTCAAGGAAGGGTTCAGCAGAAACATCCTTACCAGGCTCTCCGCCCTGTTTGCCCTGCCTGTGCTCAGGGGCCTGAGCCGGCGCATCGACCCGCGCCGCTATAACGGCGCCAGCCTGCTTGGCCTGCGTGGCGTGGTGGTCAAGAGCCATGGCGGCACTGATGCCCTGGGTTATGCCCACGCCATAGACATCGCCGCCAAGACGGTACGGGCGGATATTGCCGCGCGTATCGAAGAAGGCGTCACCCGCCACCTGGAAACCCTGAGGAAGCCGGCATGAGCATCTATTCGAGAATCGCAGGCACGGGCAGCTATCTGCCGGAGAAAGTGCTCAGCAACCAGGATCTGGAAAAGATGGTGGAGACCTCCGACCAGTGGATTCAGGAACGCACGGGCATCAGAAAGCGCCATATTGCCGCAGATGACCAGACGACCTGTGATCTGGCGGAGCAGGCGGCGCGCCAAGCCCTGGAAGCGGCTGGCCGAACCCCGGAAGACCTGGATCTCATCGTCGTGGCCACCACCACGCCGGACAAGATCTTTCCCAGCACCGCCTGCCTGCTGCAGCAGCGCTTGGGCAATCACGGCTGCGCGGCTTTCGACATACAGGCCGTGTGCACGGGGTTCGTCTATGCCATGGGCGTGGCGGACAAGTTCATCAAGACTGGCGCGGCCCGTACCGTGCTGGTCGTCGGCGCGGAGACCCTGTCGCGCATCGTGGACTGGACGGACCGGGGCACCTGTATTCTCTTCGGTGATGGCGCTGGCGCCATGGTGCTGGAGGCTTCCGAGGAACCGGGCATTCTGTCCACCCACCTGCACGCGGATGGCGCCTATGAGGAACTGTTGCATGTGCCGGGTGGTATCTCTGGTGGTTTCGATATGGACATTCCCTCATCCGGAGATCCTCATTTTATCCAGATGAAGGGCAACGAAGTATTCAAGATGGCCGTCAACACCCTGGGGCGCATCGTGGACGAGACCCTGGCGGCCAACGATATGAAAAAGGCTGATATCGACTGGCTTGTGCCTCATCAGGCCAATATCCGAATCATCAAGGCCACGGCGCGCAAGTTGTCCATGGACATGGACAACGTGGTGGTCACCGTGGACGAACATGGCAACACCTCTGCCGCTTCCGTCCCCCTGGCCCTGGACACCGCCGTGCGCGACGGCCGTATCAAGCGGGATGAAACCCTGCTGCTGGAAGCTTTTGGCGGCGGGTTCACCTGGGGCTCCATTCTTCTCAAGTACTGATTTTCCGTATCTCAATGAGCAAACACACAGGCATCATCTTTCCCGGTCAGGGCTCTCAGAGCGTGGGCATGCTGGGTTCCTTGGCCGAGCAGTATCCCCTTGTCCGCGAAACCTTCGAAGAAGGCGCCGACGCCCTGGGCAGGGATTTGTGGAGTCTGGCCAGCGAAGGCCCGGCCGAGGCGCTGAACCAGACAGAAAACACCCAGCCCGCCATGCTTGCCGCCGGCATTGCCGTGTACCGCCTGTGGCGGAACCAGGGCGGCCCGGCTGGTGATATCATGGCCGGTCACAGCCTGGGGGAATACAGCGCTCTGGCCGCGGCTGGCGCCCTGGGCTTTGCTGATGCCCTCAAGCTGGTGGCGGCCCGCGGACAGTTCATGCAGCAGGCCGTGCCGGCAGGGAAGGGGGCCATGGCCGCCATCCTGGGACTGGATGACGACGCCGTTAGGGAACTGTGCGCCCGGGCAGCCCAGGGAGAAGTGGCGGAAGCGGTGAACTTCAACTCTCCCGGCCAGGTGGTCATCGCCGGTGACAAGACAGCCATTGAAAGAGCCATCGGCCTGGCCAAGGATGCCGGCGCCAAGCGGGCGCTGCTGCTGCCGGTGAGCGTGCCTTCCCATTGCGCCCTGATGAAGCCTGCCGCCGACGAGCTGGCGGCCATGCTCGCGGACATCGAGGTGCGCCTCCCCGAAATCCCCGTATTGCACAACGTGGACGTGGCCGAGGCCGCGGATGCCAATGCCATTCGGGACAAGCTGGTGAAGCAGCTCTATCAACCCGTGCGCTGGGTGGAGACCATCCAGACCATGAAGGCGCGGGGCGCCGGGCTGTTTCTGGAGCCTGGTCCCGGCAAGGTGCTCACGGGCCTGGGCAAGCGCATCGACAAGACCCTGACATTCCTGCCGGTACTGGATCCGGCATCCCTGGACAAAGCACTGGAGGCCTGTAATGCCTGACAAGACCATCGCCCTGGTAACCGGCGCCAGCCGTGGTATCGGCCGCGCCATTGCCACCCGCCTGGGAGCGGATGGCATGACCGTCATCGGCACCGCCACTTCCGAGGGTGGTGCGGAAGCCATCAGCGCGTATTTCAAGGAAGCAGGCATCGAAGGCGAGGGCATGAAGCTGGATGTATCTGATGCCGAATCCGTAAACGAGGTAGTCAGCGCCATTACCGACAAATACGGTGCCGCCACCGTGCTGGTGAACAATGCCGGCATCACCCGGGACAACCTGCTCATGCGCATGAAGCCCGAGGAATGGGATGCGGTCATCAACACCAATCTCAGTTCGCTCTATCGTGTATGCAAGGCCTGTATCCGCGGCATGATGAAGGCCAAGAGCGGACGCATCATCAATATCGCCTCGGTGGTGGGCAGCAGTGGCAACGCTGGCCAGACCAATTACTCTGCCGCCAAGGCGGGCATGCTGGGCTTCACCAAATCCCTGGCTCAGGAAGTCGGTTCCCGGGGTATTACGGTGAACGCCGTGGCGCCCGGCTTCATCGATACGGATATGACCCGTGAACTGCCCGAGGCCCAGCGGGAGGCGCTGCTGGGTGCCATTCCCCTGGGACGCCTGGGCTCCGCCGAGGAGGTGGCTGCCGCCGTGGCCTTCCTGGCTTCGGATGATGCCGCCTATGTGACCGGCACCACCCTGCATGTGAACGGTGGCATGTACATGGCCTGATGCTGGGCTTCGGGATTCCCGGGTTTTAGCGGGGATACTGCCTGCTCGGAAAAACGCCGTAAATACATCCTTGTAGGCTCCACGTCGGCATCCATGCCTCCAAGGTTTTCTGAGCAGACAGTATCCCGGCCTTGTTCAAGACCTGGAAATTTAATGACAACCCTTTGATTAACTTGTAGAATTCCTTGCGATTCTGCTTCCGGGAATTGATCGGAAATTGACTGAATGGCGGATTTGGCTGGCAGACGAATTCCGCATACAATACGACGTTAATGCGCGGCGCCTGGATCGCGCTCTACTGGAGGAAAAATACGAAAATGAGCAGCATTGAAGAACGTGTCAAAAAGATTGTCGCTGAACAGCTTGGTGTGAGCGAGGATGAAGTGACTCCCAACGCTTCCTTCATCGACGACCTGGGCGCTGACTCCCTTGACGCAGTTGAACTGGTGATGGCTCTGGAAGAAGAGTTCGAGTGTGAAATTCCTGATGAGGAAGCAGAAAACATCACTACTCTGCAGCAGGCAGTGGATTACATCAACAAAGCCAACGGCTGATTCATCGCTGGCTGATCAAGCCGCGGATTTCCGCTCAGACGCCGTGTGCGAAAGCGCATGGCGTTCCGGGAATCGCGGCTTTTGATTAATGTACACACAGAGGTTTCCTTGATGTCCAAAAGAAGGGTAGTAGTCACAGGGCTGGGCATGGTCTCGCCCGTCGGTCTCGATGTCGTCAGCAGCTGGGAGAACATCCTCGCCGGCAAGAGCGGTATCAAGCCCATTACGCATCTGGATATAGAGCCGTTCAGCGTTCGTTTCGGCGGACCTATCTATGACTTCGACATCGAGCAATACATTCCGAAAAAGGAAGCCCGCAAGATGGACAAGTTCATCCACTACGGCATCGCCGCGGCGGATCAGGCCATCAAGGACGCGGGCATCGAGGTGACCGAGGAAAACGCCAACCGTATCGGCGTGGTGGTGGGTTCCGGTATCGGCGGCATCACCGGCATCGAGCAGGGCTATGCAGCCTACCTGAAAGGTGGTCCAAGAAAGATCTCGCCCTTTTTCGTGCCGGCGAATATCGTCAACATGGTGGCAGGACATATCTCCATCATCAACGGTTTCAAAGGACCCAATATTTCCATTGTGTCCGCCTGCAGCACCGGCGCGCACTGCATTGCCGACGGTATGCGCATGATTCAGTATGGCACCAGCGACGTCATCATTGCCGGTGGCGCGGAAATGGCCACATCTCCCACGGGACTGGGCGGTTTCGCCGCGGCTCGGGCCCTGTCCACGCGCAACGATGATCCCCAGGCGGCCAGCCGTCCCTGGGACAAGGATAGGGACGGCTTCGTCCTTTCCGATGGCGCCGGCGTGGTGGTCATCGAGGAACTGGAACACGCTCGCGCCCGGGGCGCCAACATCTATTGTGAGCTGGTGGGTGCTGGCATGAACTCCGACGCCTACCACATGACGTCGCCCTCTCCCGGTGGTGAAGGGGCTGCCGAATGCATGCGCCTGGCCATGGAAGACGGCGGCATCAACCCCGAGGAAGTGGACTATGTGAATGCCCATGGCACGTCCACGCCCGCCGGTGACGTGGCGGAAACCATGGCCATGAAAAAAGCCTTTGGCGACCATGCCTACAAGCTCTGCGTGAGTTCCACCAAGTCCATGACCGGTCATATGCTCGGCGCTGCCGGTGGCGCGGAAGCCGTGTTCACCATCCTCGCCCTGCGTGACCAGGTGGCGCCCCCCACCATCAACCTGGACAATCCGGATCCCGAGTGTGACCTGGATTATGTGCCCCATACCGCCCGGGAAATGCCCATGGAAGTGGCCCTGTCCAATTCCTTCGGCTTCGGCGGCACCAACGGCACCCTGGCTTTCCGACTGCTCAAGGATTGATTGCTTCTCTCGTCAACGGCATCCCCGGGAACCAGGCCTCCATCCTGGACCGGGGATTGCAGTTTGGTGACGGCCTTTTCGAAACCCTGGCGATCGTCGAAGGGCAGCCCTGTCTCTGGGACAGCCATGTTGCCCGCCTGGCCGCCAGTTGCGCCCGCCTGGGCATTCCCATGCCGGATACGGGCGTACTGAAGAATGAAGCCCGGGAACTCATTGGCGGCCAGCAGCAGGCCGTGCTCAAGATCATTCTGACACGCGGCTGCAGCGAGCGCGGCTATGCGTCTGCCGATGCGGGCGCCACGCGTATTCTGTCCCTGTTTTCCTGGGATGGTCCTGCCCATACCCCGCTGCGGGTTGCTGTCCTGTCCCGGCGCCTGGGGCTGAATCCCTCCCTTGCCGGCCTCAAGCATCTCAACCGCCTGGAGCAGGTCATGGCCCGGCGGGAGCTGCCCGCGGACGCCGGGGAAGGTGTCATGCTGGACATAGAAGGCCGGCTGGCGGAAGGAATCGCCGCCAACATCTTCCTGCAGCAGGCTGACCGCCTGTTGACACCCCGGCTGGATGAATGCGGCGTGGCGGGGGTGGTGCGGCAGCTCATCATGGATACCGGGCAAGACATGGATATGCCCGTGGAGGAGACAAGGCTGTATCTGCAGGACCTGTTGAATGCCGATGCGCTCTATTTCAGCAGTTCCCTGCTGGGCATACGCCGGGTTTACGCCATCATTGGCCAGGATTGGCAACCTGGTCTGGAGACCCACCCCGTGATGGAGGCCGCGCGGAGGCGCGTTTTGGCGCCATGATCCGGATAACCCTGAAACTGCTGCTCAAGGCCACCCTGGCCGTGGTGCTGCTGGGCGGTATCCTGGGGACATTGGTCTGGTACCAGTACAGGGATTTTCTCGCCCAACCCCTGGAGATTCCCGACCAGGGCATGACTCTGACCATACCCCAGGGCATGTCCCTGAGGGGGCTGGCGGCACGGCTGGAAAAGGATGGCATACTGGATGATGCCCGCTTGTTACGCTTGTACGGGCGGCTGCATCATGAGGCCACCCGGATCAAGGCGGGAGAATATCATCTGCCTTCCGGCCTTACGCCAGTGGCCTTGCTGGATCTGCTGGTGGCCGGCAAGACCATCAGCCATTCCATCACCTTGGTGGAAGGCTGGACCTTCGAGCAGATGATGCGGGCCATCCATGCTCATAAGCAACTGGAGCACCAGCTGAAGGGACTGTCCAATGAAGAAATCATGGCCCGTCTGGGGCATGCCGGAGAACACCCCGAGGGGCGCTTCTTCCCCGATACCTATCACTTTCCCCGGGGTTTTTCCGACCTGGAACTGCTGCGCCGGGCCTATGATGCCATGGAAGCACAGCTGGCCGCGGCCTGGAAGGAAAGAGAGGAGAATCTACCCTTGGAAACTCCGTATGAAATGCTCATCCTCGCTTCCATCGTGGAGAAGGAGACCGGCCAGGCAGGGGAGCGCGACCGCATCGCCGGGGTGTTCATCCGCCGTTTGCAGAAGGGCATGAAACTGCAGACGGATCCCACGGTCATCTACGGCATGGGCGCCAGCTACAAAGGCAACATCCGCCGCAAGGACCTGCGCAAGGCCACGCCCTACAACACCTATGTAATTCCCGGGCTGCCGCCCACGCCCATCTGCATGCCGGGACGGGACGCGCTTCTGGCCGTGGCCCACCCCGCAAAGGAGAAAGCTCTGTACTTCGTGGCCAGAGGTGACGGCAGCCACCAGTTTTCTGCTACCCTGAAACAGCACAATGCCGCAGTGCGCAAATATCAGCTCGGAAAATAAGACCATCATGCGAGGATCATTCATTACCCTGGAAGGCGTCGAAGGCGCGGGCAAGAGTACCTGCATGGCGGAAGTGCTGAAAGTGCTCAAGGAAAACGGCCTCGAGGTACTGGAAACCCGCGAGCCCGGCGGTACCCCCCTGGGGGAGGATCTGCGCCAGTTGCTCCTGGGGCACAAGCACACGGGTATGCACGAGGACACGGAACTGCTGCTCATGTTCGCTGCCCGGGCCGAGCATCTGCGGCAGAAGATCCTGCCCGCCCTGCGGGAGGGGCAGTGGGTGCTGTGCGACCGTTTCACCGATGCCAGTTACGCCTACCAGGGCGGTGGCAGGGGGATGGACATGGAACGTATCGCCACGCTGGAAGCCTGGGTACAGGGTGATATCCGCCCCCATCTCACCCTGCTCATGGATCTGCCCGTGGAACTGGGGTTGGAGCGCGCCGGCAAACGTTCATCCCCTGACCGTTTCGAAAGCGAAGCTCTGGCATTTTTCGAACGTGTGCGCCAAGCCTACCTCGACATTGCCCGGCGAGACCCTGAGCGGGTAAAGATCATCGATGCTTCCCGCTCCCTGGCGGAGGTTCAGGCCCAGGTTCGCGCCGCAATCGAAAACTTCCTGAAACAATGGCAACATGACTAAGATACTGCCCTGGCACCAGGAACCCTGGGAGCGGCTGCAGCGCAGCCGCCGGCAGAAGCGTCTTCCTCACGCCCTGCTGCTGGCAGGCGCGGAAGGGCTGGGCAAGCTGGCCTTCGCCCGGCGGCTGGGCCGAAGCGTGCTTTGTGAACAAACTGACGAGAAGGGCGATGCCTGCGGGCACTGCCGCCAATGCCTGCTGCTGCAGGCGGGCAGTCACCCTGATTTGCGCATGGTGACGCCGGACGAAGACAGCAGCGTGATTCGCATCGATGCCATTCGTGACCTGGTGAGCGGCAATACCCTGAGCGTAGGCGAGGGCAGCCACCGGGTATTTATTATCGAACCCGCGCATGCCATGGGGCAGGGTGCCGCCAACGCCCTGCTCAAAACCCTGGAAGAGCCCATACCCGGCACCCTGATGTTGCTGGTTACCTCGTCTCCGGATAGGCTGCCGGTCACCATACGCAGCCGCTGTCAGCTGCTGCGCTTTACGCCTCCGGAAGAGAACATGGCCTGGGCTTGGCTACAGGAATCCGGACTGTCCCCCGGGGATGCCCGTGAAGCCTTGAAGCTGGCCGCCGGCGCCCCCCTGCTTGCCCGGAAGCTGGCCGCTGACGGCGCGCTGCAGCAGCGCCAGGCCCTGAGGGAAGATTTTCTGTCCCTGGCCAGGGGTCAGGCCAGCCCCGTTTCTGTCGCGGAGGCCTGGTTGAAGCAGGAGGAGCTGGATGCGCTTCTGCTATTCCTCTCGTCCTGGATCATGGAAGCAATTCGGGGCAAGCTGGTTCAGAGAGAGGGGAAAGGCGCCTCGCTCTTGCAAAGCCGGCATGAATGGGTAGACTTGAAAGAACTGTACCGATTGCTCGACAGCCTTAACGACACCAGGCGTGCGAGCGCGAACAATCTGAATGCACAACTGGCTCTGGAAAGCATCTTGCTGGAATGGAGCCGTATCACCAGGGGGTGAACCGACCATGGCCATGCCGGGATTTCAGCAGGGAATCATCAACCTGTCCATCAAGGACAAGGACACGCTCTATCGCGCCTACATGCCTTTCGTGGAGAACGGCGGCCTGTTCATTCCCACCATCAAGAAATACGAACTGGGCGACGATGTGTTCATCCTGCTCAACCTCATGGATGATTCGGAGCGCGTTCCCGTGGCGGGCAAGATCATCTGGATCACTCCCGTGGGCGCCATGGGCAACCGTACCGCTGGCATCGGCGTGCAGTTCGGCCCTCATGATGAAGGCGTGACACGCAACAAGATCGAGATTCATCTGGCTGGCATGCTGGAGCTGGATACGCCCACGGACACCATGTAGAGAAGCCTCATCGTGCTGGTCGATTCCCACTGCCACCTGGATCGGGTGGACCTGTCGCCCCATGGCGGCGATTTCTCCGCTTTCGTGCAGGCCACCCGGAACGCCGGCGTGGGACATATGCTGTGCGTGAGTATCGACCTGGAAAGCTATCCGGACATGCTCGCCCTGGTGGAACCCTACCCGGAGATTTCCGTTTCCGTGGGCGTCCACCCCAACGACCGCGACCGCCACGAACCCACGGTGGAGGAACTGCTGGAACTGGCCGCGCACCCGAAGAACGTGGCCATCGGGGAAACAGGCCTGGATTTCTTTCGCAGTGAAGGGGACTTGACCTGGCAGAAAGACAGGTTTCGTACCCATATCCGCGCTGCCATTGCCTCGGGCAAGCCCCTGATCATCCACACCCGTGACGCCCGGGAAGAGACCCTGAAGATCATGGCCGAGGAAAACGCCCGGGACGCTGGCGGCGTGCTGCACTGTTTCACCGAGAACTGGGAAATGGCCAGGGCCGCCCTGGACATGGGGTTTTTCATTTCCTTCTCAGGCATCGTCACCTTCAACAATGCCGCCGAGCTGCGGGAGGTGGCCGCCCGGGTTCCCCTGGACCGCCTGCTCATCGAAACCGATTCCCCCTACCTGGCGCCGGTACCGCATCGCGGCAAGCCCAACGAGCCTCGCCATGTGCGTCATGTGGCGGAGAAAGTGGCTGAAGTGCGCAACATGGATGTGGAAGAACTCATCGGACAGACAGGGGAGAACTTTTTTGGGCTGTTTTCTGCCGCGCGACAGCATATTGCATGATGTGGTTTGGTGCCAAGCTTGAGCCCGACAACGGTGCCCCAACGAGGCAATGATGTCGGACTGAAATACCGGGGTCGGAGTCAAATTCCACCCGAGCTGTTATAGGGAGCGGTATCAGATGATTCCACGTCGTCGGATCTGCTAAATATTGTGCCTATTTGACTCCGACCCCTGATGTGCTTAAGTAGGTCGGACTGAAGTCCGACCTGCAAATCTACTTGTCCCTGGGAACGTAACTGTCCGGAATCAGTATGGTGGGCCGGCGCTGGCTGTCGTCCCGCCAGGGAAAATCCTTGTTGAAATGCAGGCCGCGGCTTTCCCGGCGCAGTTGCGCCGAAAGAATGATGAGTTCGGCCACGTCCGCAAGGTTGCGCAGCTCCAGCAGGTCATTGGTGACCCGGAAGTTGCTGTAATACTCACGAATCTCGTGCTGCAGCAGGTTGATGCGCCGCCGGGCCCGGGCCAGGCGCTTGTTGCGGCGCACGATGCCTACATAGTCCCACATGAAGCGGCGCAGTTCGTCCCAGTTGTGGGCCACCACTACTTCCTCGTCGGAATCCGTGACCCGGCTCTCGTCCCAGGGAGGCAGGGGGGGCAGCGGCTCGTCCTGCTGTTGAAGCTGACCAGCAATGTCCTTTGCCGCCAGCTCGCTGAAAACCAGGCATTCCAGCAGTGAGTTGCTGGCCATACGGTTGGCGCCGTGCAGGCCCGTGTAGGCCGTCTCACCCACGGCATAGAGCCCCAGGATATCCGTGCGCGCCTTGCTGTCCGTCCAGATTCCACCGCAGGTGTAGTGGGCGGCGGGTACCACGGGAATGGGGTCCCGGGTGATATCCATGCCCAGTTCGAGACAGCGGCTGTAAATTGTGGGGAAATGGCTGCGGATGAAATCTGCGTCCCGGTGGCTGATATCCAGGAACACGTTGTCCAGGCCGTGCTTCTTCATCTCGTTGTCGATGGCCCGGGCCACGATGTCCCGTGGCGCCAGTTCACCCCGCTCATCATAGTCGTCCATGAAGCGCCTGCCGTCGGGCAGCACCAGTTTGCCGCCTTCGCCCCGCACCGCCTCGGAAATCAGGAAGGACTTGGCGTCTGGATGGTAGAGACAGGTGGGGTGAAACTGGATGAATTCCATGTTGGCCACCCGGCAGCCGGCCCGCCAGCCCATGGCGATGCCGTCTCCCGTGGCCACATCTGGATTGCTGGTGTACAGGTACACCTTGTTGGAGCCACCAGTGGCAAGAACCACGCAGCGGGCGCCTATGGTCTTCACCCTGTCTTCCTTCAGGTCCAGGAGATAGGCACCATGGCAGCGCCGGGCCCGGCTGCCGTCATCCCTGGGCGTGCATACCAGGTCGATGGCGATGTGGTATTCCAGAAGGTCGATATTGGCGTGCTGGCGGGCTCGATCCTCCAGGCTGAGTTCCACCACGCGGCCCGTGGCGTCCGCGGCATGCACCACCCGGCGATGGCTGTGCCCGCCTTCCCGGGTGAGGTGATAGCCGGAAGACCCGGTAGGCGGCTGCTGGGTGAACTCCACGCCCTGGTTCAGCAGCCAGCGAATGTTTTGCGGCCCGCGTTCCACCACCAGCTTGACGATTTCCTCGTCGCACAGGTCGGCACCAGCTTCCAGGGTGTCCTGGATATGGGATTCCACGGAATCCGCCTCATCCAGTACCGCGGAAATGCCTCCCTGGGCATACAGAGTGTTGCCTTCCTTCAGTTCCCGCTTGGAAACCACCGCAATCCGGGTGCTTTCCGGCAGGCGCAGCGCCAGGCTGAGGCCGGCAGCCCCGCTGCCGATAATCAGGACATCGTAATCGTGTTTTTTTGACATAATAGGGCCTGACTTTCAAAGCACTCCCGAGCTCCCGGGGAAGCCGCAATAAAGTATTCATGAAACAGAACTTTATGACAATAAGCATGTCACATTGGCATAAGAGAAGAAAGCCATGGGGACGTGGCCCTGGGAGTATGCCATGACCTCGAGCGCCGAAGCCGACCTGAGGTTGGTGGAAAAAGTAAAAAAAGGCGACAAAAAGGCTTTTGATTTGCTGGTTCTTAAGTATCAGCAGAAGGTGGCAAATATCATCTCGCGCTATATTCACGACAGCAGCGAGGTGTTCGACGTCAGCCAGGAGGCTTTTATCAAAGCCTACCGGGCGTTGCCCAAGTTTCGCGGTGACAGCGCCTTTTATACTTGGCTGTACCGAATTGCCATCAATACCGCCAAGAACCACCTGGCTGCCAAGGGGCGCAGGCCCCCGGCGGACGACGTGGAAGCGGGAACCGCGGAACAGCTGGATTCCGGCGCCAGGCTCAAGGAGTTCGATACGCCGGAACACCTGTTGCTGCAGGACGAAATAGCCCGTACGATTCGGGATGCCCTGAACGAGCTGCCCGATGATTTGCGTACAGCTATCAGTCTGCGGGAACTGGAAGGACTGAGTTATGAGGAGATTGCCCAGGCAATGGACTGTCCAATCGGCACCGTACGTTCACGTATCTTTCGTGCACGAGATGCCATCGACAAGAAGTTGAGACCCCTGTTGAGTTAGAACGAGAGCGCACATCATGTCTGAAAACGGAAATGAATTGGATAAAGATCTGTTGTCTGCGGTCATCGACAATGAAGTCGATGAGCCGGAGATGCTCAGAACGAGTCACCAGATCAGCAGGAATCCCGAGCTGCGGGATACCCTGGTGCGCTATCAATTGATTAGCGACAGCCTGCGGGGAGAGGAGATTCGCCTTTCCTCCATGGAACTGGTGAGCCGTGTCAGTGCCCGGCTGGAATCCGAGCCCACGGTGCTGGCGCCCTCCCGAACCTCCAGGCGGCTACCGCGCTGGGTACAACCCGTTGCGGGAACCGCCCTGGCGGCTTCTGTGGCGGCGGTCGGCATCTTGCTGGGGCCCCAGCTCATCAATGGAAGCAGCCAGCCCCGGGTGCCGGTGGACATGGGGCGGCGCATCGTGGCCCAGCCCGTGGGAGAAGTGAAGCCCGAACCAGTGGTTGTTGCCAAGCAGGAAAACCACTGGAAAACCATCAATGACAAGACTACCCGCAGCCGCCTGGACCGTTACCTGGAGCAGCACAGCCAGTACGCGGCAGCTCCTGGCGGCGTACAGGGCGTCATGCCTTACACCTCTTTCGTAAGTTATGACCAGCCCCCGAAATAGGCTGATGAGGGTCGTGCTGCTTGTATTGACAAGCCTTTTCGGCACCGCTTTCGCCATAGAACAGACCAGTCGCGACGAAGCCGTGCAGTGGCTGGAGCGCATGAACCAGGCGGTTCTGAGCGTGAACTACGAAGGCCACTTCGTTTATCAATGTGGCAAGTCCCTGGAAGCCATGTACATTCGCCATGAAAATGGCGTGCAAGGCCCACGGGAATCCCTTTCTTCGCTTACCGGCCTGCCCAGAGAGGTCATCCGGGATGCGCATTCCATCACTGTCATCACCAACCAGAATGGTAAGTTGCAGGTTTCCCAGCAGCCGGCTGTAGGCAAGCTGACTCCCTTGAAGTCCCTGCAGCTGGGAGAGCTCGAGCAGAACTACGACCTGCACATGGGTGGCACCACCAGAGTGGCGGGAAGGACTGGCGTCGCCATTCTGCTGTTGCCGAAGGATGATCTGCGTTATGGCTATCGCCTGGTCCTGGACAAGATGAGTGCCTTGCCCCTGGAGCTGACGGTCATCGACAGCCAGAATGTCATGCAGTCGCGCATCATGTTTACGGACCTGCGTATCACGGACGTCGATCTGGTTTCTCTTCAGGGAGAAGACGGCTCCCGCGAACCGGAGAATGGAGAGCCCGGGATCAGACTGGCCGGCCTGGAAGAAAGCGCCAAGCCTGTCGATATCACACACAAGCAGCCGTTGAAGGAAGTTCAACAGACAGATGCATCCTGGCAGTTCGAGGCCATACCGAAGGGATTTCGCCTGATCAGCCACCAGCGCTCGTCCACCACCGACCTGCATCATTTCGTGTTCTCGGACGGGCTGGCCACGGTTTCTCTCTACCTTGAGCCCATGAAAGAGGGTGATAAAGCTTTTGAAGGCTTTACCACCCTGGGCTCCATGAAGGTCCTGGGCCGCCAGTTCAAGCAGTACCAGCTCACGGTCGTGGGGGAGGTCCCTTCACGCACCCTCGAGCTTCTCGCCAACAGTATCCGTCCCAGTAGCTCCTGAGGACTGTTGTCATGCTGGAAGAGGAAGGCGTTGTTCTCGCCGTCGATGGCGATATTGCAGAGGTCATGACCCAAAAGAAATCCGCATGCGGCAGTTGTGCCGCCAAGAGTGGTTGTGGCACATCCCTGGTGGAACGCCTGTTTCCCAGCCGTACCCGTTCCTTTCGCGCGCGCAATGACATCCGGGCGCAAAAAGGGGACAAGGTAGTCATTGGCCTTGATGAATCGGCACTGCAGATCGCCTCTCTCCTCATTTACCTGGTACCCCTATTGGGCCTCATCGGCGGCGCCATTTTTGGCAGCTGGCTGGGATCGGCGCCAGATGGCGGGCACGCCGAGCTGTTCAGTGCCCTGGGAGGGATTGGTGGCTTTTTCGTTTTCCTTGCAGCTGTCAGGCATTACAGTGATATGCTGTCCAGGAAGCCAGTTTTTCAGGCGCGCGTCTTGCGGGTGCTCTCCCCGCAGGGCATGGTGGTGCCACTCATGGATTTGAAAGGAACAACAAAAGAATGAACGCAAGAACCAGGTATATGATTCTCTGCCTTCAGGGGCTGCTGATGCTGCTGGCGACGGCTGTTCAGGCCCACGGCCTGCCGGATTTCACAAAGCTTGTGGAGGAAAATGCGCCGGCTGTGGTGAATATCAGTACCGTGTCTCACAGCAGCCGCAATCCCCATCCCTATCATTCCCCGGAAAACATGCCCTTGCCGGAAAACAGTCCTTTCAATGAGCTGTTTCGGCATTTCTTCGAAGACGGGCAAGGCAGTTTGCCGCCGGAAGACACAGAGTCGCTGGGATCAGGCTTCATCATATCCGCGGATGGCTATCTGCTTACCAATCACCATGTGGTAGACGGCGCGGACGAAGTTATCGTCCGCCTGAACAACCGCAAGGCCTACGAGGCAAAGATCATCGGCTCGGACGAGGCCAGCGATATCGCCCTGCTGAAGATCGATGCCACTGACCTGCCCGTGGTGAAGATTGGCAACAGCAAGAATCTGAAGATCGGGGAATGGGTGCTGGCCATAGGCTCTCCCTTTGGTTTCGAGGCCACGGTCACCGCGGGGATCGTTAGCGCCAAGGGCCGCAGCCTGCCCAGCGAGAACTATGTTCCATACATCCAGACGGACGTGGCCATCAATCCGGGTAACTCCGGGGGGCCGCTTTTCAATCTGGATGGAGAGGTCGTGGGCATCAACTCACAGATATTCAGCCGTTCTGGAGGTTTCATGGGCCTGTCCTTCGCAGTTCCCATCGAGCTGGCCATGAACGTGGCCGAACAGCTTCGCAGGGACGGTCATGTCACCCGTGGCTATCTGGGCGTTCTCATCCAGGACGTGGACAGGAACCTGGCCGAGTCCTTCGGCATGAATTATCCCCGGGGTGCGCTGGTTTCCAAGGTCATCGAGGATTCCCCGGCGTCCCGCGGTGGCTTGCAAACGGGAGATGTGATTCTCGAATTCAACGGCCAGCCCCTGAGAGATTCTTCCCAACTACCTCCCCTGGTAGGCGCCACACCGGTGAATACCGAGGTGGAACTGAAGGTGTTGCGCGCCGGCAAGGAGATTCCCCTCAAGATCCGTATCGCCGAACTGCCTGCCGAGGAAGAGGCAGAGGCGATCGGGGCGAAAGGGGAGGAACAGGAAAAACCACTGGAGAGCAACCGCCTTGGGCTGGTTTTTTCCGAGCTGAGTGCCGAAGACCGGAAGGAGCTGAACATTCCTCCTGGACAGGGAGTGCTTGTTCGCCAAGTGACGGAAGGCGTCGCCGCGGCGGCGGGAATTGCTGCCGGGGACGTAATCCTGATGATGGATGGCCAGAAGATTACATCGGTCGCGCAGCTCCAGCAGCTCATCGAGGCCGCGCCCGCGGGAAAAAGCGTGGCCCTGCTGTTGCAGAAGCCGGGTGGGCCGGTTTTTCTTGCTCTGCGCATGCCACGCGGCTGACGGCAGGACACCGTCATCCGTATCTGGGCCGGGGTGGTGAGACGGCACCCTGGCCTCATCGATGGCTTGGCTGATCCTGTAGTTGACAGAAATCCACCGGGAAAACTTTCCCGATCCGGAGTATCATTCGCGGTTGCTGTTTTTCCGGAGATTCCCCGGCGGGGGACTTGTTGCCTGAGGTCTGATGTCCAAACTCGATCATATCCGAAACTTCTCCATCATCGCCCATATCGATCACGGTAAATCCACCATTGCGGATCGGTTCATCCAGATCTGCGGCGGCCTGACGGAAAGGGAGATGGAAGCCCAGGTACTCGATTCCATGGACCTGGAAAGGGAGCGGGGCATCACCATCAAGGCCCAGAGCGTCACCCTGGATTTCAAGGCCAGGGACGGCGAGACTTACAAGCTGAACTTCATCGACACCCCTGGCCACGTGGATTTCTCCTACGAGGTCTCCCGCTCCCTTGCTGCCTGTGAAGGCGCGCTGCTGGTGGTGGATGCCGCCCAGGGAGTGGAAGCCCAGAGCGTGGCCAACTGCTATACCGCCATAGAACAGGGCCTGGAAGTGGTGCCCGTGCTCAACAAGATCGATCTGCCCTCCGCCGAGCCTGAGCGGGTCATCACCGAGATCGAGGAAATCATTGGTATCGAGGCCGAGGATGCTCTGCGTGTCAGCGCCAAAACGGGGCAGGGCATCGAGGATCTGCTGGAAAGCCTGGTGGAACGCATCCCTCCGCCCTCCGGTGATCCCGAGGGCCCATTGCAGGCCCTGATTATCGACTCCTGGTTCGATCCCTACGTGGGGGTCATCTCTCTGATTCGGGTCATGAACGGCAGCATCAAGCGCCGGGATAAATTCGTGATAATGTCAACCGGCCGCACGTATCAGGCGGAAAAGGTTGGCGTGTTCACCCCCAAGCGCAAGGACATGCCTGAACTGGCCACCGGGGAAGTCGGCTATATCATCGCCGGCATCAAGGAGATCGACGCCGCCCCCGTGGGCGATACCATCACCCTGGCGGACAACCCGGCTGCCGAGCCCCTGCCGGGTTTCAAGGAAATGCAGCCCCGGGTATTCGCCGGCCTGTATCCCATCAGCTCGGACGACTATGAGAACTTCCGCGAGGCCCTGCAGAAGCTACGTCTCAATGACGCCGCCCTGCATTTCGAGCCGGAAACCTCCCAGGCCCTGGGTTTCGGTTTCCGCTGCGGCTTTCTGGGCATGCTGCACATGGAGATTATCCAGGAGCGTCTGGAGCGCGAATACGACCTGGATCTCATCACCACGGCGCCAACGGTCATCTACGAAGTGGAAAAAACCGATGGCAGCATCGTCATGGTGGACAACCCGGCGGACCTGCCCGACCCCGGTCAGATCGCAGAGATTCGCGAGCCCATCATCGAGGCCCATATCCTGGTGCCCCAGGACTACCTGGGCAACGTCATTAGCCTGTGCATCGAGAAGCGTGGCGTGCAGAAGAACCTGCAATATCTGGGCGGCCAGGTGCAGCTGGTCTATGACCTGCCCATGAACGAAGTGGTCCTGGACTTCTTCGACCGCCTCAAGTCCGTGAGCCGGGGCTATGCCTCTTTCGAGTATGAGCTGGACCGTTTCCAGGCCGCCAACCTGGTAAAGCTGGATATTCTCATCAATGGTGAGCGGGTGGATGCCCTGTCCCTCATCGTGCATCGCGACTACGCGGAAAGCCGTGGCAGGGAATTGACGGAGAAGATGAAGGAAATCATTCCCCGGCAGATGTTCGAGGTGGCCATACAGGCTGCCTTGGGCAGCAAGATCATTGCCCGTTCCACGGTCAAGGCCCTGCGCAAGAATGTGACGGCCAAGTGCTACGGGGGTGACATTACCCGCAAGCGCAAGCTGCTGGAGAAACAGAAGGCAGGCAAGAAACGCATGAAGCAAGTGGGGCGGGTGGAGATTCCCCAGGAAGCCTTCCTCGCGGTGCTGAACGTAGGCAAGGACAAATAAGTTATGAATACAGAGCCGGAGCAATTTCATCCATGAGCCAGGAACAAAGCAAGACATCCATCACCGACCTTCTCGTTCTCTCCGTCACGGTTGCTGGCTTCATCTGGCTACTGTACAGCTACGATATAGAATCAGCCCTGGCTTTTGCCACCTTCGCTTCCGGCATCATCTGGGGCGGCTACAGGCTGTTGTTCCACAAGGGGGGCAGTGAAAAGGAACCCAGCGACACAGCCGGGAAAGAAGCGAAGACGGAACCCCTGATGGTGGATTACGCACGCTCCTTTTTCCCCATATTCCTGTTCGTACTCCTGCTGCGCGCCTTTGTGGTGGAACCCTTCAGAATTCCTTCGGGCTCCATGATGCCCACTTTGCTCGTGGGTGATTTCATCCTGGTCAACAAGTTCGCCTATGGGCTGCGCATGCCAGTGACCAAAACCAAGCTGGTGGAAATCGACGAACCCAAACGTGGTGACGTGGTGGTGTTTCGTTATCCGAAGAACCCAAAGCTCGATTACATCAAGCGCCTGATCGGGGTGCCGGGTGACCGGATTGCCTATCGCAACAAGACGCTTTATGTGAATGGCAAGGCCATGCCTCAGAAACGCATCGGCACCTATGAGGCCGTGGGCTCCGGAAAGCGCATGCAGGGCGCCTGGGAGCTGAAGGAAAATCTCGATGGCGTGGAACATTCCATTCTTGTCAATCCACGGGTACCCGATTTCAGCCCTGGCTGCCAAGTGCTTGCACGTGGAGAGGTAACAGTGCCGGAAGGACATTATTTTGTGATGGGTGACAACAGGGACAACAGCAACGACAGCCGCTGCTGGGGCTTCGTTCCGGAACAGAATTTGGTCGGAAAGGCCTTTATGATATGGTTAAGCTTTGATCCGAACCGTTCGAACATGTTCGACTGGTCACGTATTGGGCAGGGCATTCACTGATAGACCGCTCAGGGGAGAAGACAAGCATGCAGTATCTGGAAAAACGTCAGCAAGGTGTGAGCATCACGGGCTGGATGTTGCTCATCGCCATCGTACTCTTTTTCGTGCTGCTGGGTGTCAGGATGGTGCCCAGTTACATGGAGTTCCATTCCATGAGCAAAATACTGGAGAGCATCAAGGACGATCCCCAATATCGCCAGGCTGCCCCCAAGGAATTGCGCAAGATTTTCAACCGGCGCATCGACATCAACAGCATCTACGATTTCGACCAGAAGTACCTCAAGATCGACCGCAGCAAGGGTAAGACCAGTATGATCCTGGACTACGAAATCACCAAGCCTGTCGCCGGCAATGTCTCGGTCGTCATGAAGTTTCACAAGGAGGTAGACTGGAAGTAGTTCCAGGAAAACGGCGTGGCTGATCTGAAACGCCTGCAGCGGCGACTGGAATATGATTTTCGGGACGAATCCCTGCTTGTCCAGGCACTGACACATCGCAGTGCCGGCTCCAAAAACAATGAACGCATGGAGTTTCTTGGTGATGCCATCCTCGGATTCGAGATTGCCGAGAATCTTTTTCAGCGTCATCCCAATGCCAGTGAAGGAGAACTCAGCCGCGCTCGCGCCCAGCTGGTGAAACGGGAAACCTTGGCTTCAGTGGCGAGAAGCCTGGATCTCGGGGACTATCTCATCCTGGGCACGGGCGAACTGCGCAGTGGTGGACAGACCCGTGACTCCATTCTGTCTGACGCCGTGGAAGCACTTATCGCCGCCGTGTACATGGATTCCGGAATCGAACCCGCGAGAGCCCTGGTCAGGCGCGTACTCAAGAAGCAGATTGCCAACTGTTCTCCCCAGGAACAACCCAAGGATGCCAAGACGCGGCTGCAGGAACTACTGCAGGCCCGGGGCAAGGCCCTACCGGCCTACAAAGTCCTGTCGGTGGAAGGCAGCGCCCATGAACAGCGTTTCATTGTGCAATGCGCCGTGGACAGCCTGGATATCACTGAAATGGGAGAAGGAACCAGCCGCCGCAAGGCCGAACAGGAAGCAGCCAGGAAAGTATTGATGAATATCGGGAACTCTCTTTCATGACACACCGGGCAGGGCATGTCGCCCTGGTAGGGCGTCCCAACGTAGGCAAATCCACGCTGCTGAACCGTTTGCTGGGGCAGAAGCTGGCCATCACCTCGCACAAGCCCCAGACCACCCGTCACAGCATACTCGGCATCAGTACCCTGGAAGATGGCCAGATCGTCTATATCGATACGCCGGGCATACACCAGCGCGGTGACAAGGCCATGAATCGCTATCTCAACCGAACCGCCACCAGCGTACTCGCTGGCGTGGACCTGGTGGTCATGCTGGTCGATGCCGGTCACTGGACGGACGAGGACGAAATGGTGCTGCAGCGGGTTCGTGACAGCAAGCTTCCCGCCATGCTGGTCATAAACAAAATTGACACACTAAAGCAGCGTGAAGAGCTGCTTCCTCTCCTGGCCACCCTGACGGAAAAGACAAGTATCGAAACCGTGGTGCCCGTATCAGCCCGCACTGGCGACAACTGCGATCACCTGGAGGAGACCATTCTGCAGGCGCTGCCGGAGGGCGAGAATTTCTACCCGGAAGACCAGATTACCGACCGTCCCGAGCGTTTCTTTGCCGCAGAGTTGATCCGTGAACAGATCACCCGTCGCTACCACAAGGAACTGCCGTATTCCACGACGGTGGAAATCGAGGAATTCGACGCCCAGCCCCATATTTACCGTATCGGCGCCATCATCTGGGTCGAACGCCAGAACCAGAAAGCCATCCTGGTGGGCAAGGGCGGACAGGCTTTGAAAGAAACCGCCACCGAGGCGCGCAAGCAACTGGAGGACTTCTTCCAGACAAAGGTTTACCTACGCCTGTGGGTGAAGGTGA
Source organism: Sedimenticola sp. (assembly GCA_027030425.1). GTDB lineage: Bacteria > Pseudomonadota > Gammaproteobacteria > Chromatiales > Chromatiaceae > Thiolapillus. The sequence continues at coordinate 37,000 of JALVEW010000031.1, forward strand.
AAAAGAGCTGGTCTGCCGACCAGGCCAGCCTGACGCGCCTGGGATATTCTGACTGAGACTGCCTTGGGGCCCACAGAGCTCAGTCCGGCCTTTGTTCTCCATGCGCGCAAGTATGGGGAATCCCATCTGCTGCTCGACCTGCTGACCCTGTCCGCAGGCAGGCTGCCGGTAATGGCGCGAGGCGCCGGTTCTCCCAAAAGCACGCGACGGGCCATGTTGCAGCCTTTCATTCCCCTGCTGGTGGCCTGGTCCGGCAAAGGCCGCATTGCCAACCTGAGGCAGGCGGAGCCGCAAGGCCAATACCGGCTTCCACAAGGTCCGGCCCTGTTCAGCGGATTCTATGTCAATGAACTCATCCTTCGGCTGGTTGATGTGCAGGAGCCATTGCCAGAATTGTTTGCCGACTACGAAACCTGCATGAAACGCCTGGCTTCCAGCACGGACATGGAAGCCGCCCTGCGCCAGTTTGAACTTGCTCTGCTGCGGGCGCTGGGTTATGGGCTGGACCTGGCGCATGAAGCGCACAGCGGCGTGGACATACGCCCCGAGACCTTCTATGTCTATGAAACCGAGCAGGGTATCCGCCGGGCGGGGGAACATGACAGGAACCTGATTCAGGGTGACACCCTGCTGGCCCTGGCCGCCGATCTGCCCCTGGATGACAGACAGCGCAAGGAAGCCCGGCACCTCATGCGCCGTGTTATCGGGTATTATCTCGGGGACCGCCCCCTGCGCAGCAGGGAACTGTTTCGTTGACTAAACTGAACATTTCACCCGGTCGCTGAAATAATATTTTGGCTTATTGTATTTCATGGAGAATTTTGGAATATTAGCAAAGTACAAATTGTTACCGGGCATCGTTGAACGCGCCCTCGCACCGGTCTCGCCGTCCATCTGCGGTATTTACTCAGTCATCAATAGCTTGGGCTATTGATTCATTCGTAAATCCGCACCTGAACGCCGATTCCGGCACGATCATCGCGTTCCCGGGTGAAATGTTCGGGTTAAGGAGATTTACTGATGTCCCAGGCAATGTTGCTTGGCGTGAATATCGACCATGTTGCCACCCTGCGCCAGGCCAGGGGAACCCGCTATCCCGATCCCATACAGGCAGCGCTGGTGTCCGAGCAGGCAGGGGCGGATGCCATAACCCTGCACCTGCGTGAAGACCGGCGCCATATCCAGGACCGGGACGTCTTCATGCTCAAGGACATTCTGCAGACGCGCATGAACCTGGAAATGGCGGCAACGTCGGAAATGCTGGAGATCGCTACCCGTGTACGTCCCCAGGACTGCTGCCTGGTACCGGAAAGACGCGAAGAACTTACCACGGAGGGCGGGCTGGACGTTGCCGGCAACCTGCCTTATCTCAAGGACTACTGCGCCGCCCTTGCGGATGCCGGTGTGCGCGTATCCCTGTTTATCGATGCCGATCCACGCCAGTTGAATGCCGCTGCCGAAACCGGTGCCCCGGTAATCGAGATACACACGGGGCATTACGCCGATGCACAAAACAGCGCCGAAGCCGGTCGTGAACTGTCACGCATCATCGACGCCACGGCCCAGGGGCTCTCCCTTGGGCTGCAGGTAAACGCCGGGCACGGGCTGGACTATCACAATGTCACCGCCATTGCGGCAATCCCGGGGCTGAGTGAACTCAATATCGGCCATGCCATCATCTCACGGGCGGTCTTCACCGGGCTGGATGAGGCAGTAAGAGAAATGAAGCGACTGATCCGGGAAGCCACCTGACACCGCAACAGCCACACGTCAGGCTTCCAGCAGGGCCTCCACGCACAGGGTGGCTTCAGCCAGTTCCATGAAGGTGGCAGGGGAGTTCTCATTTTCCACGGCTATCTGTAACCGTCCAAGAGCAGCCGAAAGCGCGGGAACCGCGCAAAGGGCTGTCATGCCCTGCAGCTTGTGAACCGTCTGCCACAGTTCCTGCCAGTTCTGCTGCTTGGCAAGTTCCTTGATCTCCTCCATGGACTCTGGAAGCACTTCGAGAAGCTGTTTCAGCAGATTGTTGGCCATGGTTCTTGAGCCCCCGGTGATGCGCAGCGCCTTCTCCGCGTCGTAGGCGGGCAGGGAACGTGGATGTTGCGCCAGGATATTGCCGGTTCTGCCAGTGATTTGCCGGGCATTGGCTTTCCGCTGTTCGGGAAGATCGGTGATGAGCTGCAACAGGCCCTGTATATCAATGGGTTTGGTGACGCCAGCATCGAATGCGCTGTGGCTGATCTCCGCCCGGTTCTTGTTCATGACATCGGCGGTCATTGCAATCACGGGAATGGACTGGCCGCCGGGAAGCTTCCGTATGTTATCGACCGCTTCAAAACCGTTCATTTTCGGCATGTGAATGTCGATGAGCGCCAAGTCCACCTGGTTCGGGTTATTGGCAATGAAATCCACGGCCTCCTGACCGTTCTCCACGCAGACGACCTGGGCGCCCTCTTTTTCCAACAGGGTGCGTACGAGCTTCCTGTTGACGTTGTTGTCGTCGGCCACGAGCACGACTTTGTTTTCCAGCAGGGAGGGGGCTGATTCGTCCTGCGCCTCGGCGACAGGTCCGGTAAACAGCTCATCGGCGGCATAGAGAATCTCGCTCATGGCCTGGGCGAGCACCGCAGGCTTGATGGGCTTGCTCAGACAACGGCTTGCCCCCAGGTCGACGACGGCATTGAGATCCTCCTGCCGGGAGCTTCCCAGCAGCACCAGCACCGGTGCAGTGGAAAACCGGGCGATGGTTGACAACAGATTCCTCTGTCCGGGGTCCTCATGACTGACCGCTGTCATGGCGACGATGAGCAGTTCCGGCTGATCGTTTTTCTGCAGGGCGCTCACCACGGAGGTGTAGTCGGAAAACTCGCGGCAGACGACACCCAGATCCGAGAGCACGTTGCGCAACGCTACCAGGCTGGTCTGCACGGGTTCCACCAGCCAGATATTGCTTCCGGAAAACAGGCTGCTGGTCTCCATGGAGGAGACGGCTTCATCATCCTTTTCCAGCTGAATGCTGAACTCGAAACGGCTTCCTTTCCCAGGCGTGCTCTGCATTGAAATGGCGCCGTTCATTTCCGCCACCAGTCGCTTGCATATGCTCAACCCCAGACCCGTGCCGGTAGCGGTCCTGTCACTGAAGATCCTGCCCTGGGAAAAGGCCGAGAAGATTTCCGATTGTTCATCCTCCGGGATGCCTATCCCCGTATCGGTAACCGAGATGCTGAGAGTAACCTGTTCGTTGTCTTCCTCTTCCACCATGGCCCTCAACACCACCTCACCTTCTTCCGTGAACTTGATGGCATTGTTCACCAGGTTGGTGATGATCTGCGCCACCCGGGTCGAATCGCCCAATAACCGGTCTGGTACATCGTTGTACACCAGGGAGACCAGCTCCAGTTTCTTCTCATGGGCCATGGGCGCCAGCAGGGCGATAGCCGTATGAATGCATTGACGCAGGGAGAAGGACGCCTTTTCCAGAACCAGTTTTCCCGCCTCCAGCTTGGACAGGTCGAGAATGTCGTTGATGATGGTGAGCAGATTGTGGGAAGAGCTTTCGATGGTATCCAGGTACTCCGACTGGGTTTGGTTCAGAGGCGTACTGCGCAGCAGATCGGTAAAGCCGAGAATGCCGTTCATGGGCGTACGGATCTCATGGCTCATATTGGCCAGGAACTCGGATTTTACCCGGCTGGCCTCCAGCGCCTTCTTGCGGGCGAGATCCAGTTCCACGTTCTTCATCTCCAGAATTTCCATGCTCTCCTGCAGCTCGCTGGTAGCCTGATCCACCTGGGCATGCAGATGCTCGCTGGCAATGGCAATCTCGTTGGCCATCTCATTGAACGCGGACTGCAGTTCTCCAATTTCTCCACTGTCATTAACCTGCACCCTCACATCCATCTGGCCACCGCGCAGGCTGCGTGCGGCTTCGGTCAGCTGTTCCAGGGGCCTGGCCAGACGGCGGCTGAGAAACAGGGCCAGCAAGGCGGTCATCAGCAGGCCCAGCAGGGTCAGCAGCAGGGTGGTGGTGACGATGCGTTTCTTTTCCTGGTACATGGGTTCTGGATCCAGCCAGAGCTTGATCTTCCCCAGCCTGAGCTTGCCGTCTTTCGGCTGGGGCACCGGCTGGTCTGGATAATAGCGGTAGATGGCCTGGATATCGTTGGCGGTTGATATATCCGCTTCAAACACATTGTCAGAGGAGGAAAGAGACGGCTGGCTTTCATTTTCGGACTGCAGGAGTACAAGTCCATGAGAGTCCAGTATCTTCAGCCCCAGGATATCGGGGTTGGAATTACGGGTTTCCTCCGCCAGCAGCATCAGCGAATCGTGCTTGTTGGAGAGGATGCCGTTAAGAGAAGCCGTTGCCAGCTGGCTGGCCAGAGCCTGGCCACGGGAATGAAACTGGGTCTCCAGATCCTGAAGCCGGGTGTACAACAGGTAGATGGCAACCACGGCCACCAGAACCATGGCGGGCAGCAGGGAAATGAACAGAATCTGTTGACGTATGTTGCGCATCGACCAATCCCTGTGGCTCCTGTTGCGAGAGGGATACTGCCTTGCCTGTAAACTATATCAACTCATGGGGTATTTCGACAGAAAGATATTTGCCCAGGCCGCATGCAGGGTAAAATAACGGTTTTGTTTCATGGGCCGGGAATGACAATGAATTACCCCACCATTTCCTCCACCGTGGGCAATACGCCCCTGGTGCGCCTTCAACGTCTGCCGAAAAACAACGGCAACACCCTGCTGGTCAAGCTGGAGGGCAACAATCCCGCGGGCTCGGTAAAAGACAGGCCGGCCCTGTGCATGATCGAGCAGGCGGAACAGCGGGGAGAGATTCGTCCCGGCGACACCCTCATCGAAGCCACCAGCGGCAACACGGGCATCGCCCTGGCCATGGCGGCAGCTATCAAGGGCTACCGGCTCAAGCTCATCATGCCGGACAACATGAGCATGGAGCGCAAGGCGGCCATGGCGGCTTATGGCGCCGAGTTGGTGCTGGTCAGCGAGGAAGAGGGCATGGAAGGTGCTCGGGATCTGGGGCTGGCCATGGCCGGGCGGGGCGAGGGCCGGCTGCTCAACCAGTTCGACAACCCGGACAACCCCCTGGCCCACTACCGGGGCACGGGGCCGGAGATCTGGCGGGACACGGGTGGAGAAATCACTCACTTCATCAGCGCCATGGGCACCACGGGCACCATCATGGGCGTGGCCCGCTACCTCAAGAAACAGAGCGAGGCCGTGCAAATCATCGGCGTGCAGCCCGAGGAGGGCGCCCAGATTCCCGGCATCCGCCGCTGGCCCAGGGAATACCTGCCGGGCATCTTCGACGCATCCCTGGTTGACCGGGAGATGGATGTCTCCCAGCAGGAGGCCGAGGAAACCACCCGCCGCCTGGCCGCCGAGGAGGGCATCTTCTGCGGCATTTCCTCCGGCGGTGCCGTGGCCGCCATGCTGCGCCTGTCCCGGGAAGTGGAAAATGCCGTGCTGGTTGCCATCATCTGCGACCGGGGCGACCGTTACCTGTCCACCGGCATCTTCGATCCGGAGCCGCGCTGATGGGCCGCCGCAGAAGACGCCGTCAACGCCTGCCACAGGAGCCAAAAGAAGCCCGGGTGGACGCTCTCAGCCACGATGGCCGTGGAGTGGCCCGGGTGGAAGGCAAGGCCACCTTCATCCACGGCGCCCTGCCGGGGGAAAAGGTGCTGTTCCGCTACACGGGCCGGCGCAAGACCCATGACGAGGGCGAGGTGGTGGATGTGCTGGAGGCCAGCACATCCCGCGTAAGCCCACGCTGCCCCCATTTCAGCCTGTGCGGCGGTTGCAGCCTGCAGCACCTGGACGCCGGAGAGCAGATTCACTACAAGCAGCAGACCCTGGCGGACGCCTTCACCCATATCGGCAAGGTGGAGCCGGAAAGCTGGCTTCCGCCCCTGGTGGGGGAAAGCCCCTGGGGCTACCGGCGCAAAGCCCGTCTGGGCGTGAAGAATGTGGCCAGGAAAGGGCGGGTGCTGGTGGGTTTTCGTGAACGCAGCTCCAGCTTCGTGGCGGACATGAACAGCTGCGAAGTGCTGCATCCCAAGGTCGGTCATGCCCTGGAGGCGCTTTCCGCCCTCATTGCCGGCTTGTCCATCGCCAACCGCGTACCCCAGATCGAGGTGGCCATGGACGATGCCCGCTGCGTGCTCATCTTCCGCATTCTGGAACCCCTGAGCGAAGAAGACCGGGAACGCCTGCGCCGCTTTGGCCGGGAGCGGGATTTCATCATCTACACCCAGGATGGCGGCCCGGAAACCGTGGCGCCCCTGGATAAGGAGGCCGATCTGCACTACGCCCTGCCGGAATTTGGCCTGAGCCTGCATTTCCAGCCCACGGATTTCACCCAAGTGAACAGTGACATCAACCGGCGCATGCTTCACCGGGCCGTCGAGCTGCTGGAGCCCGACAAGGAAGACAGGGTGCTGGACCTGTTTTGTGGCATCGGCAACTTCACCCTGCCCCTGGCCACCCGGGCAGGGGAGGTGACCGGCGTGGAAGGCGCCGCCGAACTGGTGGCCCGGGCACGAGAGAACGCCCGCCTCAATGATTTGCGGAATGTCCGTTTCTTCACCGCCAACCTCTATGAATCCCTGGAGGCCGAGCCCTGGATGAAGGAAAGCTTCGACAAGGCCCTGCTGGATCCGCCACGCAGCGGCGCCTTCGAAATCCTTGAACATCTGCCCGCCATGGGTGTGTCGCGCATCGTCTATGTTTCCTGTTACCCCGGCACCCTGGGACGGGATGCCGGTGAGCTGGTGCACAAGCTCGGCTACCGCCTGGTGTCCGCCGGAGTCATGGACATGTTTCCCCACACCGCTCACGTGGAATCCATCGCCCTATTCGAGAAACGCTGAAAATGGCCGTAGAAATAGAAAGAAAATTTCTTTTGATTTCCGATGATTGGCGAAATAACGTAGAAACAACATTGGAAATGAGCCAAGGCTATCTCAGCCGCGATGCCCAGTCCTCCGTGCGGGTGCGCATCTGCGGCGAGCGCGCGGACATCAACATCAAGAGCACCAGGGACGGCATCTACCGCCTGGAATACGAATATCCCATTCCCATGGAGGATGCCCGGGACCTGATGAAACACGTGGCCCACCGCCCCCTTGTCAGAAAAAAGCGCCACATCGTGCATTTTGGCGGCAAATGCTGGGAGATCGATGAATTCGAGGAAGAAAATGCCGGACTCATCGTGGCCGAGGTGGAGCTGGAATCCCTGGATGAGGATTTTCCACGCCCCCCGTGGTTGGGCAGGGAAGTCTCCACGGACGCCCGCTACTACAACAGCAACCTCAGCAAGCTGCCTTATTCGGTATGGAAGGACGAGGCATGAAGCGCCTGCGCGTCCATCTCGCCCGCCAGGAACTGGAACTGTGGCAGCATGATGGTCTCGTGGCCCGCTATCCCGTATCTACCGCCGCCCCCGGAGAGCAATGCGGCAGCGGCTGCACTCCCCGGGGCAGACACCGCATACGCCTGAAAATTGGTGCGGGCTGCCCCC
>JALVEW010000032.1 GCA_027030425.1 Sedimenticola sp.
GATCTGACACAGGCCATGAAACTGGTCGAAGACTGCCGCCGGAGCATACGCCCGGTGGTGGACTACGGCAAAAGCATCGAAGTCACCCTGAGCTATGGTCTGGCCCAGGCGCATGGAAACTACAACACCCTGGACACCCTGGTGCGCGACGCGGACGAGGCACTGTACAAGGCCAAGCGCAATGGCAGAAACCAGGTGCTGGCTTTCAGTCCCGCCAGAAAGACCGCGGGATTCCAACAACAAGATGTTGAAAACGGCATTACAAATGGCTGACCTGAAGCAAGGCTCACTGGTCGTGGTGGGCACGGGCATTCAACTCGGCCGGCATGTCAGCGAACGGGCCATCAGCGAAATCCGCATCGCCGACCGGGTATTCTGCATGGCGGACGCCTTCGCCTACCGCTGGGTGGAAAACCTGCGTCCCGACGTTCGCCCCCTGCACATCTACTATGATGACGGCAAGGACAGACGGCGTACCTACGAGGAAATGGAAACGGTCATCGTCGAAGCCGTGCATGAAGGCCATGATGTCTGTGCCATCTTTTACGGGCATCCCGGCGTATTCGCCCAGGTTCCCCATGCCGCCATCGCCCGGCTGCGCAGCGAAGGTTATGCGGCGCGCATGGAGCCCGGCATTTCGGCGGAAGACTGTCTGATCGCCGACCTGGGCCTGGATCCGGGCGGAAGAGGCTGCCTGTCCATGGAGGCAACCCAGTTCCTGGTATTCGAACGCCAGCTCGATCCCACGGCCATGCTGATTCTTTGGCAGGTGGGACTGGTGGGCGATCTGAGCTGCCGGCGTTTCGACACCACGCCGGAAAGACTGCGGATTCTGGTGGACAAACTCTGCCGCTGGTACGCACCGGACACCCAGGCCATTATCTACGAGGCGCCGGTGCTGCCCATTCAGCATCCGAGGCGCGACAGGATAAGGCTGAAAGACCTGCCCGGGCAGGCCCTGGATCAAATCTCCACTCTGGTCATCCCGCCCACGGGGAGCTTACAGCCTGACCAACAGGCTCTGGAGGCTCTTGGCTACCGGCCGGAAGACCTTACCAGCTGACCTTTTCAAACCCGCCCAACAGATTTCCGGCAGCATCCCGGCGCAGCCGGGCCTGGCGGTAGCGGGGCCTGTTCACCTGCTCACGGAGATTGCTGAAGGTTTCCCAGGGGCCATCCACCAGCATGGCATTCACCAGCCAGTCGGGAAGCCTTCCTCCCGGCTCCGCATGTTGTATCCAGGTGACCCGGGTGGAACCGTCCTCCAGCTGCCTCAGCAGGTGGCGGCCCGTGGCCTGTTTCACTACCAGAGCCTCGGATGAATTGATCGGCCCACAGGTTTTCTCCAGATTTCCCACACAGTAGCCTGGCACCGCACGGGTATCGATAACCACCTCCCGCGTACCGACTGCTTTCAGCCGGGAAAGCAGGACAAACAGCCTGTCATCCAGGGGGAAGGGCATGCGGATGTCCTGGTAGTGATACCAGGAGGTTTCATCCGGCTGGGACAGGACCCCGGACATGCTGACCTTGAACTTCCATTCCGGGTAGCGCTTGAAATCATCGAACACCGCCAGCACCCGATCCAGGGAGGCAGGCAGGGTCATCTCCGCACGAAACTGGCGTATGTCGGAATCAGGCACTTCCCGGGTATAGACCCGGATGCCCTGCTCATTCCTTTCCAGTTCCCATTCCCCGGCCAGGGCGGGAGCAAGCAGACTCACCAGTATCAGGACAAAAGGTATTTTCAATATCATTTCTCCTCAATCCGAATATTTCGCCCGGTGACTAGCCCGAATGTTTCACCCGGGAACACGATGATCGCACCGGGAGCGGCGTTCAGGTGCGGATTTGCGATTGAATCAATAGCCCGAGCTATTGATGATTGAGCAAATACCGCAGATGGACGGCGAAACCGGTGCGAGGGCGCGTTCAGCGATGCCCGGTAACATATTGTACTTTGCTAATATTCCAAATATTCTCCATGAATACAGTAAGCTGGAATATTTTTCCAGCGACCGGGTGAAATATTCGGGCTAGGCAGTTGGGGTCGGAATCAAATGGGAAAGGTGTTGGGTAGATCCGATGGCATGGAACAGTTTGATCCCGTTCCTTGTAACCGTTGGGTGGCATTTGACTCCGACCCCTTTGCAGAAGTTCAAACATGGGGGGCTAAACATGTTCAGGATACAGGGGTTTGAGGGCGGAAGCCCCACCTCCCCGCGCGCCTCTATCCCGGCGGGCCGCCAGGGCTTTCAAGCCGCTCTCGATGACATGACCATTCCAGGACGCCCCATCGCCGGCATACAGCTGCCGGCTCAATGCCCGCAATTCCTCCGCCACGGCAGCATCGACACGCTCAGCCAGGGCTTCGAGGCTGCGTGGCGGCCTGTCCGGCCAGAGCCCCTGGGCCAGGGTCAACAAGGCGCGCCGGGTCGCCTCCGCCTCCCCGGACTGGACGGCGGCATGCAGCTCCGCCCAGGCCGCGTCCATATCCATCTTTGGCCTGGAAACAGCTTCCCCTGCCACCGGGGGACGGGCATGGGACTGTTTTCTGGCACGCAGCCAGAGCACCAGAGTAGCCAGCCAGAGCATGAACAACAGCAGATTGCCCAACACCAGCCAGCGATTCACAGCTTCCAGCCCCGTCGCTCCGGAGGCTGTCTTCACCGATGACGGTGATATCCCGCTGTCCGCGCCGGCGGGCTTGGGAGCAGGTTTCCCGGCGGTCGTCTCCGGCCCCTCCGGCGCCGGCGGCTTCACCACGGCACCCGTCACCCGCAGTTGCCGGGAAGGCAGCCTCGCACGTTCTTCCCTGCCTGTGCGGCCGTTCCACCATGGAATCTCCACGGCAGGCAGATCATAGTCACCCGGGTGAGTGGGGATGATGGCGAACTTGCGCGTGCTGGTGCTGCGCAGGCCCTGCGCCGTAACCTGCTCCCGGTTGGAAGGCTCATCCGGGTAGATGCGCAGGCCCGGGACGTTCGGCAGATCCAGCTCAGGAAGCTGCCCCAGGGTGACGCCATCGGCAACGATGCTCAGGGTCAGGGTGACCGGCTCACCCGTCTTCAGAGTGGACGTATCGCCGGACCAGCTCTCCTTGAGCTGGACATTCCCGGCCACCAGCCAGTGGCTGCCGCTGAAGGCCGGGGGAACGGGCTGAACATCCAGCTTCAGTGCTTCACTGCGCACTACCTTGGTTCGGTAACTGCGACTGGCGAAGAAATCATCGAAAAACGGGTCATTGAAGCGGCCAAAGGGCGAGCGCTGCTGCTTCCTGCCATCGGGAACACGCAGGTTCAGGCGCAGGGGCTCCATTTGCAGTTCACCGCTCTTCTGGGGAAACAGGGCGTAGCGGCGCTCTATGACTTGCCAGGTGCTACCATCACGCTGCTTCTGGTAACTGCGGTCCTCGCCCAGCTTCTGCATGAGGACTTCGCCGCCCCGGAAACGCGGGTCCGACAGACTGGCCTCACGCCACTGGATACGGCTGAAGATGCGCACGGTGAGAATCACCTGCTGCTGCACCCAGGGCTTTGGATTGTCCAGACTGACTTCCATGAACACATCCTTGTCCGCAGCCGAGGCTTGGCCATTCTTCGCAGCAGCCCCCGCATCCCTGACCGGAATCTTCAGCAGGGGACTGACATCCTTGCCAAAGGACACCGGAGGCACCACAAGCTCGCCACTGTGTCGCGGCAATACCCTGACCAGATAACGGGTCGTACGGGATGTCTTGCCGTTGACGATGCTGATGTTGCGCGACTGGCTGCTGCCCAGCACTTCGAAATCCCTGTCCAGGACGGAAAAGTCCGGCTCGCCGTCCGGCTCCCCATCCACGGTGAAAATGAGCTGGAAGGTTTCATCCATGGCCACCGGACTGCGGTCCGTCTGCACGCTGATTCGCGCCGCTTGCGCCCCCATGCTCAACAGGAGCAGGACAAAGGCGGCAAGCAGCGGCCAGGGCTTACCAGGGTTGTTGTTTCGGAACATCATAATGCTTTCTCTGATAGTAATACCTGAACTTGCGCCGCAGCAGCCCCCCGGGGTCGTCGGGAATCCGCTTCAGCCATTGTTCACGGGACAATGCCTGTTCATCCATGGGCGGCTCCTCCCTCGGTGACAGGGGCTGTGGAGATTCTGCTTCTTCCTTCTTCTGGGGGCTTTTTTCCTCTTCCTGCTGAGGGGCAGCCGCCTTCCTGGCCTCCTCGGCCTTGCGCTCCTCTTCCTTGCGGGCCGCCTCTGCCCGGGCCCGGGCCTGTTCCTGCTCCTTGCGCTGCGCCTCGTCCTTTTCCTTTCCTGCCGTCCCGTTCTGCTGATTCTGCTGATTCTGCTGATTCTGCTGATTCTGCTGATTCTGCTGATTCTGCTGATTCTGCTGATTCTGCTGATTCTGCTGATTCTGCTGATTCTGCTGGTTCTGCTGATTCTGCTGGTTCTGCTGGTTCTGCTGGTTCTGCTGGTTCTGCTGGTTCTGCTGGTTCTGCTGGTTCTGCTGGTTCTGCTGGTTCTGCTGGTTCTGCTGGTTCTGTTGGTTCTGTTGGTTCTGTTGGTTCTGTTGGTTCTGTTGGTTCTGTTGGTTCTGTTGGTTCTGTTGGTTCTGTTGGTTCTGTTGGTTCTGTTGGTTCTGTTGGTTCTGCTTTTGCTGCTCCAACAGTTTCTTCACCAGGTCGCGGTTGATTCTGGCGTCTTCCATCTCCGGATTCTTCTCCAGGGCTTTTTCGTAGGCCTGGAGCGCGGCTTCGAGCTTTCCTTCATGGGCCAGGGCATTGCCCAGGTTGTAACGGGCCTCGGCACTGTCCTGCTGTTTCCACAGCCGTTCGGCATCCTCGTATTTTCCCGCCCGATAGTAGGCGCTGGCCTTCCAGTCCGGGTCGCGGAACACCTGGGCAGCCTCCTCTGCCTGTCCGCTATCCTGCAGCAAGGCCTGTCCCTGTTGGTCGGGACGTTGCCACAAGTCTGTCCACCAGCCCGCCTCGGCGCCATCCGGCCAGGGCAGCATCATGACAAAAGCAAGCATCAGCACGCCCCGGCGGAAGGCCAAGGCGGCAATGGGAAGTACCGCCAGCAGCAGCCAGGGGCCCATGTCCCGCCACCGGGCAATCTCTTTGTCCTTTCGTTGTACTTCCTGCTGCCGGAGGGAGGACTGCTCCAACA
>JALVEW010000033.1 GCA_027030425.1 Sedimenticola sp.
TGTGGGCAGATGTACATGCAAGCGGTCTTGTCCTGACCCTTGCAGCCATCGCACTTATCGGTACGCACAAATGTAGGCATCGATAGTTCTCCTTAGTTTACACTGCAGTGAATATTCACCGCCGAAGCGGTCTTCTTTTCAATCCGGAACGCCTGAAACCAAGGTCTCACCCGCCCCGAAAAATCGCCAGTCACCCCCTGGAAACACTTCATCGTGGCGCAGGCGCCACAGTACGAAGCCTCCCCGGGGGGCATATAGGGGAAGTAAAAATAGTTTCTCGGGGCGCAAAAGGCCAAACAGTTTTACATCCGGCAGGCATAAAGAGGCTTTATCTGTAATACTTATGAACCTTGGAAATCAATTGATTAGGGGTAGAATCAGGCCTTATACCCCTGCTTGACGAAAAACTGGAACTGATCCAAATCAACTCCCATGAACAACCCGCCAGATACCCTGCTTCTCATCGCCCCAGGCTGCCCTCATTGCCAGTCCGTTCTCACCAGTCTCACCGAGCTGGTGAAGAAAGGAGATATCGGGCGGCTGGAAGTCGTCAACATTGCCGTGCACCCGGAGGCGGCGCAGGAAGCCGGCACCCGCTCCGTGCCCTGGATGCGCATCGGCAGCTACGAGCTGTCCGGCAACTACAGCCTCGGCGAGATCCGCGACTGGGTGAACAAGGCCGCCGCTGGCGGGCAGGCGGGAGACTACATCCGGGAACTTTTGGAGCAGCAGCAGATGGACCAGGCCGTGGACTATCTGAAAAAGCATCCTGAACAGATGCCCGCCCTCCTGGATCTGATGCAGCGTGAAGACAAATCCCTGGGCGTGAGCTTTGGCCTGAGCGCCATTTTCGAGGAGCTGGCCGGCAGCAAAGCGCTGAAGGAACTGGTGCCCAAGCTGGGAGAGTTGACCCGGCACGAAAAGGCCAACATCCGGGGCGATGCCGCCTACTATCTGGGCCTGTCGGGCAGCCCCGAGGCCAGAACCTGGCTGGAACCCCTCCTGAAAGACCCCCAGAAAGACGTGCGGGAAATCGCTCAGGAAGCCCTGGAAGCGCTGCCCTCATGAATCAAGCCCGCCTGTTCCTGCTGCTGGGCGCCCTGGCGGGCTTCCTCACCGTGGCCTTGGGCGCATTCGGCGCCCATGTCCTGGAGAGCCGCCTCACTCCCCACTTGTTCACCCTGTTCAACAAGGCCGTTCACTACCAGGGCCTGCACGCCCTGGCCCTGCTGTTCACCGGACTGCTGCTGCGCATTTCGCCCGGCCCCCATCTGCGCCAGGCGGGATGGTGCTTCGTCGCCGGGATCGGGCTGTTCAGCGGCAGCCTCTATGTGCTGTCCCTCACGGGAATTCACGGCCTGGGTGCAATAACTCCCCTTGGCGGCCTGTCTTTTCTTGCAGGATGGCTGCTGCTCGCCATGGGCGGGTGGAAAACCGGACTGCACGAATGACCCACGAACTGCTGATCATCGAGGACGACAGCTCCCTGAGCCAGATGCTGACCCTGCATTTCGAAGACCAGGGCATGAAGGTTCAAGTGGCCCACGGCTGCGCCCAGGCCTTGGAGAAACTGTCCACCCGCAGGCCAGACCTGGTGCTGCTGGATCAGCAGCTGCCCGACGGCCTGGGCAGTGAGCTGATCCCCCGGATCCTGGAACTGTACCCGGACATTCGCATCATCATGATGACTGGCGTCCATGACCTGGAGCTTGCCATACAGGCCATACAGCAGGGCGCCACGGATTTCATCCACAAGCCCGTGAAAACCAAGGTGTTGCAGGAAGCCGTGGACAAGGCCCTGGCCTGGACGCCGGCCAGCACCACGGACGCAGCCCCGGACGAACCCAACATCCGCGAACTCATCGGCCGCAGTGAAACCATGCTTGAAGTGAGCAAGCAGATCGCCCTGTCCGCCCAGAGCAGCGCCACGGTGCTAATCAGCGGGGAATCGGGCACGGGCAAGGAAATCGTCGCCCGTCTCATTCATCAGTACAGCGGGCGGGAAGGCCGCTTCGTGGCCATCAACTGCGCGGCCATCGTGGACAACCTGTTGGAAAGCGAACTCTTCGGTCATGTGAAGGGAGCTTTTACCGGCGCCACCGCGGACAAGGCCGGACGCTTCCAGCAAGCCGAGGACGGCACCCTGTTCCTGGACGAAATCGGCGAACTGGCCCCACCCCTGCAAGCCAAGCTGCTGCGCGCCCTTCAGGAACAGACCGTGGAGCCCGTGGGCGGCAACCACACGGTTCCCGTGAACGCGCGCATCATCGCCGCCACCCACAGGGACCTGTTCCAGGCTGCCCGGGATGGTCTGTTCCGGGAGGACCTGGCCTACCGCCTGGACGTCATCAACATCCAGCTCCCGCCACTACGGAATCGGCGGGAAGACATTCCCCTGCTGGTACAGGCCCTGCTGGGCCGCGCCGCGCAAAAAATGGAACGCCCCGTCCCTCCCCTGGACGACGCGGCCATGGACAAGCTGCTGCAACATCCCTGGCCAGGCAACGTGCGGGAACTGGAAAACGTCCTTACCCAGGCCCTGGTACAGGCCAGGGACGGCGGCATAAGCGCCGACCTGATCCGCTTCCACGAAACCGGCGCCGCCGAACCGCCCCCGCCCCCGGAAGAAAGCCCCCTGCAGACCCTGGAGGAAGTGGAGGCCCGGCACATTCAGAAAGTGCTGGACCACACGGGCGGCCACAAGAGCAACAGCTGCCGCATCCTCGGCATCTCCCGCCCCGCCCTGGACAGAAAGATACGCAAGTACCGGCTGCGCGTGGGGCCTGCCGACAAGCAATCCTGAATCCGCGGGCTCAAGGTAACGTTTCATTACACCCTGGGGACTCCTTGCACGAAATGTTACGTTCATTTCGTTGCCTTTCCCGCATGCACAAAAGATAACCCGCTGATTTTTATATCTTTCATGCAACTGGCACGGGTCGTGCTTTGTGTTATTCACAATGACAACACCAGGAAGCACGAACATGAGAACAGAAAGCACAACCTTCGCCACGGGCGGCCCAGCAGTCGGCGAAAGCCCCGCTGCCCGTGAAATCCGGTTTCAGGCCATCATCGGTCGCTACATGGACGACCTGTTCCGTTATGCCTGCTGGCTGGTGCACGACCGGGCCGTCGCTGAAGACCTGGTCCAGGAAACCATGCTCCGGGCATGGAAGTCCATGGACAGGCTGCAGAATCCCAAGGCGGCCAAGGGCTGGCTGATAACCATCCTGCGCAGGGAAAACGCCCGCCGTTTCGAGCGTTTCCAGCCCCAGTTCAGCGCCCTACCCACCGAGGCCCTGGCCGACAACCACCGGGACTACGACACGTCCACTGAAGCCTTCGTTCTGCGTAATGCCATTGCCGAGCTGCCCGAGGATTACCGCGAGCCCCTGCTGCTGCAAATCATCCATGGCTACTCCCAGAAGGAGATTGCCGCCGAGCTTGGCATCTCAGTGGCCGGCGCCGGCACCCGGCTGTTCCGCGCCAGGAAGAAGCTGCGCGCCTTGGTGGAAGGCGATGAAAAAGCGGCCTGACCCTAGCCCGATCATTTCACCCGGAAACGCGATGATCGTGCCGGGATCGGCGGCCAGGTTCGGATTTGCAACGGGGTCGGAGTCAAACTCCACCCAACTGTTACAAAGAACGGGATCACATTGTTCCACGCCATCGGATCTTCCCAACATCCTCCCCACTTGACTCCGACCCCAACCACCCCAGCGACCGGGTGAAATGTTCGGGCTAGCGCAACATCATTCGCTTTTGCCAGCACACCGGGCATGTTAGCCTAAGGCCAACAGCAGCAGTTCATCCGGAGTGACGACATGCCATCATTCGATATCGTTTCGGAGGTTGACCTCCAGGAAGTCCGCAACGCCGTGGACCAGGCCAACCGGGTCATCGACACCCGCTTCGACTTCAAGGGTGTCAACGCCCGCTTCGAGCACAACGAGAATGAAATCAAGCTGGAAGCGGAACAAGAGTTCCAGCTGCAGCAGATGCTGGACATTCTGCGGGAGAAGCTCGCCAAGCGGGGCGTGGACGTGAAGGCCCTGGACGTGAAGGAGCCACAAACCAGCCTGAATGCCGCCCGCCAGCAGGTGCTGGTGCAACAGGGCATCGAATCCGACGTGGCGAAAAAAATCGTCAAGGAGATCAAGAACGCAAAACTCAAGGTTCAGGCCCAGATCCAGGGCGACCAGGTGCGGGTCACGGGCAAAAAGCGTGACGATCTGCAGAAGGTCATCGCCATGCTGAAGGAAAAGGATTACGGCCTTCCCCTGCAATTCAAGAATTTCCGAGACTGATGCCAGAACTGGACCGGGGCACGAAAATTTACGCGGCAGTACTGGGCGCCGTGGTGCTGGTGCTGATTTTCCTTGCCCTTTACACCCCACCCCAGGTAGCCCATCTCAACGACAGGCTGGAGGCCGACGCACAAGTAGGCAGTTTTCCCTATCCCTTCCGGGTGCTTAGGGTCAGCAACGGCGTGGCGGTGATGAGCACCCCCCGCTCCAGCGCCGTGCCCGTGGCCCAGGTGCTGGACAAGATATTTCCCGGCCTGGGCAACTCCGACCCGGCCTCCCCCCTGTTCAGGGAACTGCAGGACAAACTGGCCAGCACTCAGAAACGCGCCAAGGCCATTGTGCTCAAAGACCCGGAAATCAAGCGCGTGCAATGGGAGCTGGACCGGGATTGGCTCAGCGCCCATGGCATAACACTACCACCATCGCAGCATTATTAACCCCGTCTCTGGGGAGGTCGGGGTCGGAGTCAAATGGGGAGGATGTTGGGAAGATCTGATGGCGTGGAACAATGTAATCCCGTTCCTTGTAACAGTTGGGTGGAATTTGACTCCGACCCCTGCAAATCCGTACCTGAACGCCGATCCCGGCACGATCATCACATTCACGGGTGAAATATTCGGGCTAGTTGTAAGACAAAAGAACAGGGCCTGGCCCCGCCACACCATTACCAAGCCAAACCCACCTCAATGCCGCCAGAACACCGGTGTCAGCAGCACCAGCAGGGTGAAGATCTCCAGCCGGCCCAGCAGCATGGCGAAGCAGAGTATCCACTTGGCCGGGTCGTGCAGGCCCGCGTAGTTGGCCCCCACGTTGCCCAGGCCCGGCCCCAGGTTGT
>JALVEW010000034.1 GCA_027030425.1 Sedimenticola sp.
AGGCCATGGACCGGGCCCACCGCATCGGCCAGGACAAGCCCGTGTTCGTGTACAAGCTGCTCACGGAAAACACCGTGGAAGAAAAAATCCTCGCCCTGCAGCAAAAGAAACAGGCCCTGGCCGACGGGCTTTACCGCAAGGGCGGCAAGAAAGAAGGCTTCCAGCTCAGCGACCAGGATCTGCAGGTGCTGTTCGAGCCATTGGCGTGACTCCAGGGACTCCAGGGGTCGGAGTCAAATTCCACTCAAGCTGCTACAAGGAACGGCATCAGACAGTTCCACGCCATCGAATCGCCCGACACCTTTCCCATTTAACTCCGACCCCGCCCAACCGCCTGGCCTGCCCCCCAGGGGTCGGAGTCAAATTCCACTCAAGCCACTAAAGGGAACGGCATCAGACGGTTCCATGCCATCGAATCTCCCACCATCCTCCCCATTTGACTCCGACCCCTGAGGCTACGAGCGTAGGTCGGGCTTCAGCCCGACAACATCGCTGGAGGGGAATGTCGGACTGAAGTCCGACCTACTTGAAGTTTCGGATCAGCCCGTGAGCAATGGCTTCAAGAACACCCCCGTATGAGAACCGGCAACAGTAATGACGTCTTCCGGCGTCCCCTGGGCAATAATCTCGCCTCCGCCATCACCCCCTTCCGGCCCCAGGTCCACGATCCAGTCGGCGGTTTTTATCACGTCCAGGTTGTGCTCGATGACGATCACCGTGTTGCCGTGATCGCGCAATCGGTGCAGCACACCGAGGAGCTGTTCCACGTCGTGAAAATGCAGGCCGGTGGTGGGCTCGTCGAGGATGTACAGGGTGCTGCCGGTGTCCCGCTTGGACAGTTCCCGTGACAGTTTCACCCGCTGGGCCTCACCGCCGGAGAGGGTGGTGGCATTCTGGCCCAGCTGGATGTAGGTCAGGCCCACGTCCACCAGGGTCTGCAGCTTGCGCTTGACCACGGGCACGGCGTCGAAGAAGGCCAGGGCCTCTTCCACGGTCATGTCCAGCACTTCGTTGATGCTCTTGCCCTTGTACTTGATCTCCAGGGTTTCGCGGTTGTAGCGCTTGCCCTTGCAGGTGTCGCACTGCACGTAGATGTCGGGCAGGAAGTGCATCTCCACCTTGATGACGCCATCGCCCTTGCAGGCCTCGCAGCGCCCGCCCTTGACGTTGAAGCTGAAACGCCCGGGGGTGTAGCCCCGGGAGCGGGCCTCCGGCACCCCGGCGAACAGCTCGCGGATGGGGGTGAACAGGCCGGTATAGGTGGCCGGGTTGGAGCGGGGGGTGCGGCCGATGGGGGACTGGTCGATGTCCACCACCTTGTCGAAATGCTCCAGGCCGTGAATGGCGTCATGGGGCGCCACTGTATGGCTGGCGCGGTTCAGCTCGTTGGCCGCCAGGGGATAGAGGGTGTCGTTGATGAGGGTGGATTTTCCCGAGCCGGACACCCCGGTGACGCAGGTGAACAGGCCCACGGGAATCTCCAGGCGCACGTTCTTTAGGTTGTTGCCCCTTGCACCCTCCAGCACCAGCAGTCGCTTGGGGTCCACGGGGGTGCGGATCAGGGGCACGCCGATGGCGCGCTCGCCGCTGAGATACTTGCCCGTGAGGGAAGCGGGATTGGCAGCCACTTCCTCCGCCGTGCCCTGGGCCACCACTTCCCCGCCATGCACTCCCGCGCCGGGACCGATGTCCACCACGTGATCCGCCGTGCGTATGGCTTCCTCGTCATGCTCAACCACGATGACGGTGTTGCCCAGGTCACGCAGATAGGTCAGGGTCTTGAGCAGGCGGGCGTTGTCCCGCTGGTGCAGGCCGATGGAAGGCTCGTCCAGCACATACATGACCCCCACCAGGCCCGCGCCGATCTGGCTGGCCAGGCGGATGCGCTGGGCCTCGCCGCCGGACAGGGTGTCGGCGCTGCGCTCCAGGCTCAGGTAGTCCAGCCCCACGTTCACCAGGAACTGCAGGCGCTCGCGGATCTCCTTGAGGATTTTCTCGGCAATCTTTCCCCGCTTGCCCGGCAGCTTGAGCTTCTCGAAGAAGGCCAGGCTGTCGGCCACGGACATGGCCGTCACCTGGGGCAGGTTCACGTCCGCCACGAACACGTTGCGCGCTGCCTCGTTGAGCCGCGCCCCGCCACAGGCAGGACAGGGATGGCTGGACAGATAGCGGGACAGCTCCTCGCGCACGGCGCTGGAGTCCGTCTCCCGATAGCGCCGCTCCATGTTGGGTATCACCCCCTCGAAGGGATGGGTCTTTTTCACCCGGCGGCCCAGGTGATTGTGATAGTCGAAATGAATGGCTTCCCGGCCACTGCCGTGGAGGATGATGTCGCGGATTTTTTTCGGCAGTTCCCGCCAGGGCGTCTCCGGGTCGAAATCATAATGCCGCGCCAGGGACTGAAGCATCTGATAGTAGTAGGCGTTGCGCCTGTCCCAGCCCCGCACCGCCCCCGCCGCCAGGGACAGCTCGGGATGCGCCACCACCTTGCCCTCATCGAAGCTCTGCTTCACCCCCAGGCCGTCACAGGCCGGACAGGCGCCCACGGGGTTGTTGAAGGAGAACAGGCGCGGTTCCAGCTCCTCGATGCTGTAGCCGCAGGCCGGACAGGCAAAGTTGGCGGAGAACACCAGCTCGTCTTTTTCCGGCTCATCCATCCAGGCCACCAGGGCCACGCCGTCGGCCAGGCGCAGGGCGGTTTCGAATGATTCGGCAAGACGCAGGCGCAAACTGTCGTCCGCCTTGACCCTGAAGCGGTCCACCACCGCCTCGATGCTGTGCTTGCGGCGCAGGTCCAGGTCCGGCGTGTCATCCAGCTCAAAGATCTCCCCGTCGATGCGGGCGCGGATGAAGCCCTGGGCAGCCAGCTCCCGCAGCAGTTTCTGGTATTCGCCCTTGCGCTCGGAGATCACCGGCGCCAGCAGCATGAGCTTGCTGCCCTCGGGCAGGGCCATTACCTGATCCACCATCTGCTCGATGGTCTGGGCCTCCAGGGGCAGATGATGCTCGGGACACAAAGGCGTGCCGGCGCGGGCGTAGAGCAGGCGCAGGTAATCGTAGATTTCGGTGATGGTGCCCACGGTGGAGCGGGGATTGTGGCTGGTGGTCTTCTGCTCGATTGAAATGGCCGGGGACAGACCCTCGATATGGTCCACGTCCGGCTTCTCCATCATGGACAGGAACTGACGGGCGTAAGCCGACAGGGATTCCACGTAGCGCCGCTGACCCTCGGCATAAATGGTGTCAAAGGCCAGGGAGGACTTGCCAGAGCCTGACAGGCCGGTGATGACGATGAGCTTGTCCCGGGGCAGTTCCAGGTCGATGTTCTTCAGATTGTGGGTGCGGGCGCCCCGCAGACGGATACTGTCCATTGTCATTCTTTGCTGGAACGAAACAGGGTACTATACGCCGTTATTCCGTTTTCCTTCAAACCCGTTACACCATGAAGAACAAGGATTCTGCCGGCTTCAACGCCACGGAGCGCCGCGCCACTTATGGCCTGGCGGGCATCTACGGCTCACGCATGCTGGGGCTGTTTCTCATCCTGCCCGTGTTCGCCCTCTACGCCGAGCACCTGGCCTCGGCCACGCCTGTGCTCATCGGCATGGCCATAGGCATCTATGGTCTGACTCAGGCGGTGCTGCAAATCCCTTTCGGCCTGCTCTCGGACAGAATCGGGCGCAAGCCGGTGATCGTGGGGGGCCTGCTGCTGTTCACCCTGGGTAGCATCATCGCCGCCACCGCGGACGATATCTACATGATCATCGCCGGGCGGGCCATCCAGGGCAGCGGCGCCGTGGCGGCGGCGGTCATGGCCCTGCTGGCGGATCTCACCCGCGACAGCCAGCGCACCAAGGCCATGGCGACCATTGGGGTGACCATCGGCTTCTCCTTCACCGTGGCCCTGGTCGCCGGCCCCCTGTTCAACACCTGGGTGGGGGTGCCCGGCCTGTTCTGGATCACCGCCGCCCTGGCCATCGCCGGCATCCTCATCCTGGTGCTGGTGGTGCCCACCCCGAACCACAGCAGCGTGCACTCGGAAGCCGAGCCGGTGCCCGGCATGTTCGGCAAGGTATTGCGCGACACTCAGCTGCTGCGCCTGGACGCGGGCATTTTCACCCTGCACCTGGTGCTCACCGCCCTGTTCCTGGCCCTGCCCCTGGTGCTCCGCGACGCGGGACTGCCTGTGGAAAAACATACCTGGCTGTACCTGCCAGTGATGATTCTGTCCATGGGCCTGATGGTTCCCTTTGTCATCATGGCGGAAAAGAAAGGAAAGATGAAACAGGTGTTCACCGGTGCCATCGGCCTGCTGGGCCTGGCTCTGGCAGGGTTCTGGCTGTTCTCCGGCAGCGTCTGGGGGCTGGGACTGATGCTGCTGGTGTTCTTCACCGGCTTCAACCTGCTGGAAGCGACCCTGCCTTCCCTGGTCTCCAAGCTGGCGCCCGGTCCCATTCGCGGCACCGCCATGGGGGTGTATTCCACGTCCCAGTTCAGCGGCGCCTTCGTGGGCGGCCTGCTGGGGGGCTGGGTGCACACCCATTTTGGCGAAACCTCGGTTTTCCTCATGGCCCTGGGGTTCATTGCGGCATGGCTGACCCTGGCCATCACCATGCGTGCGCCCACCAAAACGGGTGCAACATCCGTCGAGGGGCGGTAAACTCTGCAACTGGCTGAATACTGAGTTCACGGACGAAATCACCTAAATTAGGATGTTGAAAAACTCCCTCCATGGACTTTTTCAACCACGGAAGGGGAAAACGCGGTTTCCCGCTTCCTTCATTTTCAATGGCTTACAGCCATCAAAAATGGTGGCACATCCTTGTACCACACACAGGCTGTCGAAAAACGGTATTTTTCAACAGCCTGCTAAGGAGGAAACATGGCATCAAGAGGCGTAAACAAGGTCATACTCATTGGCAACCTGGGCAAAGACCCGGAAACCCGCTACATGCCAAGCGGCGGCGCAGTCACCAATATCACCGTGGCCACATCAGAGACCTGGAAAGACAAGCAGACCGGCGAACAGCAGGAGCGCACCGAGTGGCACCGGGTAGTGTTTTTCAACCGCCTGGCGGAAATCGCCGGGGAATACCTGAAAAAAGGCTCCAAGGTCTATATCGAGGGCAGCCTTCGCACCCGCAAGTGGCAGGGACAGGATGGCCAGGACCGCTACACCACGGAAATCGTGGCCAACGAGATGCAGATGCTGGACAGCCGCGGCGGCAGCACCGAGTACTCCCAGCCAGCGCCCGCAGCACGCGGCAACCAGTCCGCCAGTGCTCCCCAGCAGCAAGCGCCGGCAGGGGATTTTGAGGACGATATTCCGTTCTGAAATTTACGTCAGCAAATGTTGAAAAGGTCTTCCCCCGACGTTTTCACCCACGGAAGCAGAAAACGCGGCACCATGCCTCCTTCCTTTTCAGTGGCTTATCGCCATCGACAAAGGCGGCATTCAGGTGAACTTCACTAATACCGGGCTGTCCTAGATGTGTGCTGAAAAACGAGAACAATCCCCCATTCAGGAGTGTTATTCATGAAAAAACTGTTTATATTGCTGGCCCTGGGTCTGGTGTCCCTGAACCTGCCAGCCGCCGATCTCAAGGAAGGCGTCAACTACGACCTCATTACCCCCACGCCCCCCGTCGGCAGCGGGGATGAGGTGGAAGTCATTGAGTTCTTCATGTACACCTGCCCGCACTGCAAGAACCTGGACCCTGCATTGCAGGAATGGAAGAAGAAACTGCCGGAAAACGTGAAGTTCCAGCACATGCCCGCCATGTTCGGCGGCGCTGCCAACCTGCATGCCAAGAATTTCTTTGCCCTGGAGGTCATGGGCGAGGCGGAACGCCTTCATGACGCCTGGTTCAAGGCCATTCACGAAGAGAAACGTCGCCTGCGCACCCAGGCCGACATCAATAAATTCCTGGAGGAAAACGGCGTGGACATGAACAAGTTCCATGCCACCCTGAATTCCTTCACCGTACAGACCAAGGCCAACCGCGCCGCGGCCCTGATGCGCCGCTACGGCGTCCGCTCCGTCCCCATGATGATCGTTGACGGCCGTTATCGCATCAAGAACACCCCGCAGGTCCTGGAAAACACTGACGCCCTCATTCAGAAAACCATCGACGATCGCAAGAAGTGAGTTCTGCCCTGGACAAGGATGTCGGCACCCGTGGCAGTATTTTGCCGCGGCGTTTTTCACTGCTCAGCTACAACATACAGGTGGGCGTGGACACGGGCCGCTACCGGGAATACGTCACCAAGGGCTGGAAGCATGTATTTCCCCACCGGGAGCGCATGGTCAACCTCAACCGCATGGCCTCCATGCTTTCCCAGTACGACATGGTCAGCCTGCAGGAAGTGGATGCCGGCAGCCTGCGCTGTGGCTTCGTGGACATCACCGAGTACCTGGCCCACCGCGCCGGCTTTCCCCACTGGTACCGGCAGGTCAACCGCAACATCGGCGTCATCGCCCAGCACAGCAACGGTTTCCTGAGCCGTTTCCGCCCTCACAAGGTCAGCCATCACAAGCTACCGGGGGGACCGGGACGGGGTGCCATGCTGTTCGATTTCGGCACCCATCACCAAGCCCTGCTGCTGTGCAGCGCCCATCTGGCTCTGGGGCGCCGGGCCCGGAGCAAGCAGCTGGCTTTTCTCAGTGAGCTTCTGGGAAACCGCCCCAACATCATTCTCATGGGGGACCTCAACGCCGGCTGCGACGCCACCGAGATCCGGCGCTTCATCGAAACCCATGACATGAGCGAGCCCGCCTGCGACCAAGCCACCTTCCCCAGCTGGCGGCCGGTGAAAAAAATCGACCACATCCTGGTATCACGCGGGCTGAACATCCTGCAGTCCCGGGTGCTGGACTATCCCCTCTCCGATCACCTGCCCGTGGCCATGGAGCTGGAGCTTCCTGAAAGCGCTATCGCTCCACCGGCAGGCGCTCAGTTCTCCGCCCAGGCATAAACCCACTCCCGGCCCGTCGCCTCCGCCAGCCGCCGCAGCAGGCTGTCCTGGGGAAGCGCCTCGCCGGGATACACCTGGTGAATCTCCAGGCTGCAGCGGGAAGCCAGCCCGTACTGACGCCAGTCCAATCCGGCTACCGCCGTATTCACGCCACAGGAAGGGCAGCAGACCATCTGGCTGCCATCCTGTTTCCACTCAACCACAGACTCCTTCCAGCCGGGCAGATTGCTGCGGCAGGCCGGGCAGCGGGGCCGTCCCCGCTGCGGCGCCATACGCAGGCGCGGGCTTTCATCGGCATGAAGCTGAAGGTGACAGAATTGCCAGCCGCCGTCTTCGGGAGGCTCCAGCCGCAGATGGGGTGAGCAGCCGGCGAAGGTCATGAAGTTGAAAAAGTCTTCCCCGACCGCATATCGGTCTTCATCCAGACGTCTGCCCAGGAATCCCGCCTGGCGCAGGGTCTGGACAGCCGCCGCCATGTCCGGCGGCGCCTCCAGGGGTGGCAGAGGATAAAGAAACAGGCTGGTATTCATGCAGCTGGGCGAATGGCTTGGGGTATGGAGTGATACAATATGATACTTGTTCGACAGGGAATCACCATGCGCTTTCTCACCTTCTTTCTGCTCTTGCTGACCTCGGCGACTACCCTGGGCAAGCCCCTGGTGTTCGTCAGTGTGCTGCCCCAGAAAGCCGTGATGAAGGCCCTGGCGGGGGACGCCCTGGAGGTGGAAGCCATGGTGGGCAGGGGCTTCAATCCTGCCACTTACCAGCCCTCACCCCGGCAGATCGCCCGCCTGTCGCGGGCCGCCGTCTATGTCCGCGCCGGCATGCCCTTCGAGCAGAGCTGGCTGCCCCGCTTCCGCAACGCCAACCCGTCCATGACCGTGCTGGACATGCGCCAGGGGCTGGACCTCATCCAGGATGAAGAACATGGCCAGGAAGCCGATCCCCACATCTGGACCGACCCCCGCCTGGTGAAACAGCACGCGCGCCTCCTTGCCGCTGAGCTGGCAAAACAGTTCCCGGGCCTGGAAGGCCAGCTGGAGGCCGGCTACCAGGCCCTTGCCAATAAACTGGATGCCCTGGATTCAGAACTGCGGGAACGACTGGCACCCCTCGAAGGAAAAGCCTTCCTGGTCTATCACCCGGCCTGGAGCTACTTCGCCCGCCGCTACCACCTGCGCCAGCTGGCGGTGGAAGCCCATGGCAAGGAGCCCAACAGCCGCAGCCTGGCGGCCCTCATCGATAA
The DNA here is from genome assembly GCA_027030425.1 of Sedimenticola sp. Taxonomy (GTDB): domain Bacteria; phylum Pseudomonadota; class Gammaproteobacteria; order Chromatiales; family Chromatiaceae; genus Thiolapillus. Next base: position 8,222 of record JALVEW010000034.1, read on the forward strand.
GGCGCGCAAGGCCGGGATTCACCGCATCATTGTCCAGCCCCAGCATTCCGGCGCCACGGCCAAAGTGCTGGCCAGGGCCCTGGATGCGAAGCTGGTGGAAGTCGACCCCCTGGACGAGGACATCTTTGCCAGCCTGCGCCGCCTGGCCCGGGTGCTGACGGAAGAATCATGAAGGCCATCAAGATCCACGACCTGTCCTTCGCCTACGGCGAGATCCCGGTGCTGGATCACATCAGCCTGGAGGTGCCGGAACGGGAATTCCTGGGCATCGTGGGCCCCAACGCCGGGGGCAAGAGCACCCTGCTGAAGCTCATCCTGGGCCTGCTCACGCCCACCCGGGGCAGCGTAACCGTGCTGGGCCTGCCGCCGGAAAAGGCGCGCACCCGCCTGGGCTACGTGCCCCAGTACCCGGCCTTCGCCCGGGACTTTCCCGTCACCGTGGAACAGGTGGTGCTCATGGGCCGCCTGGGCAAGGGGCGCATGATGGGCGGCTACAGCAGCGCCGACCGGGACATCGCCCGGCGGGTCATGGCGGAGACGGAAATCGCCAACCTGGCGCGGCGCCGCATCGACCAGCTCTCCGGCGGCCAGCTGCAGCGCGCCCTGGTGGCCCGGGCCCTGGCCTGCGAGCCCGAGATCCTCATCCTGGACGAGCCCACGGCCAACATCGACATGCGCGTGGAGAACGAGCTGTTCGACCTGCTCAAACAGCTCAACGAACGCATGACCATCCTGGTGGTGTCCCATGACATTGCTTTCATCTCGGGTTACGTACACCGGGTGGCCTGCCTGAACCGCACCCTCATCTGCCATCGCACGGAAGACATCGACGGCCAGATCATCCAGCAACTCTACGACAACGAGGTGCGCATGGTGGCGCACCACCATCACTGAGCCATGCACGCCATTCTGGAATACGGTTTTCTGCAATCCGCCCTGCTCGCCGGCCTGCTGGCCAGCATCGGCTGCGGCGTCATGGGTACCTATGTGGTGGTGAAGCGCATCGGCTACATGGCCGGCGGCATCTCCCACAGCGTGCTGGGCGGCATGGGCGCGGCACTGTTCTTCGGCTTTGCGCCCATGAAGGGGGCCCTGGTGGCGGCCATCACCGCCGCTCTGCTCATCGGCTGGATCAAGCTGCGCTGGCGCGCCCAGGAAGACACCCTCATCGGCGCCATGTGGGCCATGGGCATGTCCATCGGCATTCTGTTCATCTCCCGCACCCCCGGCTATGCCACGGATCTGGTGAGCTATCTGTTTGGCAATATCCTGCTGGTTTCCCGGGAACAAATTGGGCACATGGCCGCCCTGGACCTGCTGGTCACCGGCATGGTGCTGGCTTTTTACCGCCAGTTCCTGGCCGTCTCCTTTGACGAGGAATTCGCCCGCCTGCGCGGCGTGCCGGTGAATTTTTTCTACCTGCTGTTCCTGTGCCTGGTGGCCCTGACCGTGGTGCTGCTGGTGCAGGTGGTGGGCCTGGTGCTGGTCATCGCCCTGCTCACCCTGCCCGCCGCCATCGCCGGGCATTACATTCACACCATGGGACGCATGATGATTGCCGCCAGCCTGCTGGGCATGGTCTTCACCACCGCGGGAATCATGCTTTCCTATTATCTGGATGTACCCGCGGGCGCAGTCATCATACTCATCGCCGGCGGCAGCTACCTGGCTTCCGCCGTGTTCAGCCAGTGGTGGCAGCAGGGCAAGGCCCGCAGAAGTCTAGCCCGAATGTTTCACCCGGGAACGCGATGATCATACCGGGATCGGCGTTCAGGTGCGGATTTGCAAAGGGGTCGGAGTCAAATTCCACCCAAACTGTTACATGAAACGGGATCAAACTGTTCCATGGCCATGGGATCTTCCCAACATCCTCCCCATTTGACTCCGACCCCGCCCATCACCGCGGATGGACGGCGAAACCGGTGCGAGGGCGCGTTCAGCGATGCCCGGCAATATATTGTAGTTTGCTAAAATTCCAACATTTTCCATGAATACAGTAAACTGGGGTATTTTGCCAGCGACCGGGTGAAATATTCAGGCTATGGAAGCTCTGACATGAAATCCCTGCTCAAGCGCGCCCTCATCGGCCTGGTGAAAGGCTACCAGCTGCTCATCAGTCCCTTCCTGGGCAACAACTGCCGCTACTATCCCAGCTGTTCCGCCTACACCATAGAAGCCATGGAGAAGCACGGCCCCTTCAAGGGCATCTGGATGGGCATCAAGCGCGTGGGCCGCTGTCATCCCTTTCATGAAGGCGGCGTGGACCCGGTGCCGGAACCCAAGAAAAAGAAACAAGACTGATGCTGCCCGACCTGTTCACCGACGAAAACCGCTTCCGCCAGACCTTTGTCCGGGGGCTGGAAACGCTCCTGGACGAGGACCAGCTGGGCAGCTTCATCCTGGTGCTGGCCAATGCCCTCTATGACCAAGAACTCTGGGAGCAGCTGCGACCGGCCATCAGCAACCGCTTCCAGCAACTCGCCGGCATGGTGAAGCATACCCTGGCAGGTGGACGCGACCTGAACGAGGCGCCGGATGACGTCCTGGTCTTTCTCAAGATCATGGCCCTGGGGCTGGAGGAATTACAGAGCACCCGCTTCCGCAAGATCGGCCCCTGGCAGCTGCAGTACAACCAGCTGCGCGCCTTCCGCCCGGCGCGCATGAGCGACCAGGCCATCAGCGACCTGCACGCCCCCTTCGACAACGGCGCCTTTCATTTCAACAAGCCTTTTCTGCGCAAGGAAATCATCTGGGAAGGCGAGCTGCTGGGGCACCATTGCCGCCTGCTGTACAACAAATTTCCCTTCGCGCCCCTGCACGGCATTCTGGTCATGGAGCCGGAGGAGCGCCATCCCCAGTACCTGGGCAAGTTCGCCCATGAATACCTGTGGCGCCTGCTGGAAAGCCTGGACGAACAACTACCGGACTGCGGCTTCGGCTACAACTCCCGGGGCGCCTGTTCCTCGGTCAATCACCAGCATGTGCAGACCTATGTGGGCAAGACTGGCGGCTATCCCGTGGAAGATGCCATGTGGCAACACAATGGCGGCAGCCGCCCCTGGCCCCTGCCCTGCAACCGGCTCGATGACATGGATGACGCCTGGCATTTCATCGAAGACCTGCACCGCCGCAACCAGGCTTATAACCTGCTCTACCGACCGGGCCGGCTTTTCGTGGTACAGCGGGCCATGCAGGGAAGCTACCGGCACGCCGCCTGGGCCACGGGTTTCGCCTGGGCGGAAACCGCTGGTGCCATCACCTTGTTCAATGAACAGCAATTCCGGCAGCTTGGCGCTGCAGGGATCGAAGCGGAAATGAAAAAACTCAAATGCCCTTGATCTACTCAATCATCGAAACCGCCGCCCATCCCAATTTCAGCAGCCTGTACCGGCAACTGGGCATGGAGGAACAACGCTTCACCAACATGCGCAAGGTCATGGCCGCCCTGAAGAAGCGGGCGCCTGACTATATCGTGGCGGAGTTCATCTACGGCTACAGCAACAACTATGCCGGAGTGAACATCAGCAACCTGGACGTGCTGCTCTACAGCCTGCAGAAATACGCGCCCCAATGCCGGGTGATCGTTTTCTGTGACAAGGAGGAACAACAACACACGGACAAGTTACGGGAGATCTTTCCCCTGCATGGGGTATTGGTGAGGCCGGTGCAGACCGCGGACATGAAAACCCTGTTATCCGCCTGACGGCCCGGCCTGCAAATGCTCCGGCAGGTGGTATTCACGCCTTTGCCCTTTCAAAGGGCAGTCAAAGGCCAGGTACACGGACTGCAGCTGCAGATCGTCTTCTTTCCCGCCACCGTACAGCCTGTCTCCCACCACGGGAAAGCCCATCCCGGCCAGATGACGGCGGATCTGGTGCTTGCGCCCGGTTTCGATATCCACTTCCAGCAGGCTCTGACCCCGGTCTTCATCATAAGCCAGGCGAACCACCCGGGAGCAAGCAGACCTGCCATCCAAAGGCGTGTCTATAAACACTGTCTCACTGCAAAAGCGCCCCCGAACCTTGACCCGATAACGCTTGGTCACGCCCCGGTCGCGGAACAGCCCGGACAGCTTCGCCGCCGCGACCCTGGTGTGCGCCAGCAGCATCAGCCCCGACGCCGCCCGGTCCAGGCGATGCACGATGAAGGCATTGCGCTGGGGCTTGAGGTGCTGCTCGACCCAGCGCGGCAGGCTGCAGTGATCGCCCCATTTGCTGCCCTGGGAATACATGCCCGGCGGCTTGAACCAGACACTGTAATCGCCTTCATCCGCGACCAGCACCGCCTTCGTGGGCGTCTGCTGCTGAATGCGGGCGTCATAGTAGAGGTGCAGAACGTCACCCGGCCTCAGCATCCGGTCCGCGCGGCGCAGACGCTGCACCCGCTTCCCGCGCTCCAGCCACAGGGCGCCGTTTTTCATCGCTTTTTTCAGCTGCCCCCGGGAAAGACCGCAATGCCGCGCCAGGATATCCACGGCCTTGATTTCTCCTGTCCCGGCCTCCACATGGAGTTCTATCTGTGTATCCGCCATGGCTGTAGTATAGTGGCATCATATTTATCTCTGGAGAAATCGCATGAGCAAGAGCATCAAGGGAACCGAAACCGAAAAGAACCTGATGAAAGCCTTTGCCGGAGAATCCCAGGCCCGCAACCGTTACACCTACTATGCCGGCATCGCCCGCAAGGAGGGCCTGGTGCAGATTTCCGCCATTTTCGAGGAAACCGCCAACCAGGAAAAAGAGCACGCCAAGCGCTTCTTCAAATTCCTCGAAGGCGGCGAGGTGGAAATCACCGAGACCTTCCCCGCCGGCCCCTTGGGCAGCACCCTTGAGAACCTGCGCGCCGCCGCTGCCGGCGAAGAACACGAATGGTCGGACATGTACCCGGCCATGGCGGAAACCGCGCGCAAGGAAGGCTTTCCGGAAATCGCCGCAGCCTTCGAGGCTATTTCCGTGGCTGAGAAACAGCACGGCAAGCGCTACAAGGAACTGGCCGACAACCTGGAAGCCGGCCGGGTGTTCAAGCGCAACGGCAAAGTGGTCTGGCGCTGCCGCAACTGCGGCTATCTCCACGAGGCCGAGGAGGCTCCGGACCTGTGCCCCGCCTGCCTGCATCCCCAGGCGCATTTCGAACTGCTGGGAGAGAACTGGTGAGCGACTCCATCCAGGAACTCAACGAGCGCCTGCTGCGCTTCGCCCGGGAGCGTGACTGGGAGCAGTTCCACAGCCCCAAGAACCTGTGCATGGCCCTGGCCGGAGAAACCGGCGAGCTGCTGGAGCATTTCCAGTGGCTCACGGAAGAACAGAGCATGGCCCTGGACCAAGACAAGAAAGAAGCCGTGGCCCTGGAAATGGCGGACATCTTCATCTACCTGGTGCGCCTTGCCGAGCGCCTGGACATCAACCTGCTGGACGCCGCCTGGCAGAAAATCGCCATCAACGAAAAGCGCTATCCCGTGGAGAAGGTAAAAGGGGACGCGCGGCGGGCGGAGGAATACGGATAATATCAGGGGTCGGAGTCAAATCACCCAGAGCAGCCGATTTTTCAGACGGTTCCCGTGATTTGACTCCGACCCCAGACAGCCGCCCCGGGCGGGAGCTGTCAGCCGGTTTTTCCCTTGCCCAACAGCTCTTCTTCCACCTGCGCCAGGGCAGACTTGATAGCCTGCATGATGAGCCGATCGGACTCGGCGTCATCGTTGTCTGGAACATCCCAGTCCATGATCCGGCGATACTTTTCCACCAACTCTCTCACATCACTGACAAGTTCCTTGTGGTGGCGCTGTAATTCGATTTCCTGTATTTCAGACATGTTCTGCACTCCAAAGTCGTAGTACTAAAGGGGTCGGAGTCAAATCACCTCAACGCCGCCAGTTCTACAGACTGGTTCCCGTGACTTGACTCCGACCCCAGACAGTGCGAAGTCGCAACGGTATTTGAGCCTAAAGATTGGGATAACCCCCGTGGCTTTCAACCCCGAGCGGACAAGACCACCAGCAAGCATCCAGGGCCGCCCGCTCTAATATAGAGGGTCGGAGTCAAATCACCCCAAGACAGCCAGTATTACAGACTGGCTCCCGTGATTTGACTCCGACCCCACACAGACCTAAACAAGGTCGGCAAACCGCGTATGGCTCAGTTTCCGCTTTATGAGGCTCTCGGCCATTTTCTTGAGTATGCCTTCGTCATCACTTTTCATGGTTTTGACGGCGGTGGCGAGCACGCGGATGTCGTACTGGCTGGGATAGATTTCCGGAACGGGTTTTTCAAGATTCAGAAGGCCATACACCGCCATGATGGCTGAGCGCACGGAGTATTCCACGGTAAAGACGCAATCGTCTTCGATTTCGCAAAACTGCCCGATGAATGCCAGGTTCGTGCTGCCTTCGGGGATGACCTCGGGCCTGTCACCCTTGACCCTGGGCATGAACTGGCTGGTGATGTAGGGCATCATGACGGGTATGACGATGCACTCGTCCAGGTATTCCTGCATTTCGTTTTCATCGATGCCGAAATGATAGAGTAGCTCCTGCAGCAATTCCTGCCCGGAGCATTCACTCATTTTCTTGCCGACGAAATCCCCCTTGTTGTCCGGGAACAGGGCATAAGCCCAGGCCACGGTGGTGTCAGCAGGCTGATTCTTGTACTGCGGTTGCCGGTTGACGGTGACGCTCATGAGCCAACGGGAATCCCTGATGGTGATGATGCCTCCCGTGGCCGTCCGGTTGGGCAGGAACTTCCGTTCCGCGAAGGATTCGAGCAGGCTGCGGAATCTGTCGCCCCTGGCGGTGATGGTGAAAGACTCCCATTTTGTCTTGTCGATATCAGCGCAAAACACTTCCGGCCTGCCGAAAGCGGCATCCCTGGCGGCCAGCTTTTTCCATAAGGCCCACACCGCGCCTTCCGAACGATCCAGAACCGGCGCATTGTCCATGTCACCCAGGCTTGAGTTCTCGGTCATGGAGCCATTGGTGAAGAAAACGAGGTCGTCAGCCGTGGTAGTGATTGTCTCGGCGTTTCCATCCCTGTGGAGATGGATGGCGGTCACCGTTTTCCGCCCCTCTGCCAGTTCAACATCGAGATCTATCACTGTCGTATTGAAAACGAAGTTGACACCTTTCGACTCGAGATGTTTCTTCAGGGGCAGCACCAGGGAATCGTACTGGTTGTATTTGGTAAACAGCAGATCCCGCATGGTGCTCATGCCGGGCAGAAGATGAATGAAACGCTGCATGTAGCGCTTCATTTCCACCAGGCTGTGCCAGGGCTCGAAAGCAAACATGCTGCGCCAGTAGAGCCACATGTCCGTCTCGAAGAACGAAGCATCGAAATACTCCTCGACGGTTTGACGCCCCAGGTCTTCTTCCCTGGCGAGCAGCAGTTTCACCAGCTCATGAACGTTTTTTTCATGCAGCCCCAAGTCGGTTCGGCGGTGCTTTTCTCCCCTGTTGTAGATGATGCGCACCTTGGAGAAATTGGGGTCGATTTCATTGATCTCCCGAAACTCATCCAGAACGCTGCGCCCTTCCTCCTCAAGGGATGGCACTTCCCGGTAAAGGTCCCAGAGACACTCGTAATGGGCCTCCATCTCCCGTCCGCCACGCGCCACGAAGCCATGTTCAGGGTCGCCCGCGCCATCCAAAGCACCACCAGAGATATTCCCCTGCTCAAAAATAGTGATCTGATTTCCCTGCATATGCCCGTCCCGCATCAGGTACTCCGCTGCAGCAAGGGAAGCAATCCCCGAGCCAATGAGAAAGGCCCGCTTGTTTTCTATGCCTTCCGGTTTACGTGGCTTGATTCTCTGGTAGTTGTTCATGATTCTTCCTTACTCATGTTGATTGACCCGGCTTTGACCACCCTGGTGGCATGCAAAGCAATATTACACGCCACCATACCAGATCCGTCAGGCGGCTGAGGGCCATATGCTTGATTGATGTACCCCCTCTCCCTAGCCCTCTCCCCCCAAGGGGAGAGAGGAGTTTTCCATAATCCGGGGTGTGGCACGGCTCCTTCATAAAATAACACTTCATGAATCATGCGGCTCAAACAGCCGCCCCATCATCCACGCCCGCATGTCCGCCACTTCCTCGGCGCACAGGGAATGGGCCATGTCGTATTCATGCCATTCCACCTGATGCCCCATGGCCTTCAGGCGCTCCC
>JALVEW010000035.1 GCA_027030425.1 Sedimenticola sp.
GGGATCGACACAGAAACCACTGGAGCGACCGTAAGTGGTCAGCACCACCCCATCGTTCTCCCGGGCACGGACGAAACACAGGCCCCGCTGCCCTTCCTTAAGCTTGCATTCCCGGGGACAAAGGTCGCATTGCACGCGGCCATCCTCCAGCTCGTGCCAGTATTTCGTTGCTACGCTCTGCGGTATATTCATCTTGCATTCTCCCCGGATGATCCCATTTACACTCTATAGACATTCGGGCAAACAGACAGGAATTCAAGATGAGCAGCGTACTTCCACCCTCGGTTGCCGGCGCATTCTACCCGGACGACCCCGTTACCCTGGCCAGCATGATCGATGAAATGCTGGACGAGCAGGAGCCCCTGCCCCAGCCAGTGCCAAAAGCCATAATTGCGCCCCATGCGGGCTACATCTATTCAGGCCCGGTGGCGGCCAGCGCCTACCGGCAACTGTTGTTGCCCAACAGGATTCGCCGGGTAATCATCCTGGCGCCGGCACACCGGGTTCCCTTTCGCGGCCTGGCCACCACCAGCGCCGACTGGCTGCGCACTCCCCTGGGAGACATCCCGGTGGACAGGAAGGCGGTAGAGCAGGCCCTGACCCTGCCCCAGGTACAGGAGTTCGACGGCGCCTTTGCCGGCGAGCACGCATTGGAAGTGCAGCTGCCCTTCCTGCAGCGAACCCTGGACAATTTCAGCGTGGTGCCTTTCATCGTCGGCCAGGCAGCGCCGCAGGAAGTCAGTGAAGTGCTGGATCTGTTGTGGGGGGGAGAGGAAACCCTCATCATCATCAGCTCCGACCTGAGCCACTTCCTGGACTACCACAATGCCCGTATCAGGGATCAGCGCACCAGCATGGCCATCGTGGACCTGCAGCCGGAGGCCATCGGTTTCGATGACGCCTGCGGCCGCATTCCCGTGAGTGGCCTGCTGCTGTCCGCGAAGGAACACGGATTGCAGGCACGCAACCTGGATCTGCGTAATTCCGGCGATACCGCCGGCGACAAGTCTCGAGTAGTGGGGTATGGCGCTTATGTCTTCAACTGAACAACGCACACTGAACGATGAGCAGCGGAAGCTGCTGCTGGATATCGCCCGGGATTCCATTCTGACCGGGCTGCGCGAGGGACATCCTCTGGTCCTGGATCCCCGGGAATTCGAGCCCGCCCTCCAGGCCCACAGGGCCACCTTCGTCACCCTGAACCGCCACGGCCAGCTGCGTGGCTGTATCGGTCACCTGCAGGCGGTGCAACCCCTGGTGAAAGATGTGGCGGAAAACGCCTTCAGCGCGGCGTTCAACGACAACCGTTTTCCACCCCTGAGCGAACACGAGTTTTCCGACCTGGACATACACATCTCCGTGCTCAGCCCGGCGGAACCCATGAGCTTCGACTCCGAAGCCGACCTGTTGCGCCAGCTCAGACCTGGCGTGGACGGACTGATCCTGGAAGATGGCTACTACCGGGGCACCTTTCTGCCTTCCGTGTGGGAGCAGCTCCCGACACCGGAACTGTTTCTGGCCCACCTGAAACAGAAGGCGGGACTGCCGCAGAACTACTGGTCGGACACTCTCAGGGTATCCCGCTATACTACGGAATCCTTTGGCAAAGAGTGACCGAACCCATGCCCAGCCCTGAAATCCGCCGTCTTTCCGTGTGGGGAAAAACCTTGCGCCTGTGTCATTGGGGAATGGCTCTGGCGACTCTAGCTCTGCTGTGCACCGGCGGGCTGATCCGCTGGATACCCGAGCGCGCCGAGGAGCTGGATGAAATCCATTACATCAGCGCCGCCGTATTGATCGCCACCCTGGCAGTGCGCCTGTGGCTGTTGTTGGCGGGGAAGCGCACGGAGCAGCTAGGCGCTCTCATACCCAACCGCCACCGCCTTGCCCAGGCTTGGGCGGTATTGCGCAGCTACCTCACCTTGGGCAAGATCCGCCTGCCGCGCTGGTACGCTCACAACCCCCTGTGGGCGATGCTCTACCTGCTGCTGTTCATGGTGCTGCTGGCGCAGGTCACCAGCGGTCTGCTGCTCCTCAACCACATCACCCTGCTGGGCGGTCTCAGCCTGCGCCATCTTCACCTGCTGGGGTATTTCGCGATTCTGGGTTTCACCGTGCTGCATATCCTGGCCAGCTTCTTCCACGACGCCAAGGGCGACGGCTCGGACATCTCCGCCTTGATCAGCGGGCAACGGATATTCATCGTTGAGGAATCGCCCACCCAGCCCCCTGGTGACGACAACGTGGTGGTGACCCTGGACCCGGCCAAATTCAGGAAGTCAGAAAAGCCCTGAGACGCTCCACCCCCAGCCGCAGCCTGTCCATGCCCGTGGTGTAGGCGAAACGCACGTACTTTTCCGCCCGGTAACTGCCGAAATCACGGCCCGGCGTAATCGCCACCCTGGCCTGTTCCAGCAACTGGCGGCAAAACTCGAAACTGTCATTGCTGAAACGACTGACATCGGCGTAAAGATAGAAGGCCCCCTCGGGCTTGCCGCCCATGCGCAGTCCCAATTCCGTGAGCGCTTCGTAAAGGTAGTCCCGGCGCTGCTGGAAAATCTGCCGGCGCTGCTCCAGCATATCCAGGGTTTCGGGCTGGAAGGCGGCCAGAGCCGCATGCTGGGCCGGGGTGGGCGCCGCGAGGAATATATTCTGCGCCAGGCGATCCAGGGCCGGCACATAGGCTTTCGGCGCCACCACCCAGCCCAGGCGCCAGCCGGTCATGCCAAAGAACTTGGAAAAGCTGTTCACCACGAACAGATTGTCCTCGCCTAGCGACAGGGCTGTTTCCACGGGATGCTCATAGACCAGCCCCTGGTAGATTTCGTCCACGATGAAGGCCCCATCGGGGGCGAGGACGGCATTGTAGAGCTGCTCCAGCTGTTTCAGTTCCATCAGGCGGCCGGTGGGATTGGCCGGCGTGGCCACCATCAGGGCGCGGGTGCGGCTGTCCCAGTTACGGATCACCTGGTCATTGGCCAGGGAAAAATCCTGGGAAGCCTTGACCCCCAGGGATACGGCTTCACCCTCGAACAGACGCACCATGTGCCGGTTGCAGGGATAGCCGGGATCCGGCATGAGTACCCTATCTCCGGGGTCAACCAGCGCCGCCAACACCAGCTGCAACGCCCCGGAAGCGCCCGGCGTGACAAGGATGCGCTCCGGTTCGACCTGCACGCCGAAACGGTTGGCATAGTAACCGCTGATGGCCTCGCGCAATGCAGGCAGCCCGGTGGCCGCCGTGTAGTGGGTGCAACCCTCCTGCAAGGCGCGTATCCCCGCCGTGACGATGGGCTCAGGCGTGCTGAAATCGGGCTCTCCCACTTCCATGTGCACCACGTCCTGGCCCCGGGCGTCCATGCGCCGCGCCCGGGCGAGAATATCCATGACGTGGAAGGGTTCGATTCCCGCCATGCGGCGGGATAGTCTGGGTTCAGCTGGTGGCATAGGCGTGAATGGCCTTCAGTGCGTCCACATCCACCTGCCCCCGGATAAGGTCAGGCCCCTGCATGATGCGGCAGGGCTTCCCCGGCTCGCCCAGGTGATCGACCACCACCGTGGCACCGGAAAAATCATGATCCCGCGTGTAATCATTGACTGTCACCAGCAGGGCGGGTATCCCGGAACCAGCCACTGACCTGACCCCGTTGTCGGAATCCTCGAAGGCCAGGCACTGATCAGGGGACAGTTTCATCTTCTCCATGGCCCAGACATAGATGTCCGGCGCCGGCTTCTTGGCAGGCACGATATCACCCGCGGCAATGACCTCGAACCAGTCTTCCGCGTCTTCCGCCAGACTATTCTTGAGCAGGGCCGTGACATTGGCCGGCGTGGTGGTGGTGGCGATGGCCAGGCGCAAACCGGCATCCCGGGCCTCGCGCAGCAAGCGCTCCACCCCCGGGCGCAGGGGCAGGCCGGGATCTACCATCAGCGCCTTGTAGTGGTCGGTCTTGGCAGCATGCAGACTGGCCACGAATTCATCGAGGTCGCCATCGACCGAAAAATCCGGACGGTATTTCCGCAGAAAATATTTCATGCGTTCCTTGCCGCCAGTGACGGTCAGGAGATCACCATAAATCTCCACCGTCCAGTCCCAGTCGAGGCCGGCATCGGCAAAGGCCCTGTTGAAGGCCACCCGATGGCCATCCCGCTCGGTATCCGCCAAGGTGCCATCCACGTCAAAGATCAAAGCTTCCAGGTTAGCCATGTTATCTGTATTCCGTCTGAAATAGTTGAATCGGCCGTGAAGAATACGCCAAGGTTGCGGCAACCAGGAAGCAGGGCAACCTTCTTTTTCACCCGGGAAATTCCCGGATCAATGATGAAACCCCGCATTTCCGCGATTCAACTCAGCGTAACAGGCAAAAGTTCCACTGTACAGACTCCTGCAATGCCTGGGAAAGCAGTATCATGAAAATGAGAGCAAGAATTCAGCAAAATGTTTTTCAGCAGCTGAAAATTTGCCCCGAAGGCGCGGGTCTGATACTTTCCCCTACCTGAAAAAACAGCCTGATCCGCCGGGCAACATGTTTTTTCCGGAAGCACGCCTTCGGAGCAGCATGTTGAAAACAGAAGATTTCTCTTGTTTTTCAACTGGTTGGTATATTTTTCAATCGAACGGCGATCAGTCAGTGTTCACAAACGAACGACAAGTTGTCAGGTAAAGCGCATGACGAGCAAATCCATGAACATCGATCCTCTGTCCTTTGAGCCCTACAAGCCCAAGCGTGGAGAGGAATACATGAATGAAAAACAGGAGGCCCATTTTCGTGCCATCCTGGAAAACTGGCGCAAATCTCTGATGGAAGAAGTGGACCGTACGGTGCATCACATGAAGGATGACGCCGCCAACTTCCCTGATCCCAACGACCGGGCCAGCCAGGAAACGGAGTTCAGCATCGAGCTGCGCACCCGCGACCGTGAGCGCAAGCTGCTCAAGAAAATCAACGAGGCCCTGGATCTCATCGACGCTCATGAATATGGTTACTGCGAGTCCTGCGGCGCGGAAATCGGCATCCGCCGCCTGGAAGCCCGGCCCACGGCCAACCTGTGCATCGAATGCAAGACCCTGGAGGAGATCCGGGAGAAAAACTACGGTTGAGGCATTCCCGCACATGAATTCCTGTAGCGAGCCGGCGCCTGTGTGCCGGCTTTCTTTTGCCCCATGAATTACCGCGGCCGTTTCGCCCCCTCACCCACGGGCCCCCTGCATGCCGGCTCCCTGATCGCCGCTGTCGCCAGTTATGCAGACGCCCTTGCGCATGACGGCCAGTGGCTGGTGCGCATGGAAGACGTGGACGAAGGCCGGGTGGTGCCGGGCGCTGCCGACCGCATACTGCGTACCCTGGAGGCATACGGCTTCGAATGGTGGGGAGAAGTCTGGTTCCAGAGCCGGCGTAAACCCCGCTACCGTGAACTCACGGAGGCGCTGATCCGGCGCCAGCTGGCCTATCCCTGTGCCTGTACCCGCAGGGAAATCGCCGAAACGGGACAGCCAGGCATAGAGGGTGTGATCTATCCTGGCAGCTGCCGCAACGGCCTGCCTGCAGGACGGGAAGGAAAGGCCATCCGCCTGCTCACGGACAACCGGGAGATCTGCTTCACCGACCGCATCCGGGGCACACATTGCCAGGTTCTGGAACGCGACCTGGGCGACTTCATCATCCGCCGGGCCGACGGCTATACCGCCTATCAGCTGGCGGTGGTGGTGGACGACGCCGATCAGGGCATCAACCAGGTGGTGCGCGGCGCCGATCTGCTGTTGTCCACCCCACGCCAGATCTATCTTCAGGATCTGCTGGGCTTTCCCCGCCCCGGGTACGCCCATATCCCGCTGCTGCTGGACGAACAGGGGCGCAAGCTGAGCAAGCAGGACAAGGCCCATCCTCTCTCTGATGACCATCCCCTTCCCGCCCTGCTCCAGGCTTGGCAAACCCTGGGCCAGCGCCCTCCGGAAGAAACACCGGACAAGGTGCAGGATTTCTGGAAATGGGCGGCCAACAACTGGAATATCGGCCGTGTTCCTTCCGTGTAAAGGCTATCCCCGACCCACCATGCGTAACCAGACGAAGCCTCCCACCCCGGCAATGAGTGACGCCAGCAACACACCGGTCTTGGCCATGAGCAGGCCTTCCGGATTGCCGGCAAAAGCCAGTTCCGCCACGAATATGGACATGGTGAAACCGATGCCCCCCATGAGGGACATGCCCATGATATGGGAGAAGTTGAGCCCTCTTGGCAGCTGACTGAAGCCCAGCTTCACCATCAGCCAGGTCATGCCGGTGATGCCCAGCAGCTTGCCCAGCACCAGGCCGGCAATGACGCCCAGGGCCACGGGATGGGCGAATATCTCATCCAACGCGCCGAAATCAATGGGAATACCCGCATTGGCCAGGGCGAAGATGGGAATCACCAGATAGGCGCTGGGCATGTGCATCTTGTGTTCCAGCACCTGGGCTGGCGCCTGGGCCAGGTTCACCCCGTCTGCAAGGGCGGTCACCCGGCCGCGCATCTGGTCGTTCAATATGATGTTGGGCTCCCGCTCATGAGCCTCTTTGACCTGATCCAGCAGGGAATGGGCGTTTTCCAGGAAACGCAGGGTATCCAGCTTGGGCTTCATGGGAATGGTAAAGGCCAGAAACACCCCTGCCAGGGTCGCATGCACGCCGCTCTTCAGCAGCGCCAGCCACAACAACACCCCCAGCAGCGCATAGGGCAGTATGCGCCGGATACCCCCCCGGTTCAGGGCAATCAGCAGGAACAATACACCGCCCGCCGCCGCCAGGGCGCCAAGATCGATTTCCGCCGTGTAGAACAGGGCGATGACCACCACGGCGCCCAGATCGTCCACGATGGCCAGGGCCACGAGAAAGGTCAGCAGCGCCGGCGGCACCCGACTACCCAGAAGGGCCAGAGTGCCCAAGGCAAAAGCAATGTCCGTGGCCATGGGAATCCCCCATCCCTTGAGGCCATCGCCATCGAAGTTGAGGGCCAGGTAGAGCAGGGCCGGAAGCACCATGCCGCCCACCGCCGCGCTTATGGGCAGCAGGGCCTGGCGGGGGTCGGCAAGCTCACCCACCAGCAGTTCCCGCTTCAGTTCCAGGCCCACCACCAGGAAGAACAGGGCCATGAGGCCATCGTTGATCCAGTGATGCAGGCTCATGCTCAGGGCCAGAGCACCTCCTCCCAGGGTCACCTCGGTATGCAGGATATGGCTGTAGGTCTCCGCCAGGGGACTGTTGGCAATCACCAGGGCAATCACCGCGCACAGCATCAGCAAGATGCCACTGGTGGTCTGGCGGTGTATGAACTCTTCCAGCGGGGTCAGTATCTGGTCGAAAGCCCTCTCCCAGGGCGCAACATATTCCTTTCCTTTCATTTTTTTCATCTGGCCGAATCCAAAGCAATGACGCGAAGAAACCTATGGTGGTGCAAAGATGCCCGCAAATCAATTTCACCGCAAGACAAAAACCGCTGCCCCCGGCAAAATAATCAGCTAACATTCAGTGGGTACGGATATTGTTTGTCCCGAGGCACAGATGACAGGTCTGATTGATCCTTTCCATCGCAGCATTCGCTATCTGCGGGTATCGGTAACTGATCGCTGCAATTACCGCTGCTTCTACTGCATGCCCTCCCAGGGCATGCAATGGGAGGAACGGGCGGAATTCCTCACTTTCGAGGAAATGACGCGCCTCATCCGCCTGTTCACCGAACTGGGGGTGGACAAGGTGCGTCTCACCGGTGGTGAGCCTCTGGTGCGCCGCGGCCTGCTGGATTTCGTAAAGCAGCTCCATGCCCTGCCCGGCCTCAAGGACCTGTCCATGTCCAGCAACGCCCACCTGCTGGCGGCACAGGCCGCCGAACTGAAGGCCGCCGGCATCAGCCGGGTAAACATTTCTCTGGATTCCCTCAAGCCCGAGGTATTCCGCCAGATCACCGTGAACGGCGACCTGGAGCCCGTTCTGCAAGGCATAGACGCCGCCCTGGAAGCGGGCATGCATCCGGTAAAGATCAACATGGTGGTCATGCGCGGCCTCAACGACGACGAGATCGAGTCCATGCTGGACTATGCCGTTGAACGGGGCGCGGACCTGCGCTACATCGAGACCATGCCCATCGGCGAGGCCGGCATTGCGGGCACGGATTACTACATGCCCGCCGTGGAAATTCTCGCCCGCCTCAAGGAGTACCTGGGTGAGGAGCTGATTCCCGCCAAGGGCGGCAAGGGGGCGGGCCCCGCCCGCTACTACCAGGTCAGTGACGGCCCGGTGCGGGTGGGGGTCATCAGCGCCCTGTCCCGTCATTTCTGCGATGACTGCAACCGGGTGCGCCTCACCGCCAAGGGCGACCTGGTGCTCTGCCTGGGCCAGGAAGACCGCGTTTCCCTGCGCGATGGTCTGCGTGCCGGGTACACGGACGAGGAAATCAAGCAGGAAATCCTCGCCGCCATCGCGAAAAAGCCCCGCAGTCATGAATTCAACGATGACAACAGCAAGGTTTCCCTGCGCCACATGTCATCCCTGGGCGGCTGATTCGGAAACAGCGCATGAGCGGCTATCCCGGCTTTCTGTTTCCCCGGCACTCCCGCTTCTTTCCCGGCCAGCGCTGGGTGAACATCAGCCTGCGCACCCTGCACCTCATCGGCCTTTCCGGCACGGGCTACGGCTTCTTCGTCCAAGGGCGTGAACTGAACTGGGAAGCTTTCCTGCTGCTCACCATCCTCAGCGGCGCCGCCATGATGCTCATTTCCGTCTGGAGCAACGGCATCTGGCTGCTGCAGCTGCGGGGCCAGGCCATCATCCTGAAGCTGGCGCTGCTGGGCCTGGCGCTCGCCCTGCCCGCCTGGCGGGCCGTGCTGTTCATCAGCGTACTGGTCATCTCCGGGTTGATTTCTCACGCGCCGGGGAACGTGCGTTACTACTCCATACTCTACGGCCGCCGCATCGACAGGCTGCCGGTTTCTTCCTGAGGCATCGGCCCCATGGATGAAGAAATCCGCAAGATGCGCCAGGCGCTCCATGAGGCCACGGCCCACTGGGTGGAACAAGCCGCCAGGCTCACCGGCCGCCGCTTTGCCCTGCCGCATATCCGTTATGACCTGAAAGGCCGCGCGGCGGGACAGTACCTCAGCCATCCCCACCCCTGCATCCGCTACAACCTGGCGTTGGCCAAGCAGCAGTTCGATGCATTTCTGGAGCGCACGCCAGGGCATGAAGTGGCCCACTATGTCATCCACCAGATGCACCCCAAGGGCCGCGTCAAGCCCCATGGGCCGGAATGGCGTGAGTTGATGAAAAAACTCGGACTGGACCCTTCACGCTGCCACGAATTCGATACCAGCGGGGTGCCGACGCGCAGACAACGGCGTTTTCCTTACCGCTGCGGCTGCCGGACCCATGAACTGAGCGCCACGCGGCACAACCGCGTCAGACGCGGCCAGGTGGACTACCGCTGCGCCATGTGCGGCGAGCGCCTGGAACCCCTGACGCTCTTCAGTCCTTGCGGGCCGCCCCAATGAGAGCCAGTTTGGCCGCCCGCGGCAGGGCCTTGATGGCGGCTTCCCTGCGGCTGGCCTGGGCGCGGTCAGCGCAGCTTTCCCGGTAGACGACTTCCAAGGGACGGCGCCCGTTGAAATACTTGGCTCCCTTGCCCGAGCAATGTTCCTCGAAGCGCCGTTCCACATCCGTGGTGATGCCCGTGTACAGGCTGCCATCGGAACAGCGGATGATGTACAGCTGCCAATCAGCCATGCATGGCCGCCTCGTCGGCCAGCACCAGGGTCTGCTCGCGGCCCTGAATGCGGGCGGCCGGGATGTCCTCTTTTCCCTGCCACCTGTCCAGCGCCTGATGCTTGCCCGCGCCGCTCACCAGGAACAGCACCGTTCCCGCGGAACAGAGGGCGCCGTAGTTCAGGCTGATACGATCCGGCGGCGGCTTGGGCGCATGATGCACGGGCACCACCAGGCGGTCTTGCGGATGCTCATGGCCGGGAAACAGGGAGGCCGTGTGGCCGTCCTCCCCCAGTCCCAGCAGCACCAGATCGAAAGGCAGCGCCGGTCGGACTTCCTCCTCATAGGTGGCGGCACCCGCCTCCGCTCCCAGTTCGGCGGGAATCATGTGCAGCTGCTCTTTTTGGACGGCCACCCGGTCGAACAGGGCCCGGCGCAGCATGAGGCTGTTGCGTTCAGGATGATCCGGCGGAAGGCAGCGCTCGTCCCCCAGGTAGAACTGCCAGCCGCTCCAATCCGCCACAGTGTCCGCCAGCATCTCATAGGCTCGACCGGGGGTGCTGCCCCCCGCCAGCACCAACCTGAAGACGCCACGCGCCGCCAGGGAGCGGCCCGCCGCTTCCCGGATATGGTCCACCGCGGCGCGGGCCACGGCCCCGGCATCCGCCAGCACTTCCGGCATCATTCTTCAGGATCCATGCTGTGACGCCACCGCTGGCCGGGCTTCTCGAACAGGCGGCGACTTTCCACCGGCCCCCAGCTGCCGGCGGGATAGACGGGAACAGGACTGCGATCCCCCTGCCAGTAACGGATGACCGGGTCCACCGCCCGCCAGGCCCACTCCACCTCGTCGTAGCGCAGGAACAGGGAGCGGTCGCCGTCGATGACATCCAGCAGCAGCTCCTCGTAGGCGTCGATGGGGGTTTCATCCAGGCTGCGCAGCTGGGCATCCAGGCTGCGCTGGCGGGTGCGGATCTGCAGGCCCGGCTCCTTCACCGTAACTTCCATACGCATGCACTCGCAGGGCTGTATGCCCAGCATGATCCAGTTCTGTTTCATGGGACCGGCGCCGGTGTCGCGGAAGAACTGCTGGGGCGGATGGCGAAAACAGATGGAGATCATGGACTGTTTTTCCGCCAGGCGCTTGCCCGTGCGCAGATAGAAGGGCACGCCCCTCCAGCGCCAGTTGTCCACGTAGAGCTTCATGGCGGCATAGGTTTCCGTGCGGCTGTCAGCGGGAATGCCCTCTTCCTGGAGATAGGCTTGCACCGGCCGGCCGTCGATCTCCCCGGCGCCGTACTGGGCGCGGAAGGCGACAGTGGGCACCTGCTCTTCCTCGATACGGCGCAGGGACTTGAGCACCTTCACTTTTTCATCGCGCAGATCCTCTGCCTCCATGGATACCGGCGGCTCCATGGCCACCAGGCTGAGAAGCTGCAGCAGATGACTCTGAATCATGTCGCGCATGGCGCCGCTGCCGTCATAATAGGCGCCCCGGCTGCCCACCCCGGCGGTTTCGGAATGGGTGATCTGCACATGATCGATGTAGTTGCGGTTCCACAGGGGCTCGAGGAGGGTATTGGCGAAACGGAAGACCAGCACGTTCTGTACCGTGCTCTTGCCCAGGTAGTGATCAATGCGGTAAATCTGTTCTTCCCTGAGCCATTTCTGCAGATCCTGCTGCAGCGCCCGCGCCGTCTCCAGGTCATAGCCGAAGGGTTTTTCCACTACCACCCGACGCCAGTATTCCCCTTCTTCCAGAAGCTGCTGCTGCCCCAGTTTTTCCACCACCAGGCCAAACTCCGCCGGGCGTATGGCCATGTAGAAGGCGATATTGCGGGGCAGGTCATCATCTTCCAGATAGGCCTTGAGACGTGGCCAAGTGCCTTCATCGGTCAGGTCGCCGCGAAAATAACGGATGCGCCGGGCGAAACGCCGGAACAGCTGCTCATCCAGACCGTCCCTGACCTTGGCTTCCAGCCAGCCGCGCACTTCCTCGATGCAGCGCTGGTCGTCCCAATCCCGCCGGCCGCTGGCGACGATGCGCGTCTCGGCATCCAGCTCCCCGGCCATATCCAGGTGATACAGAGCCGGCATGAGCTTTTCCCGGGACAGATTGCCCGTGGCGCCGAAAATCACATAAGTACAGCCTACATCCGTGGATTCAGACATGATACTGCCCCGAAGTGGTGTCACCGCCCTCGCCCGTCCAGTCCGTGTGGAAGTGCTCTCCCCGGGGACGGTCGATGCGCTCATAGGTATGGGCGCCAAAATAATCCCGCTGGGCCTGGATAAGATTGGCGGGCAGGAGGCCCCGGCGATAGCCGTCGAAAAAGGCCAGGGCGGAGGTCATGGCCGGCAGGGGAATGCCCAGCTCCATTCCCGTGGCGCAGCTGCGGCGCCAGCCCGTTTCGGCGTTTAGCACCTGCTCCACGAAAAAGGGGTCCAGCAGCAGATTTTCCAGCGCGGGATTCCGATCATAGGCTTCCTTGATGTTGTCCAGAAAGCGGCTGCGAATGATGCATCCGCCACGCCACACCAAGGCGATATCGCCATAGTGGAGATCCCAGGAAAAGACCCGCGCCGCTTCCCGCATGAGCATATACCCCTGGGCATAGGAGACGATTTTGCTTGCGTACAGGGCCTGCTCCAGGAAATCCACCGCGGCATCCCGGTCCCCGGAGAAAGCGCCGGATGGCAGCCCAAGGATGCCTTCGGCCTTGACGCGCTGCTCCTTGAGGCTGGACAGGCAGCGGGCGAACACGGCCTCGCCGATGAGGGTAAGGGGCACCCCCAGGTCCAGGGCGCTGATGCCCGTCCACTTGCCCGTACCCTTCTGCCCGGCGCTGTCGAGTATGTAGTCCAGCAACGGCCTGCCATCAGCCTCCCGCCGGGCGAGAATATCCGCCGTGATTTCGATGAGATAGGAATCGAGCACACCCTGTTTCCAGCGGGCGAACACCTGCTGCACATCATCCATGTCCATGTCCAGCCCCACGCGCATGAAATGGTAGGCCTCGGCGATAAGCTGCATGTCGCCGTACTCAATCCCGTTGTGCACCATTTTCACGTAGTGGCCGGCGCCTCCACTGCCTATCCACTGGCAGCAGGGAACCCCATCCACCTTGGCCGCGATGGACTGCAGCAAGGGCCTGATGGCCGGCCAGGCGGCCTCGTCGCCACCGGGCATGATGGCAGGGCCATGACGGGCGCCCTCCTCGCCCCCGGAAATGCCGCAACCCACGAAGTGCATGCCGTGCTCCTTCAGCAGGGCCACACGCCGCTCGGTGTCGGTATAGCGGGAATTGCCACCATCGATGATGATGTCGCCAGCTTCCAGCAGAGGCAACAGAGAATCGATTACCGCATCCACGGCCCGCCCCGCACGCACCATGAACAGGATGCGCCTGGGGCTTACCAGGGATTCCACCAGGGCCTCCAGAGTCTCCGCCCCGCCAATGCTGGTGCCCGCCGCCGGCCCTGACACGAAGGCCCGCATGCGTTCCGTGGTGCGGTTGTATGCCGTGACGCGATAGCCGTGATCCGCCATGTTCAGGGCCAGGTTCTGGCCCATGACCGCCAGGCCCACCAGACCGATATCCGCCTTTTCCATTCGTTGTTCTTCCGTCAGAAAATCAGTACGGTCATTTTCGCACAGACGGTGGATCACGGATAAAAAAAGAGCCCGACGGGCGGGCTCAGGGGACTTCGTTCAAGCCAATAACCGTCTAGTCCGACATCTGGAGCTTGGGGCCCACGATACGGGCATTCAACACTTTCATCATTTTCTTGATGGCCCGGTCGATGAGGGGCGCCTGGGCGTCCTCGAGGAACTGGGCGCTACCATCGCGGAAATAGGAAGCCAGCTCCGGCTCCTTCATCTGCGCCGCCTTGTTGCCCTGACCATCCACGAACACCATGGTGCCCGTGTACCTGCTGCGCCATACCATTTTGCAGATGAGAGGGTCTTCTTCGTCATCCAGCTGCATGCGAATCCAGCTGCCTTCCTTCATGTTCCTCACGGCAATACTGTGCTCATCCTCGATATCGGGTTCCCTGGAATCCTGCTCCGCCACGGCATCGTCTTGAGCGGCAGTCTCTTCCACCGCCACCTTTCCGTCGTTCTTCAGCGCCTCGATGAAACAGGTCTGGAGCTGATTCAGCATGGCTGCGGATTTCTTCTGGTCGAAAGAGATATAGCTGAAACCCTTTTTCAGGCCGCTGATGATCTCCGGAATGCTGGACAGCAGTTTTTCCCGGTCGAATTCCTCCTCCCTGTTGCCAAGATAGGTCACCAGCATGTGGGCAATATGCACGGCCTTGCGCCAGTTGCTGCCTTCTTCGCCTTCCCGCAGCAACAGGATGGTCATCAGTTTCTTCCAGGGCTGTTCCAGGATCTGCCGCGCGGCCGTTGGCATGGCGCTGACACCCAGGCCTTGCAGTATTTCCTCTACCTGCTTCCTGGCAACCTCCAGCTTCTCCTCGCCAGACACGGCCTGGGCCAACCGCTCTTCCAGGATCTGCTTGACCCGCGCCCGTTTCTCCATGTACCGGGAGAAGTCCGCCCGCACTTCCTCGAACAGGCTAACATCCTCATTGTATTCATGAACAATGCGATCCACGGCATGCTTGACGTGGTAATAAAGGCTCTTCTCGCTGCGGTCTCCATCATCCCTCCAGCCCACGGAAGCCCCCGCAAGTTCATTCAGCAGGCGCCGGGCCGGATGCTGCTGGTCATCGACAAAGGTTGGATCCGCGATGGCCGCCTTGAGCACGGGAATCTGCAGGCGGGCGATGAGCGCGCGCATGGCATCCGGCAGGTTGGAATCATCCAGCACGTGATCGAACAGCATCAGGATGACATCAATGGTCTGTTGCTCGGTTTCCGCGATACGGTGGGTTTCCTTGCCGCTCTCGTCCAGGCAGAGGGTCTGGCTGAGCTGCTGGCGAATACGTTCCTGAACCGCTGACCATTCGACCTTTTCCAGGTTCAGGTCCGACAGAGCCGCGCTCTGCATGTTGCTCAGGGCTTCCATGACATTGTCCCTGGGCAGCACCGGCAGGTGAACATTGGCCGGCTGGGAAGTCATGCCCTGGGGCGCCATCTGCTGGATGTACTGCCAGATCTCCTTCAGGGAAGGAGTATATTCCTCCTCTCCCGCCCCGGCATCCGGTCCTTGGGCATCGGAGTTTTCCTGGACCGGCGCAGATTCCGGTTGCCGGCTGGCATGAGTGGCAGCAGACGTATTCCGGCGTGCGCCCCGGCCCCCGATATGGGGGCTTAGCTCAGGCAGGACGCCCTTTTCCGACAGCAGGTGATTGATGCTTTCATAGACTCCCCCCAGCTCGGACAGCACCACCCGGTCAAAACACTTGTAGACCACGATGCGGGCCAGCACTTCCTCGGTTTCCCATTCATCCAGGACCACGCGAAAGATTTCCGACAGGGCTGTGGGACCCGCCGGGTTCTCTTCCTTGGCGATGGACTCCCTGCCCAGCATGTGGGCAAAACGCTTGTCCAGCAGGGTAAGTTCGCGGTGAAACCGGTTCCAGGCCTTGGAAGCCATGGTAGTGACGGCAAGCTCTTCCTCCAGCTCATCCTTCTCCACCAGGGACAGCTCATCCAGCGCGCCGGCTTTTGCGTCAGCTCCCGAACCCACGGAAGAGCGTCCTTCCCAGAAAGAAGTGAACGTATTCCGCAACAGCCTCAGATAGGCCTGTTCCGCCTTGTCCTTGAACAGACGCATGCTGCGCATGCCATCGAAAAACAGGGTCTGGCGGGCATTGCTGGTAGAATTCTCCGCCAGTCGATACAGGTCGTCATCAACCTGGGCGAACATGTCATGCAAGAGCGGCTCCATGCTCTGAACCAGCATGTTTTCACAGGAACGGGCCAAGGTGCTGTACTTGCCCATGGTCACAACGGGGGCCTGGGTTGCCTGCCCTTTCCCCAGGTAAACGATCTTGTCTGCATTTGCCATAGTCTCAGCTCCAGAACTGAACCTCTTTCAGGTCCCGTTTTTTGCATACTAGGGAATAATGGCTCCCGCCATTGTGCGAAGCATCACAGCTTGGCAATTTCCCTTTCCGATCTGGAGCAGGCGGCTTTCCAACACCTTAACCATCATTATTTAGTATAAACGTCCTATTTAATGATTTTTCACGTAAATACAACGAGTTAATAACAGAAAAGCACAAAATCCCGCGAAAACGAAAAATAATCCATTCATCTAAAAAAATATTTTTCCTCTGCCGGTCTATACTGTTACACACACACGAAAAAGGCCGCCAGCAATGCGACGCATGACCAACAAGCTAAGCCAATGGGGCATGAACTGGCTGACCCGGGACGGTCCGCTGCCCGAAACACCGCTGTGCGATTTCAACCGGCTGCGTTTCGAACTTCGGCCCTGTGACGTCTTGCTGGTGGAAGGGCGCAGCCGGGTAGCGGAAGTCATCAAGCTCATCACCCAGAGTCCCTGGAGCCATTCCGCTCTGTATATCGGACGATTGTTCGATATCCGCGATCCCCGCCTGAGAGTCGTCATCGAAGCCAATTTCGAAGGCGACCCCGAAGAACAACTGGTCATCGAGGCCGCCCTGGGCAAAGG
>JALVEW010000036.1 GCA_027030425.1 Sedimenticola sp.
CAGCAGTCGGCCCTCGAGGCGCAGCTGCGCCAGGTCTATGGACGCCTGTTGCCGGGGCGGTTGGAAGCCGTCGGAGAAGCGGCGGGCGACCTGGGGCTGGAACCGGGAAAGATGCGGCCGGTGGATGCCTTGCAGTCTGAATAATCTTTGCTGTGTTCTCACCACCCATCTTCCCTTTATGGGAGAGAGAGTTAGTGTTGGTCGAACTTCGGTCTGACGACATGCGGCTGGTTGTTGGGATGAAGCCGGCCTTGTATGCTATGTTATGAAGGTGGGTTTCCTAGATATTGAGTAACAATTGTTTATGTGAATAGGGTGCTCTTATGGATGTTTATGAGTCAGAATCAAAAGGCGTAAAAGCCGCTGGTTATTTCAGTGGGAAGAAATTCATCATCTTGAAAGGATCTCATGCTGTCGATGATTCTCAAGTCAAACCATCACTCTACGAAAAGCCTGCTCGTGTGGAAAAAAGGAAGGACCTTATTTCAAAGGGTATATTGGCTAAAGAAGGTCTTGCGTATGTTTTTAATAAAGATGTTGAGTTTAATTCGCCATCAGAAGCCGCAAGCGTTATTTGGGGAAGTAATCTCAATGGCCGGTTGGTATTCGGTTTAGATGATACGGTGCTATCTACACACATTCTGTATTTTGAGATAGACAGTGAGAAGGCGATCGAAGGTTATAAGAAAGACCACGTTTTGTCGATTGGTAGTCGAAATAAATCTTTAGTAAAACAGAGAAAAGAAAAAGATAAATATACTTGCCAAGCGTGTGGTTTGTCTATTCATATTGGGGATAAAGCTGTTATTGAATGTCATCATATAGATCCAATTGCTCTTGGGGAGAGAGAGACAACAATTGACGATCTTATATCTTTATGCCCCACCTGTCACAGAATTGCGCATATGCGTGAACCAATATATCCAGTTAAAGAAGTGGCTAGGTTAATATCTTGTAACAAGAAAACCTAGCTGGCCTTTAGCGTCGGTAGTTGATTAATTATCATTGCAAATTGTGGCACATAAGCTGCCAGCCTTTGTCATCCCGGGCGAAGCGGCTCAAGCCGGCGTTGTTCACCTTGGCTCTGTACCAGGCGGCGGGCGGGGCCTGCAGCACATGGCCCAGAGCGGCGCGGATGACGCCGGCGTGGGCCACCACCAGCACCCGCTTCCCGGCATGAGCGCTGGCCGTGTGCTCCATGGCTTCCGCCACCCGCCGTCCGAAATCCAGCAGGTCTTCCGCGCCCGGCGGCCGGTTGTTTACCGGGTCGGCGTAGAAGGCGGCATATTCCTCCGGCTCCCGCTGCTGGATGTCCGCCGGGCTGCGTCCCTCCCAGCTGCCGAAGCCCACCTCGCGGAAATCCTGTTCCACGGAGACTGGCAGGCCATGCTTTTCCCCCAGGGCCAGGGCGAAGGCATGACAGCGTTGCAGGGGTGAGCTAACCAGCTGATCCCAGGCGCGGCTTTCACCCACGGCCCGCCACATCTGCCCCCAGCCTTTCTCGCTCAGGGGATCGTCGATGGCCGCCCCCCGGTAGAGGCGGCCGCCTTCGGGCTCGCCGTGGCGGATGAAGTCAAGAATGGTCACAGCCAGCGTACCAGGTAGTACAGCCGCAGGCCCTCGGAAGAAGGCGAGGGGCCGTAGACCAGGGCGGCGTACAAGTCCTTGTCCGGTCGGGCGGCGGCAATGGCGTCGGCTTCCGTGTCCACCAGGGTCACGCAGCCCTCGGGAAAGCGCTTGCGTGACTGGCGCTTGGTGAGCACCAGGGCGGGGCGTTGTTCCAGGCTCGTGGAGCCGGGGTCCATGATGATGGGTTGCATGAGCAGTTTTTCTCTCTAATCCAGGGGTCGGAGTCAAACAATCAAGGAACAATCAAGGGGTTGGAGTCAAATCACCGGGAGGTGTTGCAGGAACGGAACCGGATTGTTCCCAAACCGTAGAATCCATGCAACCCGGCATCGAATTTGACTCCGACCCCGCGCCAAATCCAGGGGTCGGAGTCAAACAGTCGCCGCGTCATTGTAAAGTAACGGGGGCGGGCTATTCCCAGGTCATCAAATCTGCCCAATGTCGTCCCGGTTTGACTCCGACCCCGTCCGAGATTCGTGCGGGACTCAGCCTGCCGGTGATGATACCCAGAGCAGGGCAGCGTAGCGAGCCCCCTTGCCCAGGGCGATGAACAGGGTGGACTGCCACAGGGAAATCCGGGCCCAGCCTGCCGCCAGGCATAGGGGGTCGCCCACCACGGGAAGCCAGGACAAAAGCAGCAGGGGCGCGCCATGTTTTTCCAGCCAGGTAAGGGCCTGGCGCTGGCGCGGCTGGCGCAGCCCGGCTTCGGGAAAACGGTAACGCAGCCAGCGGCCCATGGCCCAGCTGGTCAGGCCGCCCAGGGTGTTGCCCAGGGTGGCCACGGCCAGGAGGGTGGCGAAAGTGTGTTCTTGCCGCAGGTTGAGCCACAACAGCAGAGCCTCGGAGCCGCCGGGGAGCAGGGTGGAGGCGAGAAAGGAACCGGCGAACAGGCTCCACAGGCTGGTGTCATTCATGGGCGTGAGGGGCCAGCACCATGAGCACGGGGCCGGGGGATTCCAGGATGCTCAGTTGCAAGCCGCCGGCCAGTGTGGCGAGGGCGTCTTTCATCGCCAGGCTTTCTTCCAGGCCGCCGGGGTGACCGCGATAGGCCAGTACGCTGATGATGCCGCCGGGCGCCAGCAGACGCCTGGCCTGTTCAAGGGCGGGGAGGCTGTGTTCCACGCGGGTGACGGTGCTCTTGTCACTGCCGGGGAGATAGCCCAGATTGAACATCACCGCCTGGATGCGGCCATGGCTGTGCGGAGGCAGGGTTGCGGCCATCTGTTCGTGGCCACAATGAATGAGTTCCACCCGGGAATCCAGGCCCGATTGTTCCAGGCGCGCCGCGGTTGCCCGCAAGGCCTGTTCCTGGATATCGAAGGCGAAGACCCGGCCGCCATCACCCGCCTGTTGAGCCAGGAAGACTGTGTCGTAACCGTTGCCCGCCGTGGCGTCCACGGCCAGATCCCCTTCCTTCAGGTAACGGCTGACGATGACATGGGCCTTGTGGGTGAGACGCATCAGGAGGACGACAGCTGCTGCTGCACGAAAGGCAGGGTGAGGCGGGATTTCTTGGCCGCCAGGGCGGCCCGGTCCAGTTTTTCCACCAGGCACAGAAGTTGGCGGGGGTCGCGGCTGTGGCGGGAAACCAGCCAGCGTATGGCCTGTTCGTCCATGCCCAGGCCGCGTCTTTGGGCCTGCTGGCGCAGCAACTCCCGGCGGCCTTCATCGTTCAGGGGATGGACGCGGTAGCTTGTGCCCCAGCCCAGGCGGGAGCGCAGGTCGGGTAGGGCCAGGGGCAGGCTGGCAGGCCCCCGGTCGGCGCTGAATACCGTGGGCCTGGACGCGGCCTGGCGCTGGTTGAACAATACGAACAGGGCTTCCTCCCAGTCTCCGCGGCCGGCCAGGAGATGGACATCGTCCAGGGCGAGGAGGTCCAGGGTTTCCATGTCCCGTAGCAGCTCCGGCGACAGATCCAGGATGTCCTTCAGAGGCAGGTAGGCGCAGCGCAGGCCCTGCTTCTGGGCGAGGGCGCAGAGCCCCATGAGAAGATGGCTCTTGCCGCTGGCTTCAGGGCCGGACAGGTAGAGGTTGCCATCTTCCTTCCCCAAGGCCAGCCGTGACAGGGTGGCCAAGAGCTGGCCATTGTCCCCGGCGATGAAATCCTCAAGGCTGAGTTCCGGCGCCAATTGCACCGCCAGGGGCAGCTGGGTGTTCATGCCAGCTTGCTTGCCAGACCGGCCAGGCGGCGTCCCAGGGCCTTGCACAGGGCCTTTTCCTCGTCGCTCAGGGGAAGCTTGCTGTCCTGCCCGGCGAGGTGGGATGGGCCGTAGGGCGTGCCGCCGGTGGTGGTGGACAGCAGTTCCGCCTCGGAATAGGGCAGGCCGCAGATGACCATGCCGTGATGCAGCAGGGGCAGCATCATGGAAAGCAGTGTGCTTTCCTGTCCGCCATGCAGGGAGCTGGTGGAAGTGAAGACGCCGGCGGGCTTGCCCATGAGGGCGCCGCCCAGCCACAGGCCGCTGGTGCTGTCCAGGAAATGCTTCATGGGGGCAGCCATATTGCCGAAACGGGTGGGACTGCCCAGGGCCAGGCCGGCGCAGTGCCTCAGGTCGTCCAGGCTTGCGTAGGGCGGGCCGTCGCCGGGGACGGGCGGGGCCGTGGCTTCATGGTTGGCGGATATCTCGGGCACCGTGCGCAGGCGCGCTTCCAGGCCGCCTTCCTCCACCCCCCGGACGACGAGCCGGGCCATGTCGGCGGTGGCGCCGCCGCGGCTGTAGTAAAGGACCAGGATGTAGGCGCTCACAGGATCTCCAGCACTTGCTCGGGAGGGCGGCCGATGGCGGCCTTGCCGTCTTTGATGACGATGGGCCGCTCGATGAGTTTCGGCGTGGCCAGCATGGCGTCGATGAGCTGGTCACGGCTCAGTTCCGGGTTGGCAAGGCTCTGTTCCTTGTATTCCTTCTCCTTGGTGCGCATGAGCTGGCGGGGCTCCAGGCCCAGCATGTCCAACACCTGTTCCAGCTCCTCCCGGGTGGGCGGGGTCTTGAGGTATTCGACGATCTCGGGCTCCACGCCCTTGTCCCTGAGCAGCTGCAGGGTCTGGCGGGACTTGCTGCAGCGCGGGTTGTGGTAGATTCTGACGGTCATGTTTCACTCCGGTTGTCGCTATGGCGTTTATTGTAAACGGGAGGGGCGGGGGATGTAACGGGGCTATCCCCCCGCGGGCTTTTTCAGTAACCTTGAGTTCATGTCGCAAATCCTTTCCGACCTGCTGACCTTCATTTACCGCATGATCCGGCGCTTCATTGCTCACGGCGGCCTGGAGCGGGCCGGATCTCTAGCCTATACCACGCTGTTGTCCCTGGTGCCCCTGATGACCGTGGTGTTTGCCATCCTGTCCGCCTTTCCCATCGCAGACCGGGTCAGTGAGATGGTGCAGGATTTCATTTTTCAGAACTTCATGCCCGCTTCCGGCGAGGTAGTGCATCGCTACCTGCTGGAATTCAGTCAGAAGGCTTCCCGGCTCAGCGGGGTCGGTTTCCTGGTGCTGCTGCTGGTGGCCATCATGCTCATGTCCACCATCGACAATACTTTCAACGCCATATGGGAGGTGCGCCGCAAACGGCGGCCCCTGAACAAGTTTCTGGTGTACTGGGCAGTGCTTTCCATGGGGCCCTTGCTGGTGGGCGCCAGTGTGCTGGCGACTTCCTATCTCGTTTCCCTGCCCATGGTATCGGAAGCCACCAGCACGGGCGTGGGAAGAACCATGCTGGCCTGGGTGCCCAGTCTCACCTCCAGTATCGCCTTCACCCTGCTCTACTGGCTGGTGCCCAACCGGCCGGTGAGGCTGCGTCATGCCATGGCCGGAGGCGTGCTGGCGGCGGTGCTGTTCGAGTACAGCAAGCAGACCTTCGCCTGGTATGTGACCACGGTGCCCACCTATGAGGCCATCTACGGCACCCTGGCGGCCATTCCCATCTTCCTGCTGTGGATCTATCTTTCCTGGCTGGTGGTGCTGCTGGGGGCGGAATTCACCTACACCCTGGGCACTTGGCGGCAGGTGATCCGCCATGGGGAAAGCCCCGCGGCGGAGGTGGAGAACATGCTGTGTCTGCTGAGAAAACTGGTGACGGCGCAGAAAGAGGGGACTGCCATTCCCATGCGGCGCCTGCAGTCCTGTTCCTCGGATGCCGAGGCCCTGCTGGTTTCCATGCAGAAACAGCGGCTGGTGGACAGAAACGAGCGTGGCCACTGGCTCCTGGCGCGGGATGCCCATGAACTGTCCCTGTTCGATTTGTACAAGGCAGCCGGGCATCGTCTGCCGGTTCCTGGCGAAAAGGCATGGCCCCGGGATTCCCGTCTGGCTACCCTGTATGAGCGGGCTGATGCCTGCCTGGCGGATGTCCTGTCTCCCTCTCTGGCCGAGATGGAGGAGAAAGGGTAGATTTCAGGTATTGAGCGCAATAATGTGCGCGAAGTGGCAATTCCACGCATTATTTGTGCTAATCTGAAAACCGGATCCGGGGGCTCATGGCCCCGGAACCAGACCACTCGGGAAATACAGCTAAGGCCGTACGGAACGCGAACAACCAGGGAAAGACGAGAAGTGAAACTGCGAAAATGGCTGTCCGGTTTGCTGCTGGCGGGGATGATGTCCGCCGCCGGCGGCAGCGACATGATCATGGCCTTCCGCTCGGCGGAAGGCCCTGAAGGGCAGGTTCTGCCTTCCCACACGGAAACCCTCGAAAGCTGGCAAAAGAAGCAGGCCAGCCGGCTGCTCAGCCAGGCGACCTTTGGTCCCACCATGGAGGAAATTGACCAGGTTGCCGCCATGGGTGTGGAGCGCTGGCTGGAGTACCAGAAAAACCTGCCCATGACCCTGCACAGACCCAGGCTGCAGGCGCGCCTGGATAACGGTGAAGGGGAAGGTGATAAAGATTCGGGCCCCCTGCTCCAGGAATTGCGCATGGAGCTGTGGTGGGACCGGGCCTTGTTTGCTCCGGATCAGCTGCGTCAGCGCGTGGCCTTCGCTCTGAGTGAAATCCTGGTGGTGTCTGACGAAACCGATTCCACCTGGGCAAGGGCCGTGGGCATGGCGGAGTATTACGACATCCTGGTGCGCCATGCCCTGGGCAACTATCGCGACCTGCTCGCGGACGTGAGCCGCAGCCCCATGATGGGGCTCTACCTTTCCCACCTGCAAAATCAGCGCGCCTGGCCGGAGGAAAACATCCGTCCCGACGAAAACTATGCCAGGGAAATCCTGCAGCTGTTTTCCATCGGCCTGTGGCATCTGAATATAGATGGCAGCCGCCGCCTGGACGCCGGCGGCAATCCCATACCCACCTATGACCAGGACGTCATCGAGAACTTCGCCCGGGTGTTCACCGGCTGGAACTACGCCGACGCGCCCTATTGGGACTATTACTATCCCGACGACCAGTACCTGTGGCAGCCCATGGAACCCTACAATGATTTGCAGGAATGGGAGCGCGAGGGCGGCTATCACGACCGCGAGGAAAAGTTCCTGCTGGCCTATCCCGTGGAAGGCATGGATCCCGCGGAGTGGCCGCGCAAGCGCCTGCCTCCCCTGGAGGGTGATGAGGATGCCGCCACGGATCTGAATCGCGCCCTGGACGTGATTTTCAACCATCCCAACGTGGGGCCTTTCATCTCCCGCCTGTTGATCCAGCGCCTGGTGACCAGCAATCCCTCGCCGGAGTACATTGCCCGCGTTGCCCGGGTATTCAACGACAATGGCCAGGGAGTACGGGGCGATCTCTATGCCACGGTGAAGGCCATACTCACGGACGTGGAAGCACGGTACGGGCATATGACGCACCCGGAAACCTTCGGCAAGCTGCGTGAACCCCTGCTGCGCCAGACCCATTTCTGGCGGGCCTTGCATGCCATGCCCATTGACGGCGACTGGGTGCGTGACTGGTATCCCGAGTACTTCCTGGCCCAGGCGCCCCTGCGCTCGCCCTCGGTGTTCAATTTCTTTGGCCCGGATTACGCCCCCCCGGGGGACATTTCAGAGCGGGGACTGGTGGCGCCGGAGTTCCAGATCACCAATGAGACTTTTGTCTCCCGCACGGCGAACAAGTTTTGGTACCTGCTGTTCCAGGGCTACCAGGGATCGCCCTATGCCAGCGCGGATGCCATGGAACTGAACCTGACACCGCTTATCAGTCTGGCGGATCAGCCGGATGCGCTGCTGGATTACCTGGATCTGCTGTTCATGGCGGGACAGATGAGCAGCGGCATGCGCGATGTGCTTATGGATGTGGCGCAGAACACGGCCATGGACAATGAATGGCTGGATGGCAACAGTGTACCGGGCACCTTCCGGGTGATATCGGTTTTGTATGTTTTGCTGACTTCTCCTGAATACGTGGTGCAGAAATGAAGAACAAGGTACAGAATCCGTCGCGCCGCCGTTTCCTTCATGGCGTTGCGGGCGGTTCCCTGGCTCTGATGGGGCCCTGGGGAAGGCTGCTGGCCGCGCCCCCCGTGGCATCGGATTACCGGGCCCTGGTCTGCATCTACCTGTTCGGCGGCAATGACTCCGCCAACATGGTGGTGCCCAGGGAAATCTCCAGCCACGCGGAGTACCAGAATATTCGCGGAAGTCTCGCCGTGCCCAGGGAACAGCTGCTGCCGATCCAGTCCGTCAGTTCCCAGCGCACGGAATACGGCCTGCACCCGGCGCTGGAGCCCCTGCATTCTATGTACAACGATGGGGAACTGGCGATTGTCGCCAACATGGGCACCCTGCTCGAGCCGGTGACCCGGCAACAGATCATTGCCGGTCAGGCGGCGCTGCCGCCACAGCTGTTTTCCCACAGTGATCAGACCTTCCAGTGGCAGACGGGCATTCCCGATTCCCAGCAGCCCGTGGGCTGGGGCGGTAGGCTGGCGGATCTTTTTGCCGACAGCTTTTCCTCCCTGTTGCCCATGAATATCACCCTGACGGGGCAGAGCGTATTCCTGGCGGGGCGGCAGACGGTTCAGTATGCCCTCTCGGAGAGCGGGCCGGAGTCCCTTGAAGCCGCCAGCGGTGACGGTGGTCCCGTGGATCTTGCCATTCGTGCCCTGTTGGCCCAGCCCCGGCAGAATCTTCTTGAAAAACAGTTCATCGGGGTGCAGAAGCGATCCATGGACCTTTATGAACTGATTTCCGGGGCGCTGGAACAGCAGAGTCCCTTGAACACGGTGTTTCCGGAAAGCGACCTGGGGCGGCAGCTGGCCATGGTGGTGCGCATGATATCGTCTCGGGCGGAGATGGGCGGGGCCGGCCTGGGCCGTCAGATATTCCTGGTGGGCACGGGTGGTTTCGACACCCACGACAATCAGAACAGTGCCCAGCCACAATTGCTGGCGGACTTGGCGGCATCCCTGCGTGCTTTTCGTGATGGTCTTGCAGAGGTAGGGGAGCTGAACAACGTCACCACTTTTACCGCCTCCGAATTTGGCCGTACCCTGACCAACAATGGCGATGGCACCGATCATGGCTGGGGTGGTCATCAGCTGGTGATGGGAGGCGCCGTGCGGGGGGGAGACATTTATGGAGTGATGCCGGATCTCGCCCTGGAAGGTCCCGACGATGCCGGTGACGGCCGCCTGATACCTACACTGTCAACGGACCAGTATGACGCCACCCTGGCCCGCTGGTTCGGGCTGAACGACGCGGATCTGCACGAGTTGTTTCCACATCTGAGCCGTTTTGACAGTACGGATATCGGTTTCATGGCGAGCTGACTCCGACCAAGCCCGTCCCGGGGAGGACCACCGGGCTGGTTATGGTGTCTCAGTTGTCCTTGGCTTCCTTTTTGTTATTACTGGATGGTTGCGGGCCGGATGCCGTCTTTTTTCCCTTGCTGGCGAGGTGTTTTTCCTGCAGTTCCCGCACTTTCCGGCGTTGTTCCTTCTGCTTGGAAGTCAGGGCGATGGCATCCAGGTAGGGGACCACGCCCTGGGCCCGGATGATTTCCCTTCCCCGCTTGGAAAGGGCGAAGGCAATGAAGCGCTTGACCTCCTTCAGCTGGGGGTTGTTGCGGGTCATGTAGGTGATGTACAGGGGGCGGTACAATAAATAATTACCTGACTGGATATTCTCGAAACTGGGTATTTTGCCTTCCAGGGCCAGAAGCTTGACGTTGCGCTTGCCCGCGCTGGAAATGCCTGAGATGCCAATGGCGTTGGGATTGGTTTCGATGGCCTTTTCCAGCGGGCCGGAAGAAGGATATTCCTTGCTACCCTTGAATTCCTGGTCAGGGTTGCCCCAGACCAGCTGCCGCAGGGTATAGCCGACGCCGGAAATCTTGCCTTTACGCACCAGTAACTCAATGGGTGCATCGTTACCGCCCAGTTCCTTCCAATTCGTGATCTTGCCTTCATACAGATCCTTGACCTGGCCCAGGCTGATGTCGGAAACCGGATTGTCCTTGTGCACCATGACCACCAGCGCATCCCAGGCCACCGGCGTCATGTGGACAAAACGTTCTTCGGCGACCCCGGACAGTTTCGGGCGACAGGAGCCGCCCAGATCCACGCTGCGGTCCTTTACCCTGCGGATACCCTTGGTGGCACCGCCCCCCTCGAGGACGAAAGGCACGCCGTAGATTCTTTCGTATTCGGCGGCAAGCTCCTTCATGAAGGCTTTCTTGGTGATACCGCATCCCGCCCAGTGCAGCGCATTCTGGTTTTCTCCTGAATCGGCAGCCTTGTTGTCCGGTGTATCGGCGGCAAGCACCCCACTGACGGAAAATGTCAGACCCAACACCATGAGAAGGAAGTTTTTCACCAGTGATTCTCCTGTTAAGTGCACCAGGGCTGATAGTAACAGCCGTGTAGCGGACCCGCACCCGCTCCGGGGTGTTCGGGATGCAAAATGTGAATTCATCATCTGCTCATCAAGGTTCTTCAAAGACGGGGCGATAACGTCAGGAAGGGACTCGTCAAAACCCAGTCAAAGGAACAGTTCTACAGTTTGAAAGCCCACGGGCATTTTTGCAAGTACGGTTTCGCGCAGCCCTTGCGGCTGGTGTTACCATTGGCGAAACCGGATGGAGGAACCCTAGCCCTATGAAACATCTTTCAGGCATTTTTGTTTTGGCAGTCATGCTGGCGTGGATTGTTGGCGGCCAATCCCTGTTCGCGGCGGACAAACCGGATTTTTCCTATCCGGATATCGACGGCAGGATTCACAAGCTTTCGGACTACCGGGGTAAATGGGTGCTGGTGAACTACTGGGCGACTTGGTGTCCGCCCTGCCTGGAAGAGCTTCCGGAACTTGAAGTCTTTCATGACAGTCACAAGGACAAGGATGCCGTGGTGCTGGGCCTCAATATGGAGGATATTGGAGCGGATAAGCTGCGTGCTTTCGTTGAGGAGCAGTTCCTGTCCTACCCCATCTTGATGGCAGGTAGCCGGCCCAGGGAAATGCTGGGACGGGTGCCGGGCCTGCCCACCAGTTTCCTGGTGAACCCGGAAGGGGAGGTGGTGGCGCGTCAGGTTGGCCCAGTGGATGGTAAATCGATAGAATCCTTCATCGAAAACTACGAAAAGAATAACAAGAAGTGAGCTATTCCGGCCTTGCCGGAGACAACCGATGAAATTCACCAGGAGGATCGAGACCGTGAGAGTCTTGCCAGTATTGTTGTTGTCACTCGTGCTCTGTGCCGTCGTTTTTGCGGCGCCTCGTGATCCCGAGCAGTATTTCTTTGATCAGACTTTCGGTGATTTTTCCGAGGAGCTGGACAATGCCAGGGAACAGGGCAAAAGGGGTATTCTGCTCATGTTTGAAATGGACGAATGCCCCTTCTGCCACCGCATGAAAACCACCGTTCTCAACCAGCCGGACGTGCAGGACTACTTCAGGAAGCACTTTCTGATTTTCAGCGTGGATATCGAGGGTGACATAGAAATCACGGACTTCCAGGGCAATTCCACCACCATGAAGGACTTTGCTCTGAAACAGTTTCGGGTGAGAGCCACCCCCGTGTTTCAGTTCATTGGCCTGGACGGCAAACCCGTAAAACGGGGCCGGTACACTGGTGCGACCAAGGATGCGGCGGAATTCATGCTGCTGGGAAAATACATTGTGGAAGACGCTTGGAAGAAAACCAGCTTCAGCCGTTACAAACGCCGGGCGCGCAAGAACTGAGTCATGCGCGGGTGGTTGCTGTTGGTGATACTTGTCGGCCCTGTCTCAGCCGTGGCAGCCGACTCCCTGCCTCAGCCCCTGAGCCTGGAGCAGGCCTTGGCTCTGGTGGACGCGGAACATCCCGCCCTGCTGGAGGCTCGCGCGGAAGAAGCCATGGCCGAGGCCCGCTTGCAGGAAATACAGAGCGACGATGATCTCAGCGTTCTGCTCGAAGGACGCCTGCAATACCTGGAGCCGGCTGAACTGTCCAATTTTCAGGAAACCAATGACAGCCGGGCGCAGTTGCGGGTGGACAAGCGCCTGTACGACTTTGGCTATACCAGCGCCCGGGAAGGGTCGGCCGAGGAAGCCCTGGAAGCCGCGCGCTGGCGTGGGCTGGATGCCAGGCAGCGCCAGCACCTGACAGTGATGAAGGCCTTTTTCGATGTCCTGCTGGCGGATCTGGAATATACCAGGGACAACGAAGCCGTGGCCATCGCCTATGTGAGACTGGACAAGCTGCGTGATCGGCACCGGCTAGGCCAGGTTTCCGATCTTGAACTGCTGGAAAAGGAAACCCTGTATGAAAAGGTGCTCTCCCGACGCACCGCCAGTGCGGCTCGGCAGCGTGAGACCCGCATGCGTCTCGCCCTGGCCCTGAACCGGCCGGGGGAATTGCCCGCAGAACTGCTCATGCCGCCGGCACCAGACATGAGTGAGCCGCTGCCGGAAGTGGATGAACTCTATTCCCTGGTGTTGCGGCACAATCCATCCCTGGAGGCACTTCGGCACCGCATGGCAGCCGCCAGCCAGACTCTCCAGGCGGCCGCCCGGCGTTACGGTCCGGTGCTGCGCGGAGAGATGCTGGCCAGTTACTACAACCGGGAAACCCGTTCCACCTCGCCTTTCAGTGCTGCCTTGGTGCTGGAGATGCCCCTGTACAGTGGCGGGCGCGACGATGCGGAAACCGCCAGGGCCAGGGCCGAACTGCTGGACAGCCAGGCGCGCAAGTCACGCATGGAGCTGGAACTGCGGCAGCAGGTACTGGATCTTTGGCTGGAACAGGAAAAGCTCAGGCGTCGGGAGGCGGAACTGGCGGTGCGTGAGGAATACCGGGATCTCTACCTGGATCGCAGCCGTACCCTGTATGAACTTGAGCGCACCTCGGATCTGGGCGATGCCATGGTGCAGACCTCCGCCGTGAAGCTGGAACAGGCGCGGATACGTTTCCAGTGGCTGCTCAACCGTGAACGCCTACGGGCGCTTTCCGGAGAACTGCTGAATGGGTCACCTGAACAGGGGAAGAATGGATGAAGAATTGGATGATTGCGCTGATGCTATGTTTGCATGTCCTGCCCGGTGTGGCGGACGATTCGCCACCGGCAGGCAATGTCCGTGAGCTCAAGCTGGGAACCCTGGTTTCCGGCGTGGTGGCCGATGTCCGGGTTCGGAAAGGCCAGCAGGTCAGGGCAGGGGACGTGCTGGTGATTCTGGATCAGCGGGAATTCAAGGCGCGGCTGGACAGGGCAAGGGCCCTGTCCGCCCGGGCGTCCGCCCTGCTCGCGGAGGCCCGGCGTGAGGAGGAGCGGGCTCTGGAGCTTTATGACCGTGGCCTGCTGTCCGACCATGAACTCCAGAAGGCGCAGATTGGCAGGCTGGAAGCCGAGGCGCGCAGAGCCGAGTCCATGGCCGAGGAGACCCGGGCCCGGCTTGACCTTGAACGCAGCACCGTCAAGGCGCCTTTTGATGGCACCATTGTCAAGGTAAATGCCTGGAAGGGGAAACCCGTGCGGAATACCCTGAATATCCAGACCATGATCGTGCTTGGCGTGCAAGGGAATTCGGGGGCTTCGGCGGCAGGTACTCAGCAATGAGCTGCATGCGCTGCATCGTGTTCGGGCGGGTGCAGGGCGTCTGGTTCCGTGAAACCACGCGCCGCAAGGCCCTCGAGCTGGGCTTGACCGGCCAGGCCCTGAACCTGCGGGATGGCACCGTGGAAGTTACCGCCTGCGGGGACGAACAGGCCCTGAGGGAGCTGAGGAACTGGTTGTGGGAAGGCTCTCCCATGTCCCGGGTCGATGATGTCCATTGCGAGGAAGTTGTGGAGCCGGTTCTGTATACCGGTTTTCACACCGGTTGAGACAAGGAGTGTTCTTCGCCATCATTGTAGGCCGGGCTTTAGACCGGCAACATAATAGTTGCCCGGGTCGGAGTCAAATGGGGAGGAGGTTGGGGAGATTCGATGGCATGAAACAGTTTGGTCCCGTTCCTTGTAACCGTTGGGTGGAATTTGACTCCGACCCCCTATAACACCGGCATCACCGTGAGTCGCGCTTCAGCCCGACAACAAGTGTCAGGTCGGCTAATTGCCGGACTGAAGTCCGACCAGCGGACAGGGAGCGGGGTCAGGGTGTTCCTTTCAGTTCCGGTGGACGAAAGCGGCTGTCATTGCCTCCGTAAGTAGTTCTTACGGCGGCATTGCTGCGTTGTACGAAGGCATTGCCGGTTTCCTGAGGATTGGAGTACGGGCGGGGAGCCGGCCGGGTGACGCCGGTCACGGCCTGTCCGCGTCCCTGGCCGCTGGGTGTGGGTTCCAGAGGAGGTGGTGTTGTGACGGTCGGAACGGCGGGGGTAACGCCGCCCGGAACGCTGTAGGTGTCTGTTACCGGCGTCTGACTGTTCAGTGTGGGCAGAGAAGACGGGACGTTGTAGGTCTGGCTTGCCGGTGGTGGAGCATAGGCAGGCGTTGCTGGCTGGGTTCCATAGCCCCAACCGGGGGTGGCGCCAGGAATGGGGGGATCATAGACTGGTGCCACCCGGGCAGGAGCAGCCATGGCCGGGTAGCCGTAGGGCAGGTTGCTTCCGTTTCCCCCGCTGAACATGTCGTTCATCATTCTTCCCGGATTGACGGAGAAGCCCGGGCTGGGAGCGGGCGGTGGGTTGTTGTTCCAGTAGTTTGGTGGCGCGTAACCGGGCTGCCCGGCCGGGGCGGACGGGTACCTGGAATTGCTGTTTGTGTGGGGGATGAATTGCTGGTTGTTTCCTGATCCAGCCTGTACCTGTCCGTCAGTGGTGGGGCGGTATGACCCCGGCACTGGCGGGCGATCTGCCGCCGTGGCCAGGCTGTTTAATAATGCCACCAGACCAAAGGTGGCGGTTGTGTGAAAATGCATGCTTCATCCTCCTTTGCCCGTCTGATTAAGGGGCACCTCGAAAAATTCGAGGTGCCCGTGCGGGACAAGGATGTCCCGCCATTTTCAATCACCCAAGTGATTGAAAATGAAGCTAACCGGAAACCGCGTTTTCGGTTTGCGTGGAGAAAAATAGCCTGGATGGCTATTTTTCGAGATCCCCTAAGCGGACTTGTTTTCTTATCCTGCCTCAAAAGAGACATTAATAAAAGTTTTATGGAATTGCCTCCTCTTACCGATGGCCGCATCCTGCGGCGTTACAAACGTTTTCTGGCCGACGTGGAGCTGGAAAATGGTGAGCGCGTCGTGGCCCATGTGCCCAATACCGGCCGCATGACCGGGTGCTGGGAGCCGGGCGCGCCGGTTCAGCTTTCCCACAGCGACAATCCCCGTCGCAAGCTGGCCTGGACCCTGGAGAGGGTGGACATGGGGCGCGGCTGGGTGGGGGTCAATACCCAGAGAACCAACCCGGTGGTGGCGGAAGCCCTGGAGCATCAGCAGGTGCCTGGCCTGGAGGGTTACAGGGAAGTGGCCAGGGAAGTGAGTACGGGGCAGGGCAGCCGCCTGGACCTGTTGCTCAGGGGCGGGCAGTCTCCGGACGCCTGGGTGGAGGTGAAGAATGTCACCCTGTTGCAAGACAATGCCCTTTGTTTTCCGGATGCCCTGTCCGAGCGCGGCCGCAGGCATCTTCTGGAGCTGGAGAGCCTGCGGCGGCAAGGGTTCAGGGCGGTGATTCTGTACGCCCTGAACCGCCCTGAAGGCTGCTGCTTTCATCCGGCTGACCACGTGGATCCGGAATATGGCCGCCTGTTGCGCAAGGTGGCGAAAAAGGGCGTGGAGATACTGGCTTTGCGCCTGGTTCACACGGAGACGGGGATCGTGGCAGGGGACCTGGTGGATGTGGATCTGTCAGTATCCTGCTGAATCGGCAATCAGTCCCCGGGGCATGCGTGGAAGATGGTGTACCTGTGAAAGCAGCTCGCCGTCGGCCCCCAGGGTGATGTCCCGCCAGCCCGGGGGGGCCGTGTCCAGGCCGAAATCCGGCTTTCCGGGGGAAAACTGGATGCAGGTGGATGGCGTGGCCAGCAGTTTGAGGTGGCCCAGCCTGCCTTCCCAGGACTGGTGGACATGCCCCCAGCAGATGCCCTTGACCCGGGAATCGCCCCGCACCCTGGAGAGCAGTTCCTCTCCATTGTCCAGACCGATGTTGTCCAGCCAGCGGCTGCCGATGGGAATCGGCTGATGGTGCAGAAAAATCAGCAGATACGGCGGTGTATCCT
>JALVEW010000037.1 GCA_027030425.1 Sedimenticola sp.
AGGTTGATGTTGCCAAAACCCGCCTCCCGGGCGACGCGGAAGGCGGCCCGCACCTGCTTCGCGTCATGCACTCTGCCCAGGGCCTGGAGCTTTTCCCCGGAAAAGCTCTGCACGCCGATGGACAGGCGGTTCACCCCGGCCTCCCGATAGGCGCCAAAATGCTTCGCATCCACGGCGCCGGGATTGGCTTCCAGGGTGATTTCCGCATCAGCCGCCAGGGGCAGGCGCACGGCAATCCCTCCCAGCAGGCGGGC
This sequence comes from Sedimenticola sp., assembly GCA_027030425.1. Classification (GTDB taxonomy): domain Bacteria; phylum Pseudomonadota; class Gammaproteobacteria; order Chromatiales; family Chromatiaceae; genus Thiolapillus. Next base: position 255 of record JALVEW010000037.1, read on the forward strand.
GATGCTCCGCCCGCTGAACAGGCTGGGGGTGCCACCACCGATGAAGATGCTCCGCACCGACCGCCCCGCTGTGCGCGGGGCGTCGGCTTCCACGTCTGCCAGCAGGGCCTCCACGTAGGCCTGCTCCGGCAGGGCGCCCTTCACTTCATGGGAATTGAAATCGCAATAAGGACACTTGCGCAGGCACCAGGGAACGTGCACATACAACGTAAGCGGCACATCCCCCGGCAGGGGCTGGGTCATCCGGCATCCCGGGCGGTCAGGTAGGCCAGGTCGGAAATGCGGCTGTACTTGCGCGAAGCTTCCAGGAAGGCCATGTAGCTGTCGTAGATCTTCTTCGCCGCCGGGTTCTGGCCGGCCAGATCCGCCGCCACCTCCGCCGACACCTTGCGCAGCTGGGCCAGCACGTCATCGGGATAGGCCCGCAGCTGCACATGATGCTTGTTCACCAGCTGCTCCAGGGCGCCGGGATTGCGCGCGCTGTATTCCGCCAGCATATCCATGTTCACCACCCGACAGGCGTTTTCCACGATGGCCTGCAGGTCCTTGGGCAGGGCCTCGAAAGCCTTGCGGTTGATGAGGGCCTCGAGAATGGTGCCCGGCTCATGGAAACCCGGGTAGTAGTAATACTTGGCCGCCTTGTACAGGCCGAAAGCCAGGTCGTTGTAGGGCCCCACCCATTCGGTGGCGTCTATGGTGCCGGAGGTCAGGGCGGTGAACAGCTCACCGCCGGGCAGGTTCACCGGGGTGCCGCCCAGGCGCTTGAGCACCTCACCCCCCAGGCCAGGAATGCGCATTTTCAGGCCCTTCATGTCCGCCAGGGAATTTATTTCCTTGTTGAACCAGCCCCCCATCTGCACCCCGGTATTGCCCGCGGGCCGGCCGATAACGCCAAAGGGCTTGTAGGTGTCGTCCCAGAGCTTCTGGCCACCGCCGTAGTAAATCCAGCCATTCATCTCGTTGGCTGTCATGCCGAAGGGCATAGTGGAGAAGAACTGGGCCTCAGGCACCTTGCCCTTCCAGTAGTAGGCGGAGGCATGCCCCATTTCCGCCGTGCCCCGGGACACGGCATCGAACACCTCAAAGGCCGGCACCAGTTCCTTGGCCCCGTACACCTTCACCTGCAGGCGCCCGCCGGACATTTCCGTGATGAGCCGGGCCAGGTTGTTGGCCCCCGTGCCCAGGCCGGGAAAGTTCTTGGGCCAGGTGGTGACCATCTTCCACTTGATGGTGGAACCGGCACGAGCCACGCTGGAGGCCCCCACGCCGGCGGCGGCCATGGCCACCCCGGTCTTCTTCAGAAAATCTCTGCGATCCATTGGCAAACCTCGTTATTGTTCATTGATCGACTCTCGTGGCGCAAGTAGGTCGGACTTCAGTCCGACGTTTGCTGTCATGGCGGCTGCTGTCGGGCTGAAGCCCGACCTACGGCAAAATCGACAGTTTATAGACGGTAAACCGAAGTGGTCATGACCTTGGACATGAGTTTCATGGCCGTCTTTACCGGCGCTGGCAGCTCCACCCCGCCATGGGCCTTGGCCGTCTGACCATGGCGAATCTCATCCTCTTTCATCTGCTCCAGAATGGCGCGGGTGCGGCAGTCGGATTCCGGCACCTGGGCCAGATGTTCGTCCAGGTGGCCTTCCACCTGCTTTTCGGTTTCCGCCACAAAACCCAGGCTCCACTTGTCCCCGGCCAGCCCGGCGGCAGCCCCCAGGGCGAAGGAACCCGCGTACCAGAGGGGATTGAGAACGCTCAGGCGGCCGCCCAGCTCCTCCACCCGCTGCTCGCACCAGTCCAGGTGATCGTTCTCTTCCGCAGCAGAGCGCTCCATGCTGCGCTTCACTTCCTCCCGGCGGGCAGTGAGGGCCTGCCCCTGGTACAGGGCCTGGGCGCAGACCTCCCCGGTGTGATTGATACGCATGAGGCGCGCCACATGATCCCGCTGGCTCTCGGGAAGCTCGGACTCCTCGCATCGATCCGCGGGATTGGGCCGCTCGGTCACCAGGGGGCGTCCGAACAGGGTACGCAGGGCTTGGTCCAGGTTCACCACCAGGCGGTCCACACTGGTCAGCTGGCGTTGGGCTTCAGTCATCATGCACCTGTCTTTCCTCGATATTCTGTGTGCAATTCTATTCCCTGATCAGCTGTTGCGCCAGCAGCACCAGGGGATGCAGGTAACCGGCTCCGCTGCCATCCCCGTCCGCCAGGTGCAGACGGCAGGAAGGGTTACTGGAGACAACCAGATCAGGCTGCATGGCTTCAATCTCCTCCACCAGAGGCTGGCGCAGCCTTTGCGCCTGCCGGGGCCGCAGGATGGCGGCGATCCCCGCCGCGCCACAGCAGACGCCCCGGCGGCCGATCTCCCGCACCCGCAGATCCGGCACCCTCTCCAACAGGCGCAACACGGCCTGCTCCGCCTTCAGCACGTTCACCAGACTGCAAGGCAGGTGCACCGCCACCGTCACCCTGGAGGGACGAAAACGCAAGCGGGCCAGCACATCTTCCCGGGCCAGGAACTCGCAGATATCCTCATGGGGCACGGGCAGGGAGGCCTGACCGTGAAGATGGGCGCCACAGCCCGTGGCGATACTGACGATGGCTTCCAGGTGTCCTGCCCCTTCGAATGCCTCCCGGTTTGCCTCCATTAGCCGCCTGGCGCGCCCCTCATTGCCCGCATGGGCCTCCAGCGCGCCACAGCAGCCCTGCCCGGCAGGCACGGCCACCTCGTAACCCGCCTGCAGCAGCAGGACCAGGGCGGCATCCAGGACTTCCGCATCCAGCAGACTGCCGGTACAGCCGGTGAACAGTCCCACCCGGCCCACGGCTTCCCTGCCTTCCGGCCGATACAGGGTCCTTGGCTTCCAGTGCGCGGAGGATGCCTGGGCTGCCAGACGCCCGGCAGGGACAGCACGGGGCAGCAGCTTCCCCAGGCCCGCCAGCGGCCGCGACAATCCGGGGCGGGACAACAGGGTGGACAGCAGCCTTTCGCCCAATGGGAGCTTGGCGCGCACCATGCTGCGGCCACGGTCCATGAGTGACCCGAACGGCACGGCAGAGGGACAGACGGCTTCACAACGACGGCACAGCAGGCAGCTGTCGAGGATCTCCGCCCCATGCCTGTCAGGGCACAACTGCCCGGCATCCAGGGCCTGGATCAAAGCGATGCGCCCCCGTGGCGACAGGGCTTCATTGCCCGTGAGACCATAGGTTGGGCATTCCGCCAGGCACAGGCCGCATTTTACGCACTGGGCCGCTTCAGGAATCACGAACTCTCCCTTGGCGTATAATCTCCACAGCCTCATGCTGCCCGGGTTTCAGGACATGTCTTATTTCAAACACCATGTATTTGTCTGCACCAACAAGCGAAAGGATGACAGCTGCTGCGCCGACCTGGGGGCGGAAAACGCCCGCAGCTATCTGAAAAAGCGCTGCAAGGAACTGGGCATCCATGGAAAGGGGCAGATCCGCATCAACAATGCCGGCTGCCTGGACCGCTGCAACCATGGGCCAGTGCTGGTGATCTACCCTGAGGGGACCTGGTATACCTATATAGATAGAGAAGACCTGGACGAAATCATAACACGCCATCTGCAGCAGGGGCAGATCGTCGAGAGGCTGAAAATCTGATCTATCGCCCCCAAGCCAGGCCCCCTTCCAGGCCCCCTTAGAAATCGCGAAAAGATACTTGACAAGAATACTCTAATATTAGAAAATTCTCACATGCTGGCTTTCCCCCTCCTCCTCCCCCTACAGGGAAGCCGGCATGCACCATCCTCCTTTGGTGGTTATTGATTCAGCGCGGCATCCCCTGCCGCGCTTTTTTTTGCCTACCGAATGTCGGTCAGTGGCCGCTCTATCCTTCGGCCGGCACAAAGGACTTGTATCTGTTTTTCAAGTCGGGTATCATTCGCGCCCTTTCGTGGAGTATGGCGATAACCTCGCTTTTTTGGGAACGAGACAAATGACAACGGTAAGCGCTAAGCCGGCGGAAGTCCGCCGTGAATGGTATGTAGTAGATGCTGAAGGCAAGACCCTGGGCCGCATGGCCAGCGAGATTGCCCGCCGCCTGAAGGGCAAGCACAAGCCCATCTATACGCCTCATGTGGACACTGGCGACTACGTGGTGGTCATCAACGCGGAAAAGCTCCGCGTCACCGGCAACAAGATGCAGGACAAGATGTACTATCACCACACCGGTTACATCGGCAACCTGAAGTCCATCAACCTGGGCAAGCTGCTGGACAAGGCCCCCGAGCGGGTGCTGGAAACCGCTGTCAAGGGCATGCTACCCCGCAATCCACTGGGCCGCGCCATGTTCAAGAAGCTCAAGGTCTATGCCGGTCCCGAGCATCCCCATGCCGCGCAGCAACCCAAACCCCTGGACATCTGAATTACGGATCTGACGAAATGGCACAGCAACAGAATTACGGCACCGGCCGACGCAAGACCTCAACTGCCCGCGTATACCTGACCCCGGGTGACGGCAGCATCATTGTCAACGGCCGCCCCCTGGACGAATTTTTCGGCCGCGAAACGGCGCGCATGATCGTACGCCAGCCTCTCGAAGCCACGGATCTCAAGGACAAGATCAGCTGCAGGGTAACCGTCAAGGGCGGCGGCACCACCGGCCAGGCCGGCGCTATTCGCCACGGCATTGCCCGCGCGTTGCTTGAATACGACGAAGAGCAGCGTTCCACCCTGCGTCAGGCTGGTTACCTGACCCGCGATGCCCGCATGGTCGAGCGCAAGAAGGTCGGGCTGCACAAGGCCCGCAAGCGTCCCCAGTACTCCAAGCGCTGATCCTTCAGGCTTTTACGGCTTTCGTCCTCCTCCGCCCGGGGGAGGACGCCGTCCCCCTCCCTGCCTGACTGTAACTTTTCTGCAACACTTCAATAAATTGTGATTTTTTTACAAAAAGCTGTTGCTTTATTGTAAAAAAGCAACTATTATTGCTCCTGCTTAGACATGTTTTTAAACCTAATTTATTTAGCGGAGTATTCCAAATGAAAAAGAAGCTTCTAGCTCTGGCAGTCGCTGCAGCCCTGCCCATGGTTTCTCAGGCAGCTACTGCCGATGTGACCATTTACGGTAAGATCCACACCTCCATCGACTACGTCGATCCCGATGGCGGTGATTCCATCTATGACGTCACCAGCCGCGCTTCCCGCCTTGGCTTCAAGGGTTCCGAGGACCTGGGCGACGGCCTGAAACTGATCTGGAAAATCGAAACCCAGGTAAACATCGCTGACGGCGCCAAGGAAAGCCAGTCTTACTGGCAGGGTCGTAACGCCTACATCGGTCTGGCCGGCGGCTGGGGTACCTTCCTGTATGGTCGTCATGACACCCCCATGAAAATGTCCACCGGCAAGCTGGATATCTTCGCTGACGAAATGGCCGACTACAACGCAACTGCCGGCCTGGTTGACATCCGCGCCAACGACGCTATCGCCTATGTTACCCCCAACTTCGGCGGCCTGACCCTGGTGGGCGCCGTGGTTCCCGATGCCGACTATGACGGTGACGGCGACTTTGGCGGCGCTTACTCCGTAGCTGCCATGTACAGCAACGGCGGTCTGTTCGTAGCTGCTGCTTACGAGCAACTGGACGACCTGCTGGGCGGCGTGGACGCCAACCACTGGCGTATCGGCGCCGGCTATGACATGGGCGCCTTCCACATTGGCGCTGTCTATGCCGACCAGGGCGACCTGACCGGCAGCGACAACTACACTGTCAACGGTTCCTGGAAGTTCGGCAACAACAAGCTGAAAGGCATGTGGGGCCGAGTTGATCCTGACAACGGCGACAAGATGGATGCCTGGGCCATTGGCCTGGATCACAACTTCAGCAAGCGTACCAAAATGTACGTTCAGTATGCTGATTCCGAGGCTGGCCTGCAGAGCACCAATCCTTCTGGCGACCAGTCCGGCTTCTCCTTCGGTATGGTTCACAAGTTCTGATCGATGTGAACCCATGCCTTGCCTGAGCGTCTCCTGAGACCCAGGCGGGAAATCCAAAAAAGGGAAGCGCGCGAGCGCTTCCCTTTTTTCTTGTCTGGATTATGCTTCCCTGAATGAATACCTCCCTGCTTCACATCGAACCTGCGGATTTTCTCCCTGTTTGGGAAAAGGATCCCCTTCACCGGGAGATTCAGGCATTTCGGTCACCCAAGGCAGAAATGGTTGAATGCCCCATGGCCTTGCTGACAGCATCGCGGTTTCTTTCTTCTGAAAAAGGCCTTGGCGGCATTTATGACCGTAAAGGGCAATACCTTCCCTGCTCCCGGCATCTTCGGCGAAAAAAAGACTTCACCCGCGCAAACCCTCAACAAATAGATGTGAAGGGCGGCACTCCAATACTTTCGGGCCGCTATCTCTACCTGGGCTGGTTCTTCAATCACTATGGGCATTTCATCCTGGAGAGCCTGAGCCGGTGCTGGCCCCTGCTGGAAAAGCAGCAATTTGACGGCTATCTGTACCATTTCCACGCCCGCAGCCCACAGCCATCACAGAAATTGTTCGAATTCCTTGATCTTCTGGACATACCCCGGGACAAACTTCATTTCGTTACCCAGGACATGCGGGTGGAACGTGTATTCATACCCACGCAACAAGCTGTGCTTTCCCGCACCATAAGCCCCAAGATGTTGCATTTGTACCAACATCTTGGAAAGACTGCCTGGGAGCATCAGGGCCGGCCAAGCGGCCACCCGAAAATCTATATATCACGGCGACTGCTGGCGCCGGATATGCGCCACGCCCGCAACGAATACCTGCTGGAGCAGCATTTCCGGCAACGGGGGTACCTGGTGTATCACCCCCAACTCCACCCTCCCCGGGAGCAACTGGCCCTGTTTTATCAAAGCACTCATCTGGCCGGCCTGGAGGGAAGCGGCTTGCACCATGTGCTCTTCGCCAAAGCACCCCAGGAGACCTGGTTGCTTGCCACCCCTCAGCGCCGGGCAGACGCCATCACCCAGGCTCAGCTGGATCGATATCGGAACAGCAGCACCCGGATTCTTTTCCAGAAGGGCTGCCCCAGCCCCTTGCTGAAACCTGAACATACCTCGTTTCTTATCACAAGCAACAGCCTTGCATATCTTGGCATGAAAGCAGAACCAGACCCCTGGAGCCACGCGATCTGGCTCCAGGGGCTGGCCAGGCAACTGGCGTCGCTGGCCGGTGCTCTCGACGATTTTGCACAACAAGTCCGCCTGTCATCACTGGAAAAAAAGCTCCTGTCTTTCCTTCTCCATCCCCAGGAAAACCCGGACGATTCGTTACTGGAATCACCTCTGGGAAAAGCTGTTGCCATCCTGGCTCATCAGGCGCAAGGTGATCTGGCGGCCACGAGAACGGCTTTTGCGGACAGCTTTGGACAGTGCCGGAACAATCCGGATTTCCTGGCATGTTATGTCCGCTTGCTGCGCCGTCTGAAGGAACCCGGCAAAGGGGAAGAAATCCTGGAGCAGGCCCTGGCTATAGACCCGGATAACCCTGAGTTACTGCTTCTTCAAGCTCAATTGCTGGAGGACGCCGGCCGCATCCATGAAGCAAAATCCCGGCTTGAGGACATTCTTTCCCAAGCCCCCTTGTTCCGCCCCGCGCTGGTTTCCCTGGCCAGCATTCTTGCCGCTCAGGAAGATTTCGCCGCCGCTGCCACCTGCCTGTCAAAAGCCATAACCGTTTTTCCCGGCAACGGCGCCTTGCACGTCAGGCTGACCTGGTACCTGATGCAGGCAGGCCAATGGGCCAAGGCCGCGGCAGCTGCCCATGAGGCGCTACAGCGGTTTCCTGATAATCCCCATTCCCACACCCACCTGGCACGTATCCGACTGGCGCTGGGCGAGCCGCGCCAGGCCCTGGAACACATCAATGAAGCCATTCGCCGGCAACCACAGAACCTGGCACACTACCGCTTGCGCGCCCGCCTGTATCGTGAACTTGGCCATACGGAGGCCGCACTGGCCGACGAGACCCGGGCACAAGAAAACCGCAACCCGCCCGAAAGCTGATTGCGGTCGTGCAGTGCCGGGATATTATTAACCCGGCAGTATGGTTCTTGGTCCGGATTCGGAACCCAGGATGAGCACGTCAGCCGGGCGATGACCGAAGATGCCCACGGTGACCACCCCGGCGATCTGATTGATCTCGGTCTCCAGTTTCACCGGCTCCATGATTTCCAGGTTCTCCACGTCGAGAATGATGTTGCCATTGTCGGTAATGAAGTTTTCCCGCCACACGGGGGTGCCTCCCAGCTTTACCAGTTCCCGTGCCACGTAGCTGCGCGCCATGGGAATGACTTCCACGGGCAGGGGAAACTTGCCCAGGACATGCACCAGCTTGCTCTCGTCGGCAATGCAGACGAACTTCTTGCTTGCCGCCGCGATGATTTTCTCACGGGTCAGGGCCCCACCACCGCCCTTGATAAGATGCAGGGAGTGGTTGGACTCGTCCGCGCCATCCACATAGATTTCCAGCTCCCCCACGGAATTCAGATCGAACACCGGCATGCCGATGGCCTTGAGCCTTTCTGTGGACGCCTCTGAACTGGACACGGCACCTTCATAACGATTCTTCACATCCGCCAGCAGATCGATGAAATGGTTTACCGTGGAGCCGGTGCCAATGCCCAGCACACCACCATCGGGGAGATATTCCAGGGCAGCCTCCGCTGCCTGGCGCTTGAGTTCGTCTTGATTCATGGTTTCTTTTCTCCTTATAAGCAAACTCTGATAAATTACCACTACAACGCAAAAAACGCCATTGAATAGGTAGTACCCCATGTCCCGCAGTTACCTGGAAAAAATTCTTCGCGCCCGCGTGTATGACGTGGCCCGAGAGACCCCCCTTGATTTCGCACCACGGTTGTCTGGCCGCCTCGGGGTTTCCGTCTGGCTCAAGCGCGAAGACATGCAAAGTGTGTTTTCCTTCAAGCTGCGGGGTGCCTACAACAAAATCTACAACCTGCCGGAGAAGAAGAAACAGCAGGGCGTCATTGCCGCCTCCGCCGGCAACCATGCCCAGGGAGTCGCCCTGGCGGGCAAGCGCCTGGGAGTGCCCGCCCTCATCGTCATGCCCACCACCACGCCCCCCATCAAGGTGCAGACGGTGCGTAACCTGGGGGCGAAAATCGTCTTGCACGGCGATTCCTATGACGACGCCTATGAACATGCCCGGGTTTTGGTGAAGGAGAAGGGCCTGACCTTCGTGCACCCCTTCGACGACCCCGATGTCATCGCCGGCCAGGGCACGGTGGCCATGGAGGTGCTACGCCAGCACGAGGACCCCATAGACGCCATCTTCATCCCCGTGGGTGGCGGCGGGCTCATTGCCGGCATGGCCGCCTACATCAAGCGCGTGCGACCCGAGATCCGCATCATAGGCGTGGAGCCGGAAGACACGCCCACCCTGCATGACGCCCTGAAAGCGGGCCGCCGGGTGAACCTGAAGCAGATCGGCCTGTTTGCCGATGGCGTGGCCGTGCGCCAGATCGGAAAGGAAACCTTCAAGCTGGCAAAGGAACTGGTGGACGAAGTGGTGCTGGTCACCACTGACGAAATCTGCGCCGCCATCAAGGACATCTATGACGATACCCGCAGTGTGGCCGAACCTGCGGGTGCCCTGGGCATCGCTGGCATCAAGAAATACCTGCAGCAGCACCGGAACCGGAAAAAACCCGCCAACCTTGTTTCCATTCTCAGCGGCGCCAACATCAATTTCGACCGCCTGCGCCATGTTTCCGAGCGGGCGGAACTGGGCGAGCAGCGTGAAGCCCTGTTTGCCGTGGAGATACCTGAGCGCCCCGGCAGCTTCCTCAGCTTCTGCCGCTTGCTTGGCAAGCGCAACATCACCGAGTTCAACTACCGCTACCATGACGACACGCGTGCCCATGTATTCTGCGGCGTGGAACTGTCAGGGGGAAACGACGAGCGCGCCGGTATCATCGAACGCCTGCAGTCCAGGGGCTTTGGCGTCACCGATCTCACGGACAACGAAACGGCGAAGCTGCATATCCGTTACATGGTTGGCGGTCATGCGCCCCAGGTGAAGAACGAGCGCCTGTACCGATTCGTCTTTCCAGAACGTCCCGGCGCCCTGCTGGATTTCCTGTCCGGCCTCAGCCGGGGATGGAACATCAGCCTGTTCCACTACCGTAATCACGGGGCAGCCTACGGGCGGGTTCTGGTTGGCGTGCAACTCAGCAAGGGAGAGGCCGGCGAGTTCCGCGCTTACCTCAAGGAACTGGGATACAGATACCATGAGGAAACCGACAACCCCGCTTACCAGTTATTCGCCAGCGCGGGCTGAATGAGGACAACGGCAGTACATCCCTGTACTGCCGAAAAAGAAGACATCAATGCTTTGCTGTTCCCTGTGCAGAAGGAACGGCATAAGGTGAAACCGGGCCGCACACAGGGCGCGGCAATATCAAGCGTCCGCTGATTACTTCTTGCGGGCCTTTTTCTTGGCGGCTTTCTTTTTCGCTACCTTTTTCTTTGCGACTTTCTTCGCCGGCTTCTTCTTGGCAACCTTTTTCTTCGCTGCTTTCTTGATGACCTTCTTGGCAGCTTTCTTTGCTACCTTCTTCTTGGCCACCTTCTTTTTCGCTACCTTCTTCTTTGCAACCTTTTTCTTTGCCGCCTTCTTTACGACCTTTTTCTTGGCGATTTTCTTCTTGGCAACTTTTTTCTTTGCAACCTTCTTCACCGGCTTTTTCTTTGCAACCTTTTTCTTGGCCACCTTCTTTACAACCTTCTTCTTGGCCGCTTTCTTGGAAACGGCAGCCTTCTTTTTTGCGGTCTTCTTCTTGGATGTCTTCTTTACCATGAGTTCCCCCAATTACAGTTACATAACATCAAGATGCATACCAGACATGCATCCATCATGTCGAGTATAAACAACTCATCGATAAATGCCAGCATTTACCATGAGTTAAGCCCCCTCTGTCTTGAGGGGTCGGAGTCGAATCATCGCCGGATTGATAGTAAACAGCACCAGGCGCTTCCCGATTATCGAGTCCAGGCAACATCACCCTGCCGACTCCGGCCCCGCCCGATTCTCAAACCCTGGAATCCATTCAACATCACTTTACTGACTCCGACCCCAAAAAAGTGATGACGTGAGCAAGTTGATTTCAGCCCATGTATACCGTGTTTTCAGTAACAACCGCATCCAGGGGAACATCCCACTCAGATATTTCTATGCGTGTTTGTTTCTGCAACTCATAGGCATAACCCACCAGCCATGGGCCTTTCCAATAGCGCCTGTTAAAGCGCCACGCAAAACTGCGGTCATAGTAACCACCTCCCATTCCCATGCGGTTTCCTTCCACGTCGAAAGCCACCAGCGGCATGATCACCAGGTCCAACGCCCAGGGCTTCACCAGAGTGCCAGGCTTCCATTCAGGCTCGGCAATACCATATCTGTTCGGGTGCAGGACATCACCAGGCCTCCAAAGGGCAAACCACAGGCTCTGTTCCCTTACAGGATGAAGCACGGGCAGGTAACACTGCTTACCCATGGTGCAGGCTTTTTCCAGGACAGGAAGAGGATCGAGCTCACCGTCAGCCGCCAGGTAGAGAGCGATGCGTTCAGCGCTTTTGAAACGGTTAAGGGATGTCAGCTGCCTGCAGGCTGAAATGGCCGCCCTGCGGCGAACGCCAGGATCCAGGCTACGTCTTCTGGCGCGTATTTCCTGCCTGTTGTTGGAAGGGGTCATGAGAAAAGACATCCTCCGCCTGTGCCGCTACTGGCTTGAGACCTTGAACCGGCAGGTTCAAGTGGGAATCCCTGTCACCGTTCAGGCTTTCCGCTCGTAGCGGACATGCACACCGCGGTGATGATCAGATCCCCTGTCTAATGTACTAAGGCTCAAGGGATTACGAAGTCAGCTCACGGACACCGCAGAGGATGCCTTCAGTTAAAAGGCTACTCCGATTCGCCCTAAAGTTCCAGTTGATTGAATTGATGCAGGGCAACTTCCACTTTATCCTGCAGGCTGCGCATGCGGCGTTCCAGGGAGGCATCCCCTTCATCGCATTCCCTGTTTACCGTCAGCAGCTCATGGGCCATGTTCAGGGCCGCCATGACAGCAATGCGCTCCGTGCCGATGATCTTGCCGGTCTGGCGAATCGCACGCATGCGCTCGTCCAGCTCCATGGCGGAAGCCAGCAGGGCTTCCTCCTCGCCAGGCTGGCAGGCCACGCGGTATTCCTTGTCCAGGATGGTGACCGCAATGGTCTTGGCCGCTTTGCTCACGTGTTGGCTTCCAGGGATTTCAGACGGGTAATGATGGCGCCCACGCGGCTGCGGGCCGTCTGGTTCTTCTCCATCAGTGCCGCCCGCTCTTCCTGCAGGCGCTCCTGCTGGGCGCGCAGCAGACGGTTTTCTTCCTTGAGATACGCGCAGGTCTCGATAAGCGAGGCAACCTGCTCCTCGAGAATGTCGAAAGCCTGATGAGAAGGTGTCTTGTCGGATTGCTTGTCCATAACCCTTGGAAATATAGATGGCATAAGGCCCGCGGTCAATGGCTGCGGAGGGAAATTGCGCCGGGCGCAACAGGGGGCGCCAATCTGATAACATTCGCACATGAACGAATACACCCCCAATTACCAGACCCTCTGGGACAGGATAGGCGCTGCCGGCCTGGCCTACTCACCCGCGGAAACCCACGGCATACTCACCGGCATGCTGTGCGCCAGGACCAGCAACTGGCGGGAAGTGCTCTGTGACCAGCTGGATGTGGAAACTGCAGACGCCCGGGAATGCCTGGAGGAACTGGACAGTCTCTGGCTGCATACCGCCACGGAGCTGCGCGATGGTCAGATGCCCCTGTCCCTCATGCTGCCCGGTGAAGCTGCACCCGTGAATGAAAGGGCACTGGCCCTGCGGGACTGGGCACAGGGCTTTCTCTATGGATTTGGGCTGGGAGGAGAACAACAGCAGGATCTCATGAACAGCGATGCCGGCGAGGCCCTGCGGGACTTCAGCGAGATTTCCCGCATGGACGTGGAGACCTTTGGCGATCGCGAAGAAGCGGAGGAAGCCCTGATGCAGATCGAAGAATACCTGTGGGTGGCCACTTCCCTCATCTGGCACGAGGCGGGGCAAAATGACAAGGACTGAATTCAAGCGGCGGCGGCGCCAGCTCATGCGCATGATGGGCAAGGACAGCATCGCCATACTTCCCGCCGCCGCTGTCAGACAGCGCAACAATGACGTGCATTATCCCTACCGCCCGGACAGCGACTTCTACTATCTGACCGGTTTCCCGGAACCGGAAGCCGTTGCAGTACTCATCCCCGGCCGCAAGCAGGGCGAATACATCCTGTTCTGCCGGGAAAGGGACGAGGAGAAGGAACGCTGGGACGGCCCCATCGCCGGGCAGGAAGGGGCGGTGGAAGACTACGACGCCGATGACTCCTTTCCCATCAGCGACCTCAATGACATCCTGCCGCGCATGCTGGAACAGTGCGAGCGGGTGTTCTACGCCATGGGCTGCGATCCCGAACTGGACCAGCAGATGTCCAACTGGGTGAACCAGTTGCGGGGCAAGGCGCGCAGCGGCGTGCACCCTCCCCAGGAATTCATCGCCCTGGATCACTACCTGCACGACATGCGCCTGTACAAGTCCCGCTCCGAGATTGCCCTCATGCGCAAGGCGGCAAAAGTTTCCGCGGCGGCCCACAAGCGCATCATGGCCGACTGCAAACCGGGCATGATGGAATACCAGCTGGAAGCGGACTTTGTCCATGAATGCGCCCGGCGCGGCGCCCGGGAACAGGCCTACCCGCCCATCGTCGGCGGCGGCAACAACGCCACGGTGCTGCACTATGTGGACAACGACGGCAAGCTGCAGGCCGGTGAGCTGGTGCTGGTGGACGCCGGCTGCGAGCTGGAGATGTACGCCTCGGACATCACCCGCACCTTCCCGGTCAATGGCCGGTTCACCGCACCCCAGGCCCAGCTCTACCAGCTGGTGCTGGACGCCCAGCTTGCCGCCATCGGGCAGGTGAAGCCCGGCAACCCCTACAACGCCCCTCACAAGGCCGCGGTGCGCACCCTGACCCGCGGTCTGGTGAAGCTGGGGCTGCTCAAGGGCAACGTGAACACGCTCATCAAGAACGAAAAATACAAGAAATTCTTCATGCACGGCACCGGCCACTGGCTGGGGCTGGATGTGCATGACGTGGGCGACTACAAGATAGACGGACACTGGCGGCAGCTGGAGCCCGGCATGGTGCTGACCATCGAGCCCGGCCTGTACATTCCCCGGGGCAGCAAGGGCGTGGCCAGGAAATGGCAGGGCATGGGCATCCGCATCGAGGACGACGTCCTGGTCACCAAGGACGGTCATGAGGTTCTGTCCAAAGACGCCCCCAAGACCATCGAGGAAATCGAAGCTATCATGGCAGCATGAACACCATGTACGACATTCTCATCATCGGTGGCGGCATGGCCGGCGCCAGCCTGTCCATCGCCCTTTCCGGCCACGGCCTGCGCACCGGCCTGGTGGAAGCCGCGCCCCTGAAGGTGGAACAGGTGCCCAACTACGACGACCGGGGCATCGCCCTGTCCAGAGGCTCGGAGCGCATCCTCACCGCCCTGGGCGTATGGGAGAGCATGGCAGGACAGGCCCAGCCCATCGAACACATCCATGTCTCGGAACAGGGTGGTTTCGGCTTCACCCACCTGCACGCGGAGGAGGAAGGCGTGCCTGCCCTGGGCCAGGTCATCACCGCCCGGAACCTGGGCGCGGGCCTGCTGGCCGCTCTGGAGGCGCTGGATGACGTGGATCTCATCGCCCCGGCCCGGGTGAAGTGGGTCAAGGTGGAAAACGGCCATGCCCGCATCGGTCTGGAAGATGACGAGCTCCAAACCCGTTTGCTGGTGGCCGCTGACGGCGGCAATTCCCTGGTGCGTCAGCAACTGGGCTTCCAGAGCCGCCGCCGGGAATACCACCAGAGCGCCATCATCGCCAACATCACCCCCGGAAGGCCCCATGACAACAGCGCCTGGGAGCGCTTCACCCGCAACGGCCCCATGGCCCTGCTGCCCATGACCGAATCCCGCTGCGCCCTGGTCTGGACCGTCGCCGACAAGGACGTGGGCGAAGTGCTTTCCCTGGATGACGGTGAGTTCTTGGCACGGGTTCAGCAGAACTTCGGCTGGCGCCTGGGCAGGCTGCAACGCGCGGGAAAACGCGCCGCCTATCCCCTGGCCCAGCTCTGGGTGCCGGATGCCGTCCAGCATCGCGCCGTGGTCATCGGCAATGCCGCCCACACCCTGCACCCGGTGGCAGGCCAGGGCTTCAACCTGGGCTTGCGGGATGTGGCCGCCCTGGCCGAAGTCGTCCTGGATGCCGTGAAGGAGGACCGGGACCCCGGCAGCCTGGAAACCCTGAACCGCTACCAGCAATGGCGCTCCCGGGATCAGCGCGGCGTGGTGGAAACCACCAACCTGCTGGTGCGCGCCTTCAGTAACGATTTCCTGCCGGTGAAACTGGCCCGCAATCTCGGCGTACTGAGCCTGGAGGCCCTGCCCCCGGCCCGCCATGCCATTGCCCGCGCCGCCATGGGGTTGCAAGGCCATCTGCCCCGCCTGTCAAGAGGGCTGCCCCTGTGAGCGAAGCGCATTTCGATATCATCATTGCTGGCGGCGGCATGGTGGGCGCCGCCCTGGCCTGCGCCCTGGGCGAGCAGGATTTTTCCGTTGCCGTCATCGAACACCGCCCTCCCGTGGAGGACTGGCCCGCGGACAGCCATGATATCCGCGTCTCGGCCATCAGCCGTGCTTCCCAGAACATCTTTGCCAACCTGGGCGCCTGGGAGGACAT
>JALVEW010000038.1 GCA_027030425.1 Sedimenticola sp.
GCCTTGCACCACTGACCGAGCCGGCGTTCGCCCCTGTTCAGGTAGTCTTCAAGATCAGGCCCGAGGCGCGTGGGCATGAGGGCAAATGCCGGTTGCAGCTTTGCGCCGTCGTGAACCACGGCAAGGTCGGCCGGTTGGGCTTCCAGCGCCTGCACCAGGCGTTGCGCCAGATCGGGTGGCAGGGCCGGAACATCACAGGGCACGCAAAGCAGCCAGTCGGTATCCGCCTGCTTCAGCGCCGCCAGAATGCCCGCCAGCGGCCCCTGGTAACCTTCATGCTCGTCGCTGATGACCGGGAATCCAAAGCGGGCGTAGCGGGGCAGGTTGCGATTGGCGCTGATGATGATATTGCCGACCTGGGGTTTGAGCACGTCCAAGGCATGAGCAATCATGGGACGACCGGCGAGGGGCACCAGCCCCTTGTCCCGTCCTCCCATGCGGGAGCCTCTGCCACCGGCCAGGATCACGGCGCTTATGTCGGTGCTGTCAATCATTCTTGTGCGGACATGGGCGGTTGAGATTATCCTGAATGTTTCACCCGGGAACGGCGTTCAGCTGCGGGTTTGTAATGGGGTCGGAGTCAAATTCCACCCAAACTGTTACAATGAACAGGGTCAAACTGTTCCATGGCCATGGGATCTTTCCAACATCCGCCCCATTTGACTCCGACCCCGCCCATCCTCCATGAGTACAGTAAGCTGAAATATTTTTCCAGCGACCGGGTGAAATATTCGGGATTATTATTGTATGCCAGCGCCTTCTCCGGCGAATGACTTTTTCCATGGGTTCCGGCAGATGAGTAATACAAGCAGCAACCTGATTGAATCATTGCTGGAATACCTTGTGGGGGTATCCGAAGGGGAAGCGCCCCGGCTGTTGGAGACCCACATATCCTGGGTGATTCTCGCCGGCAGCCATGCCTGGAAGATCAAGAAGCCCGTGAATTTCGGTTTTCTGGACTTCTCCACCCTGGCAAAGCGCCGTGCCTGCTGTGAGGAGGAGGTGCGCCTGAACCGGCGCCTGGCACCGGATTATTACCTGGGTGTGGTGTCCATAACCCGAGGAAAAGGCGGCTGCCGTTTCGATGGCGAGGGCCCCGTCGTCGAGTACGCCGTAAAGATGAAGCGTTTTGATTCCGGCAAACAGCTGGATCGGCTTCTGGAAGCAGGCGAACTCTCGGGTGACCAGATGGACGCCATCGCTGACCTGGTGGCGCGTTTTCACCTTTCCGGCGCGGCGGTGTCCCGTGAGCGCGGCCATGCGGAACAGGTCTGTGAGCCGGCCCGGGATAATTTCCGGCATATCGAACAGCTGCGAGGGGCCGCTCTGCCACCCGTGTTCAAAGATCTGCATGAATGGAATACCGCGGCCTGCCGGAATTTGCGGCCTGTCATGGAAGCGCGGCGCCGCGAGGGCTGGATACGGGAATGTCATGGCGATCTGCATCTTGCCAACATGGCCTGGGATGAGGGCGCGCCCCTCATCTTCGATTGCATAGAATTCAATGAGGGTTTGCGCTGGATCGATCTCATGTCGGAAGCGGCCTTTCTGTTCATGGATCTCCATGCCCGTGGCAGCAGGACGCTGGGCTGGCGTTTTCTCAACCGTTATCTCGAACATACCGGGGACTATGAGGGGTTGCGCCTGTTCCGCTTCTACCTGGCGTACCGGGCCATGGTGAGGGCGAAGATTGCCGCGTTGCGTTTCCATCAGCTGCCGGCAGGCAAGGAAAAAGAAGCAACGGAGGAGGAATTCCTGCGTTATCTGCAACTGGCGGACAGCTTCAGGCGGGAGCAACAGCCCCGGCTGGTCATCACCCGCGGCCTGTCGGGTTCCGGCAAATCCACCTACAGTGGCATACTGGCGGAAAAGGCGGGATTCATCCGTCTTCGCTCGGATGTGGAGCGCAAGCGCCTGGTGGGGCTGGTCGCTGCCGATGGGGCAGGGGCGGCGCCGGAGCAGGGTATCTACACCCCGGCGATGTCAGAAAAAACCTACGGCAGGCTGCTGGAACTGAGCGGTCTGCTGCTGGATTCGGGGTACAGCGTGATCGTGGACGCGGCCTTTCTGCGGCGGGAACAGCGAACCCCTTTCATGCGGCTGGCGGCGGACAGGGGGCTTCCTTTCCGCATCCTGGAGCTGGTGGCCACGCCCGATGAATTGCGCCGCCGCCTTGCCGCGCGCAGGGACGATGTGTCCGACGCGGATGCCGAAGTGCTGGAATACCAGCTGGCTTCCATGGAGCCACTGTCAGATGAAGAACAGGCCCGCGCCGTCATCCTGGATACGGAGTCCGGGGCAGACCCGGATGAGTGGCTGTCCCTGACAACTGCCGGATGATCCCCTTTCTTCACTCCGAAATGCGTTTCACCATGCTGCGTCCGATGCCGATGAAAGGCCGTTCGATATACCTGTAGGAAAGTGAAGCCACGACATAGGTGGCCAGAAGGGTAAAGCTGAAGGTAAGAAACAGCTTCAGGGATCCGTCATGTATACCCATGTTCACCATGAACAACACGGACAGGCCCACAAAGATGTTGTGATAGAGATAGGTGCTGTAGGAAATGTTCCCATAGTGGCTGAGAAAGGCTTCCATGCGGTTGTGCAGGTCGAAACGGGTGATCAGAACCAGATACACGGAAATGATGGCGATGCCGCCGTACCAGTTCCAGCGTTCGGCCAGCAGAGGGATGTCAGGCAAGGGTATGAAGCCGTTGGTAATCAGGGAAATGAACAGCAGCAGGATGGACAGCAAGGCAAAGCCCGTGCGCCCGCGTATGCTGACATCGAAGTTGGTGTAAAGATATCCCACGGCCACGCCCCCGCAGAAGCTGAAGGCGAGAAGAAAGACGGTGTCATCATCGATATCGATGAGGCCGGTTCTGGGCACCAGATAAAGTAAGGCGCCTATGGCCAGGGGGCCAATGATGCCGGAACGCAGTGAAAGCACCAGGAGGGGAAAAATCAGGTAATACTGGAATTCCACCGGCAGGCTCCAGAAGGCGTTGTTGAACAGCCCTTCAGGCCCCGTGAGGTTGAAGGTCAGCATGGCGTAGGACAGTGCGTCGGCAGCCGAATAGGAAGCCAGAAACTGCTGTTCCACCCAGTGTCCAAGGGGCGTGATGTAGTGGTTGGAAAAAAATTCCCGAAACAGCATGTAGGCGGCAAGGGCGACGATATAGGCGGGCCATATGCGAAAGAAACGCTTGAGGTAGAAAGCCATGATATTCCTGCGGCCGCCTACCTTGGACGCGTTGCTGATATACAGGGTACAGCCGCTGAGAACAAAGAACAGCACAACGCCGAAGGAGCCCAGGTCGAACAGGGACATGAGCAGGGAGGAAGCCGCTTCGTCATCCGGGGAGTATTTTACTTCCGTGGCCCGCAGGCTGTGCGACACGATGACCAGGAATGCCGCGAATCCTCTCAACCAAGTCAGTTGCTCGATGTATTTGAAACCTTTGCTGCGGGAAGCGTTCATTGTGCGCAGCCATGATGAGGGTGTGGAGGCATGGGCATTCCTTTTCGGCTTTTCGTTTTGGATTCCGTCTACGTCAAACATCATCATCGATACACATGGGCAGGTCAAGCTTCTCACTATGTGGCTGAACGGGGCTTTCCCGAAGGTGTCCATGTCAGGGCATCCCCTGCTGTGGCAGAATGCCCCATGGACAGCAAGATGGTTATCCAGTAACCCCTCCCCCTCGCGCGAGGGAGGGCCAGGGAGGGGGAGCATCATGTACAGAGGATTCATATGGCGCTGAGTGACGCAGACAAGGCCATTCTCATGGACCGGGAACAGCTTCTGACCTTGATGTCCAGGGGCGTCACCCTGCTCACCGCCAATGCCCGTCTGTCACGGATATTGCTGAGGGAGTATGAGGAGGCGGTATCCGTCCAAGGGGCTGCCGCCTGGGCCACGCCCAGGGTGTTGCCATGGCAGGTCTGGCTGCAGCAATGCTGGGACGATGCCCTGCTGCTTGCGGGGGAGGCGCTGCCGGCGCTGCTGGATGAGCACCAGGCAGGGATGCTCTGGCAGCAGGTGCTGGAACGCCATCCTCAGCCGGTGCTGAGCACCAGCGCCCTTGTTCGCCAGCTGGAAAAAAGCTGGCGTCTGCTGCATGACTGGGGTCTGTCCATGGACGAACCGGAATTTGCCGATGGCGGGGATGCCGAAGTCTTCCGCACCCTGGCCAGGGCGTTTTCCCGGGAATCCGAGCGTCGCGGTTTCCTCACCCGGGCGGAAATGCCGGCGCGCCTGGCGGCGCTGTTGGCGCAAGGGGCCTGTTCCCTGCCGGAGGAAATCCTGCTGCTGGGCTTCAGCGTCCTCACCCCTGTTCAGGAGCAGTTGCTGGAAACACTGCGCCGGCGCGGCGTCACTGTGCGCAACCTGCGGCTGAAAGGAAAGGATACGCAGCCGCGGCTGCTGCAGGCCGCCGATCCCGGGCAGGAGCTGGCCCTGGCGGCGGCCTGGGCGCGGCGCCTGTTGCTGGAGCAGCCGTCGCTTTCCCTGGGCATCGTGGTGCCCGACCTGCAGAACCGCCATGACGAGGTGGAGCATTGCATGAACCGGGTGCTGGAGCCCGGTTCCCTGCTGCCTGGCAAACGCCCCTCCCACGCCGCCTGGAACATCTCCCTGGGACGCTCCCTGACGGACTATCCACCAGTATCCGCGGCCCTGGGGCTGCTCGGGCTCATCCGTGGCAGGCAGTCCCTGGAGCAGCTGGAGAGCCTGTTGCGCGCGCCTCATGTCGCCGCCGGCGAAACCGAGATCATGCCCCGGGCCTGGCTGGTTCGCCGCCTGCGCGACACGGGCAGGGAGAACTTCGACCTGGGCGACCTGCGCTACCACGCCAGTGCCCGTCATCCCGACACCGGCGAGCCGCGGCCCTGGCACTGTCCCCGCCTGGCCCGCTGCCTGGCGCGCCTGCAAGACCTGCGCAAGGAAGCCGGCCAG
>JALVEW010000039.1 GCA_027030425.1 Sedimenticola sp.
CCCAGCATCAGATTCTGTCCGTCTGGTAGCGCAGCTCCAGGGTGGCCTGCATGGTCTGCACCACCTTGAAGGCATCCTTGAGGTGTTCCCGCTCCAGCCTGGAGAGCTGCTTGGGAGACATGAAATTGTCCGGGCTGCCGCCGGCCTCGATCTGCGCCGCCTGGTGCTCCAGGCGCAGGTTGCTGATGAACTCGAAGGCGTCCAGCAGGTTGGCCGCGCCGCCCTGGCTGAGGCTGGGGGTGCCGGCGGCCGCGCGCAGGCGGTCCTCGGTGCTGATTTCCTTCAGGCCCTCCGCCAGGGCGTAGATGCGCGCCATGTCGATGATGGGCACCAGGCCGGAATGCTTGAGGTCCAGGGTGTCGTCGTGCTGGCCGTCATGCACCAGCACGAAATCGCGGAAGAAGCCCAGGGGCGGGCGGTGACTCAGGGCGTTGCGTGTCATATGTGCAAGGAACAGCTGGTTTTTGGGCGCCTTTTGCAGGATGTTCTTCCTGATTTTGTTCAGCAGTTTTTCCTTGCCATGGATGACCCGCAGATCGAAGAAGATGCTGGACAGCATCAGGGCCATGGGGTCCGGTTCCTCTATCCACTGGTCGAAGTAGCCCTGCCACACGGAGGCCGTCTGCCGCCACTTGGGATTGCTGGCCATGACCTCGCCGGGGCAGTACACGAAGCCGCAGTCGTTGAGGCCGTCGTTGACGAACTGGGCCAGTTCCTCGAACCAGCCCTCGTCGCCGGATTGCATCTTGTCGGAGATGATGATGCCGTTGTCCTGGTCCGAATGGCTGGTCTGCTCCCGCCGGGCCTGGGAGCCGGCGGCAATCCAGGCATAGGGCACGGGGGGCGGCCCCAGCTTCTCCTCGGCCATTTCGATGAGGCGCCGGGTGATGGCGCCGGTGATGGCGGTGATGGCGTAGCCCACATGGTGCAGGTCGGCGCCCATGTTCACCAGCTGCAGCTGGATGCGGGGAATCATGAGGCTGGCTTCCACCAGCTGCTCCAGGGACTCGGCCTTGCGAATGGTGCTGGTCAGGTGCACGGCGCTGACGCCTTCCTCGCGCATGATGTCCGTGGTGGTGATGATGCCGGTAATGCGGTCGTCGTCCACCACGGGCAGGTGATGCACCTGCCGCCGCGTCATCACCATCAGGGCGTCGAACAGGCTGTCGCTGGCGCTGAGGCTGATGATCTTGCGGGTCATGATTTCCCGCACCGGGGTGTCCACGCTCAGGCCCCGGGCCACGCAGCGCTTGCGGATGTCCCGGTCCGTGAGCAGGCCCACGGGGTCGTCGCCTTCCATGATGATGAGGGAGGAAACGCCTTTCTCCGACATGAGGCTGGCGCATTGCCGGATGCTGTCGTTTGGGGCGGCGGTGATGAGCGGCCTGCGGCA
Organism: Sedimenticola sp.; assembly: GCA_027030425.1. GTDB lineage: Bacteria > Pseudomonadota > Gammaproteobacteria > Chromatiales > Chromatiaceae > Thiolapillus. Next base: position 1,394 of record JALVEW010000039.1, read on the forward strand.
TATGTCCCCGGCATAGGTATGCAGCAGGTTGGAGCTGCTCTGTTCCTGCATCCGCGCCACGGCCTGCTTGAGGCGCTGGGCGGCGGAGTGGCGGATGAAGTGCAGCACCGACTCATCGTCGCTCACCAGGCGGGACAGCTCATCGCAGGGAATGCTGTACAGCAGGGTGTCTTCCGTGGCCCTGACATAGAAATCCGGCATCACGTCCGCGGCGCAGAAGCTGGTGCAGATGTCGCCTTCGCCCAGCATGCCGATGAGATTGTCCTTGCCGGAGTACATGGCGATGGCGCCTTGGCGCAGGATATGCAGCATGGATTCGCTGGAAATGTCGTCGCCGCGGCGCACGTAGCGGATGCTGAGGCTGGGCGTGAGGGCGTTGAGCACATCTTCCGGCAGCCGGTCGAAAGGGGGGATGGCGGCGATGAAGTCGCGTATTTCCTGGAGTTCGATTTCCATGTCGGCTCTTAGTCTGTTACGGGAATCTCGGCAAAATACCTGTTCTTGTCCCCCGAGATGGCGAGTTTTACCTGGGTTCCGGTAACGATGGGGTGTTGGGGCTCGAGCACCCATTTCTTTGCATCGCCACGGCTGAGCATGGCCAGGGGCGGGCTGTCCCCGAAAGCCGCCAGGACACCCCGCAAGGGCGTGCTGGCGCTCAGGTAGAACAACTGCCTGCCATCTTTTTCTTCGATGGCGATGTTCACGGCGATTTCCCGGTGCAGCAGTTCGCATACGCCGGTGAGCAGCTGGCAGCCCGGTTGCAGGGCCAGGGGCTTGTCCGTTCCCTGTTGGGCGTCCATTTTGTCATCCAGGTAGATGCCCGCAAGGATATAGCCGCCAATGGCCAGCAGGGGGGCGAGGATGATGGCCAGCTTCATGTGGCGGTTGGACTGGTAGAAACGTTTGACTATTCCCATGTGACCTGTGCTGGTTCGGGTATTGGTGTTGCCAGTATATCCCCCGAGGGGGAAGAAAGGGTTTTCAGCCTGTTTTCAGAAACTCCCGGAGGAAGCGCCTGAAGACAGGTTGAAGGAATTGCCGCGGGGAGCAACAGCCTCCCCGCGGCTTCCTGCAAGAAAAAGGCTCCCAGGGGAGCCTTTTTCTCCTGACGTCTACTGCTGTCAGTGACCGGTAGCGGCACCGGCACCGGCGGGAACGCGAATGTTCTCCACCATGTGCTGGATATGCTCCGGAGGCGGCGCGGTGATCTTGGCCACGATGAAGGCCGTGACAAAGTTGAATACCGCGCCGATGGCGCCAAAGGCGTTGGGTTCAACGCCCAGGAACCAGTTACTACCCCAGCTCTGCAGGTATTTCCAGTCGGCGATGAAGAATATGCCCTTGTGCTGGAATACATAGAACAGGGTGATGCCGATACCCACCAGCATGCCCGCCATGGCGCCTTGCTTGTTCATCTTCTTGGAGAAGATGCCCATCATGATGGCGGGGAAGATGGAGGATGCCGCCAAGCCGAAGGCCAGGGCCACGGTGCCGGCGGCGAAATCCGGCGGATGCAGGCCGAGATATCCGGCCGCGGCGATGGCGCCGGCCATGGCGATACGGCTGGCCATGAGCTCCGATTTCTCCGAGATATTCGGCGCGAATACCCCTTTGAGCAGGTCATGGGATATGGAAGACGCGATGGCAAGCAACAGGCCTGCTGCCGTGGACAGGGCCGCGGCCAGACCACCGGCAACCACCAGGGCGATGACCCAGTTGGGCAGCTTGGCAATCTCGGGGTTGGCCAGAACCATGATGTCCCGGTCCACCTTCACCATCTCGTTCTTTTCCTTGTCGGCAACATACTGGATCTTGCCGTCGCCGTTCTTGTCCTCGAACTTCAGCAGACCGGTCTTCTCCCAGTTTCTGAACCACTGGGGACGCTGGTCCACTTCGATCCACTGGCCGGGGGCGGGCTGGATGGTGTTCATCAGGTTCAGACGGGCCATGGCGCCAACGGCGGGAGCCACGGTGTACAGCAGAGCGATGAAGACCAGGGCCCAGCCGGCGGAGGCGCGGGCGTCACGCACCTTGGGCACGGTGAAGAAGCGCATGATGACGTGGGGCAGACCGGCGGTGCCGATCATCAGCGACATGGTGTACACGAACATGTTGAAGGTGCTGATTCTCACCTTGTCCGTATAGGTCCCGAAGCCCAGATCCTTCATGGTCGCGTCCAGCTTGTCCAGCAGGAACATGCCGCTGCCGTCCGCCATGGTGCTGCCCAGACCCAGTTGGGGAATGGGGTTGCCGGTCAGGTGCATGGAGATGAACACGGCGGGCACGGTGTAAGCGAAGATGAGCACGCAGTATTGGGCAATCTGGGTGTAGGTGATGCCTTTCATGCCGCCCATGACCGCGTAGATGAATACGATGCCCATGCCGATGTACAGGCCGGTGTCATAGTCGGTTTCCAGGAAGCGGGAGAAGGCTACGCCGATACCCTTCATCTGGCCGATTACATAGGTCACGGACGCGATGATCAGGCAGATGACCGCCAGGATGCGCGCCGACTTGCCGTAGTAACGGTCGCCGATGAACTCGGGCACGGTGAACTTGCCATACTTGCGCAGATAGGGCGCCAGCAGCATGGCAAGCAGCACGTAGCCGCCCGTCCAGCCCATGAGGAACACGGAGCCGCCATAGCCGTAGAAGGCGATGAGGCCGGCCATGGAGATGAAGGACGCGGCGGACATCCAGTCGGCGGCGGTGGCCATGCCGTTGAGTACCGGAGGAACGCCCTTGCCGGCAACGTAGAAATCACCGGTGGTCTTGGCGCGGGCCCAGATGGCAATGCCGATATACAGGGCGAAGGTCGCGCCGACGACGATATAGGTTAGTGTTTGCAGATCCATTTCGTGACTCCTCTTCAGTCTTCGCGGACGCCGAATTCATGGTCCAGCTTGTTCGCACGCCAGGCGTAGAAGAAGGTCAGGGCCACGAAGGTATAGATGGAGCCTTGCTGGGAGAACCAGAAGCCCAGCTTGTAACCGCCCAGGCGGATACTGTTCAGGGGCTCGGCAAGCAATATGCCGAACACGAACGAGGCAAGGAACCAGACCACCAGGCAACCGAATACCAGGCGCAGGTTCGCTTTCCAGTACGAAGCGTGTTTGCTCATGTCATTTACTCTCTCTGTTGTGGGGAGACAGGTTTTATTCTTCTGATTTCCCCGGTGGGGGAAATCCCCTTCATGTGAGCAATAATTGGGCCAAATCCTAACTGTTTGATGAGTCGGGGATTTTGTTCCTGGGGGGCGCGAAATGGCTAGTTGTTGTTACCTTTGGTAACAACTGCTGTGTATTAAGGTAACAGCGGGGTAAGGGGTCGGAGTCAAATCAGGAGGATGTTGTGCAAATTCAACAATTTGCAGGGATTTGACTCCGACCCCTGGGGCAGCTCCGACCCCTGAGGCAGCTCAACGGCTTTTTTGCCGCGGAATCCCCAATCGCTGCCGCTTCTGCCACAGGGTCTTGCGGCTGATGCCCAGTTGCTGCGCCAGTTCGGTTTCGGTCATGCTGTCCTGGTGCTCCAGGACGAACTTGCGGAAGTAATCTTCCAGGGAAAGGCTGTCGTCGGCTTCCGGGGGCAGGGCGGGGGATGCGCTGGGTATGCCAAGGGAGGCGGCGGTCACCTGTTCGTTGTCGGAAAGTATGGCCGCCCGTTCGATGGCATTTTCCAGTTCCCGCACGTTGCCCGGCCAGTGGTAGGTCCTGAGGCTTTCAATGGCTTCGGAAGTGAACTGCATACAGGGCCGGTTGAGGCGGCCGCAGGTCTTGCGTAACAAATGATTCGCCAGCAGCAGCAGGTCGTCGCCACGTTCCCGCAGGGGGGGCAGGCGCAGTTCCACCACGTGCAGGCGGAAGAACAGGTCGCTGCGGAAATCGCCATTGTCCACCATCTGTTGCAGGTCGCGGTTGGTGGCGGCGAGGATACGCACGTCCACCCGCAGGGTCTTTTCCGAGCCCACCCGGCGCAGTTCGCCATCCTGGAGCACGCGCAGCAAACGGGCCTGGATGGACAGGGGCAGCTCGGCGATTTCGTCCAGGAACAGGGTGCCGCCGTCGGCGGATTGTATGAGCCCCGTGCGCGCCTGTTCCGCGCCGGTGTAGGCGCCCTTCACGTGACCGAACAGCTCGGATTCCACCAGGTTTTCCGGGATGGCGGCGCAGTTCACGGTGACGAAGGGGGCATCCCGGCGCGGGCTGTGGCTGTGTATGGCCCGGGCCACCAGCTCCTTGCCGGTGCCGGATTCTCCCAGGATGAGCACGCTGGCCGTGGTGGGCGCCACTTTGTGGATGTCCTGGAACACGGCCCGCATGGCCGGGCTTTCGCCGATCATGCCGTCCGTGGGCCAGGTTTCGGCCACGTCCTGTTCCAGGGCCTGGCGGGCGCGTTCCTGGCGGTGCTGCTTGAGAATCTGGGCGATGACCACCAGCAGTTCCTCGTGATCGAAGGGCTTGGCGATATAGTCCGCCGCGCCCTGTTTCATGGCCTCCACGGCGGAGGAGACGCTGGCGTAGCTGGTCATGATGAGCACGGGCACGGGGCTGGCCAGGCTGATGAGGTCCGTGCCGGGCTTGCCCGGCAGGCGGATGTCCACGATGAGCAGGTGAAAGTCCGCCAGCTCGTGAGCCTCCAGGGCGGATTCCACCGAGTCCACCGCGCTCACGTCATAGCCGTTTCGCTTCAGCAGCTTGCTTACGGCGTCACGAATGACCTGTTCGTCTTCCACGATGAGTATGCGGTTCATGTTTCCCTGGGGAAGCTGATGATGACCCGGGTGCCCCTGCCGGGGGCCGAGTCGATTTCAATGTGGCCATTGTGGTCCAGGATGATGTTTCTTGCCAGTGCAAGACCCAGCCCCGTGCCCTTGCCGGTGCGCTTGGTGGTGGCAAAAGGCTCGAACAGCTGTTCGCGGAAATGATCGGGAATGCCGCTGCCCTGGTCGATGACCTCGATGCTGACCTGGTGAGTGTCCTGGCGGGCGGCGACCTGGATGTTGTCGCCTTTGCTGGACGCGTCACTGGCGTTGTTGAGCAGGTTCACGAACACCTGGGACAGGCGCTGGCGGTCGGCCCGCAGAATGATGCCGGAATCGCAGTCGATGCGGTAGTTCAGGCCGTCGTGCTTGTGCATGAGCCGCACCAGGGCCAGGGCGTCTTCCAGGATCTCCCGCAGGGGCACCTTCTCCCGGGGGCGGTCGGCACCGCTGCTGCGGCTGAAGTTCATCAGGGACTGGACGATGTCGGTAATGCGCTTGGTCTGGGTGAGGATGTCCCGGGCGCTCTGCTCGATGGCGGCGGGTTCTTCCTCGTACTTGAGGTTCTGGGCGATGGAAGCGATGCCGGTGACCGGGTTGCCAATCTCATGGGCCACGCCGGCGGCCAGGCGGCCGATGGAAGCCAGGCGGTCGCTATGGGCCAGCTCTGCCTCCAGGTTCTCCATCTGGGTCAGGTCCTCCATGAGAATCACCATGCCGGGCGCTTCCGAGGTGGTGGATATCTGGGGCGCCTCGATAACGGCCTTGTGTAGGTTGAACCAGCGGGTCTTGCCGGCGAAGCGCACTTCCAGGTGATAGCTGTGATTGTCTGCCGCCCGGGCAAAACCGCCGAGGAGGTCGTTCCAGGGCGCTGGTAGTTGCTGCAGGGGGTGGCCGATGGTGGTGCCGGCGTCGATACCCGTGGTGTCTTCCATGGCCTGGTTCCAGATGATGATTTCCCCGTCCTGGCCCAGGGCGCAGGCCCCCAGGGGCAGGTCCTCCAGGATCTGCCGCTGGTAGCGCTGCAGGTTGTCCAGTTCCCGGGTGAGGCCGTGGAGCACCGAGCGGGAATGGGCCAGCCGCTCTTCCACGTAGCGCATGGAGTCGGCCAGGGCTGTCCTGGCTTCCGGGTCCAGGGCCAGTTTCTGGTTGACGATGAGATGAGACATCTGCGGCCCGATGAGGCCGTAGAGGTTGCGCTCGATGCGCTCGCGCAGGCGGCGCAGCTCCGCCGGCCGGGTTTCCGTGGGGGACATGCCCAGGTCGGACAGGGCATGGTTCACCTCTTTTTCCGCCGTTGATCGTCCCAGCAATACGCCCAATTCCTTCTTGAACTCTTCCGGGGAGCGGGCGGTGACCACCCCGGTAAGGGGTACGAACACGCTGCTGCAACAGCTGGCAGCGGCCTGTTGTTCCTCATTGCGCTGGCGGGTGGCCAGGGAAACCATGGCAAACAGCAGGCTGTTGAGGCTCAGGGACCAGAAGGTGGCAAAGCTCCAGTGATCCAGTCCCAGCATTTCCTGCCAGCGGGATATGGGATAGGCGTTCTCGATGAAACCGGAATGTTGCAGCATGGGCACCAGCAGGGTGAAGGCCCAGATGGTGATGCCCGCCAGCAGTCCGGCGATGACCCCTTCCCGGGTGGCGCGGCGCCAGTACAGCAGGCCCACGATGCCGGGCAGGAACTGGGCCACGGCCACGAAGGAAATCAGCCCCAGCTGGGCCAGGCCGGCGCGGTGTTCCAGGAAGGCGTAGAAACTGTAGCCGGCGAGAATGATCAGGCCGATCATCAGCCGCCGCCCCCACAGCAGCCAGTAATACAGGTTCACCCGGGGGTCGGGATAGCTTGCCGGCAGCACCAGGTGATTCATGCACATGGAGGAGAGAGCCAAGGTGGTGATGATGACCATGGCGCTGGCGGCGGAGATGCCGCCGATGAAGGTCAGCATGGGCATCCAGGAATGGCCCTGGGACAGGGTGATGCTGAGGACATAATAGTCAGGGTCCGTGCCCAGACCGAGATAGTGTCCCGCCCAGAGAATTACGGGAATGGGCAGGTTGAGCAGCAGCAGGAACAGGGGAAAGCTCCAGCTGGCCACCCGCAGATTGTCTTCCTTGAGATTTTCGGCAAACAGCATGTGGAATTGCCGGGGCAATAGAAAGGCCGCGCCGAAGGCGAGGAAGATCAGGGTGCCCCACTGGCTGCCGCCCACGGGCTCGTACAGTTTTTCAATGGCGTCCGGGTGCTGGCTCAGCCACTGGTTCAGGTTGTCCGGTCCGCCGAAGACACCGAACAGGGCGAACACCCCCACGCCCAGCAGGGTCACCAGCTTTACCAGGGATTCGAAAGCAATGGCCATCACCAGGCCACGGTGTTTCTGGCGGGGGGAGATGTGCCGGGCGCCGAACAGGATGGCAAAAGTGGTGAGGGTGATGCAGAAGCCCAGGGCCAGGATATGGGGAGGAGCTTCCTGGGTCAGTTCCTGCAGTGACTGGGTGACGGCGCGGATCTGCAGGGCGATGTAGGGCAGGGCGCCGATGAGCATGAACAAAGTGACCAGCACCCCCACGGCCTGGCTGCGGTAACGGAAGGCGAACAGGTCCGCCAGGGAACTGAGCTGGTATTCGCTGGTCAGGCGCAGGATGGGGCGTAGCAATATGGGGCTGAGGGCGAAGGCCAGGGTCACGCCGAGATAGATGGTGAGGAACAGGTAGCCGTTGGAGTTGGCGAAGCCCACGCTGCCGTAGTAGGTCCATGAAGTAGCGTATACCCCCAGGGACAGGGTATAGACCAGGGGATGGGAAACCCATTGTTCCGGAATCAGTCCCCGATCTGTCACGTAGGCGATGAGAAACAGCAGGACCAGGTAGAGAAAACCGGCAGTAAACAGGGAGGACAGCTCCAGCGTCATGGGCTTCTGTCCTTCCTGCCCCGGAAATGAGCCACCGCCAGCAGCGCGATGATGAGCAGCCACAGGACATAAGGGACATACCAGGCGTAACCGTCTCTTGCCCACAGGCCAGCAAAGGGCGTGGCGAAGAAAAGCACCAGAATGAACGCCGTGACCAGGCTCTTGTCGGTGCTGTCGTTATTGGGAGTACGTGCCATGGTGGGAAAATAACATAAACGGACAGTCGGCATGACGCAGGGCTCGGTGAAACGGCTCAACAGGATGTTGAAAAGTTTCTCCATGGGCTTTTACAACCGTGGGAGTGAAAAACGTGGTTTCCCCTTCCCTGCATTCCCTGAAATGCCGTTTCCTGCTACATTCCGGGAACATCATTCACGCAACGGGAAATTGCCATGAATCCGGAAAAGGTCGTCTTCGGTTTTTTCATCGTCCTGTCCCTTACTCTCAACTTTGGTTTTTTCGTCGGCGAGATCGACGATCCCGTGCATCACAACGTGTACGAACTGTTCGCGGTGCTCATCGTCAATGTTATCGCCACCCTGCTGAAGTTCGGTGACCGCAGCCAGTTGGGGGCGGTGCTGCTCTCCACCAGCCTGGTGGCAGTGCTGCAGCTGGTGGCGGCCACCGTGGTCTGGATGTGGGTGGAGCACATCTCCGGTTCCGGCCTCACGCCTTCGGCCATGGCCAGCATCGTATCCCTGAGCGGCGGCGCCATGCTGGCAAATATCATTTCCGTGGTGTTGCTTGTTATTGAGACGGTAATGCTGCGACGCTGATCCTGTATGGACAATATCGTCTTCCTCATCCTGCGGCGCATGCGCCGCCCGCTGCTGACCCTGGTGCTGGTCTACGCGGTTTCCGTGCTGGGGCTGGTGCTGATTCCGGGGCAGGATGCCCAGGGAAATCCCTGGCACATGGACTTCTTTCACGCGTTCTACTTCGTGAGCTTCATGTCCACCACCATTGGCTTTGGCGAGGTGCCTTACGAGTTCACCGATGCTCAGCGGGCCTGGGTGACGCTTTGCATCTATCTGTCCGTGGTGGCTTGGTTGTATGCCATCGGTACCATCCTCTCCCTGTTGCAGGACAAGACATTTCAGCATGCGATCAAGGAGAGGCGTTTTGCCCAGCGCATCCGCAACCTGGGAGAACCCTTTTATATTCTCTGCGGCTACGGTGAAACCGGGCGGGAACTGGCCCTGGCGCTGACGGAACGGGGCCAGCATGTGGTGGTCGTGGACATCAATGAAGACAAAATCAATCTGCTCAAGTTGCAGAATCTGCGTGACTTTGTGCCTGCGTTGCACGCCAATGCGCGAACGCCCCGGCACCTTCTCGAAGCCGGTCTCAAGCATCCCCAATGTGCCGGGGTCGTGGCCCTGACCAACAGCAATGACGTCAACCTGAAGATTGCCATCACCGCCAAGCTGCTCAATCCCAGTGTCACGGTCATCTGCCGGGCGGATTCTCATGATGTGGAGGCCAATATGGCTTCCTTTGGCACGGATTACATCATCGATCCTTTTGATACCTTCGCCAAGTATCTTTCCACTGCTTTGCAGACTCCGGGATTGTACCTGCTGCAGCGCTGGCTTACCGCCAAACCTGGAACCCTGCTGCCTGATCCGGTGTATCCGCCAACCCATGGTCACTGGATCATTGGTGGCTATGGGCGTTTCGGCAAAGCCGTGTTCAAGCGGCTGAACAAGGAAGACATCTCCATTACGGTCATGGAAGCCACCCCGGAGAAAACCGGCGAACCCCGGCAGGGTGTGGTCAGGGGAGTAGGCACGGAGGAGGATACCCTGCTTGAAGCCGATATCCAGCAGGCCGTGGGCATCGTCGCTGGCACGGACAATGATGCCAACAATCTGTCCATCGTCATGACGGCCAAGGCCATGACCAACAAGCTGTTTGTGATTGCCCGGCAGAACTTCCGTGAGAACGATACCCTGTTTCAGGCAGTTCAGGCCGATATGGTCATGCACCCCAGCGCCATCGTGGCGGAGAAGATCCGCGTATTGCTGGCAACCCCCATGCTCTACGAGTTCATGAGCCTGGCCGCCTACCAGGAGGAGGACTGGGCCTGCGCGCTCATCAGCCGCATTGCCGGACTGGTGGATCACCGGGTGCCCATGATCCAGGAGTTCGATTTTGCTCAAAGCAAACACTGTGCGATTGATGGAGCTCTGGAACAAGGCAGGGTAGTGCGCCTGGGGGATGTGATGCGTGATCCGGGGAACCGCGAACGCTCTCTAAGCTGCATCGCCTTGCTCAGAATAAGCCGCAACAGCCGGGAATTGTTGCCCAGTGAGGATACGGAACTGTTGGCCGGGGACAAGCTGTTGTTCTGTGGCACCCGGCATGCGTTTTCCACCATGGAATGGATACTCTGTCATGGGCCGACCCTGGACTATGTCCTGACCGGGGAGGACAAGCCCCGCAGCTGGATATGGCGCAAGCTAGCTCAAAGGGCCAGGAAATGAACATTGACACTTTGTACGCCTATTTTTCCGGAATGGAGCTTCTGCTTCTGGGAGCCAACCTGCTGCTGCTGGTGTTTTCCCGCGCACTGATGAAGTTCATCTTTCCCGAGCATGACGACGAGGGGCTTTTCCGCAGCCGCCTGAACCTGTTTCGTGCCGCCAATGTCATTGCCCTGGTCATCATCATCAGCAGCGCCATCATGCATCCCGGCAGTGGTGCCGTGTGGATCCCTCGCACCCTGGGCGTGATGCTGGCTATCTACGTGGCCTGGCTGACGTTCTATTTCATCGCCCGGCTCATACGCCGCCGCTGGGGCGGGGAACGCAAGCGGGGGGACGAAACCATCTTCGTCGAAACCTACAACTCACGACTGCTCACGCTCATCGCCGGCACGGTTATTTTCGTCATCACCCTGGTGGCGGTGATCCGCATCATGGGATACAGCACTCTGCTGGAGGCTGGTGGGGTCCTCGGCGTGGTTGGCGTGATGCTGGCCATCACCCAATCCTCTTGGGTGCCTGACCTGGTGAGCGGGCTGGTGATTCTCAACAGCCGCCTTGTGGCGGAGGGGGATATCATCCAACTGGGAGACGACAATGATCAGATAGGCATGGTGTTCCGCACCAAGGTGTTTTTTACCGAAATTCTTCACCTGGCCAACAATCACCGCATCCTGATCCAAAACAGCAAACTGCGGGGCATGACGGTTCACAACCTGTCCCGTTTTGCCTCGGCCAAGGGTTTGCGTGAAGCCCTGAGAATCAATGTTTCCTATGATGTGACGGAACAGCAGGTGAACGACTTGTTTCAGCAGGTCATGGAATATGCCAGGGAAGATCCCGACTTGCCCATTGAGAATCAGTATGAAATCGAAGTTCGCGCCACCCGGGGGGGAGATTATGCCGTACAGTGGACCTGTTTCTACTACATCAAGGAAACCCGCGATGTACTGAAAATCCGCCAGCTGATGCTTGCCCTGGTTCTGAAGACCGCCCGGGAACAGGGCCTGGATCTGCGGACGCCGGTTCTGTACCAGCTGGAAGGAAAACGAGATGGTCAAGGGTCGGAGTCAAATGGGGATGGTGTCAGGTAGAAATCAGATGGTTTGGGAATCACCCGATTCTGTTCTTTGTGTACTCGAGATGATTTGACTCCGACCCCGACCCCCTCCGTACCATCCATATCACGGCATTGTGTGGTTTTCCCCAATACTCAGGCGGCCTGTATCTAGAGTAGTATGTCGCAATAACAACCAATCGAGCACTTCAGGGGGCGGAGTCAAATTATACCGACCCCGTCCACAATACAACCAAATCGAGAATAGAGGAGTTCTGTCATGAAGAAGATTTTGGCTGTCAGCCTTGTCCTGTTTGTTTCCATTTCCGCCTGGGCCGGAGAGAAGAAAGCGGCCGCCATGCCGGAAATGGATCAGGCCATGATGCAGAAGATGGTTCAGGCCAGCATCCAGAAGTTCAAGATCAATGATGACGTATCCGTGGAGGACGCTATCGACTCCATGATGCTGCGCGCCAACACCCTGAATTTCAAGTTGGTGGCTGACCTGCCCCTGTCCGAGCAGGTGAAGGCCATGGGCGAGAAGGCCAACTACATGCGCATCCTGGCTTTCTGTGACGCGCTCATCGCCAAGAAGATGGTGGAGCATGACATCATTTTTGCCGGCTTTCTTCCCTGCCGTATCGCGGTGCTGAAGGATTCCAAGGGGCAGGGCTGGATCGTTACCATGAACATGGACATGATGGTCAAGGGCGTGAATCTGCCCAAGGATCTGCAACCTCTGGCCCTCAAGGTGCGTGATACCATCTACAGCATCGTGGATGCGGGCGTGAACGGTGATCTCTGATTCCGCTTCAAGTCCCAGCCAACGAAAAAACCCGCCGTCTGGCGGGTTTTCTTTGCTACAAATTACTTGATTATCATATTCTTATATACACTTTTTTGACGGATTCTCATGGCAAATCCCTGACGGATTTGCCATAATCCCCCTTCATCTCGCCGGCTGGCCCGACGTTGTCACAATAAGAGCCGCCGCGATTCAACCAGCAATAATAATCCTTGAGGAGGAATTCGATGGCACACATCGTAGTACTTGGCGCCGGAACCGGCGGCATGCCAGCCGTCTATGAATTACGCGACAAACTGGGTTCGGAACACCAGGTTACCCTGGTCAACGAACGGGAGTATTTTCAGTTCGTACCGTCCAACCCCTGGTTGGCCGTGGGCTGGCGGGATCGTGCCAGCATCACCTTCGATATTCGTCCTCACGTGGAACGCAAGGGCATCAACTTCATCGCCAAGCGCTGCGACAAGATTGATACGGAAAACAACCGCCTGGAACTGGAAGGCGGCGATACCCTCGATTACGACTACCTGGTCATTGCCACGGGTCCCCGCCTGGCTTTCGAGGAAGTGGAAGGCTCTGGCCCCGAGGGTGGTCACACCCAGTCCATCTGCAGCGTGGATCATGCCGAGAAGGCCTATGAAGCCTACAAGGAGCTGCTGGAAGATCCTGGCCACGTGGTCATCGGCGCCATGCCCTTTGCTTCCTGCTTTGGCCCGGCCTACGAATTCTCATTCATCGTGGACACCGACCTGCGCAAGCGCAAGATTCGTGACCGCGTGCCCATGACCTACATCACCTCCGAGCCCTACATCGGCCACCTGGGCCTGGGTGGTGTGGGCGATTCCAAGGGCATGCTTGAGTCCGAAATGCGCAACCACCACATCAACTGGATCACCAATGCCAAGGTGACCAAGGTGGAAGAAGGCAAGATGTATGTCGAGGAATACGACGATGCCGGCAACAAGATCAAGGACCACGAGGTGGAGTTCAAGTTCTCCATGATGCTGCCCGCCTTCAAGGGCGTGGACGCCGTCATGAATGTAGAGAACCTGTGCAACCCCCGCGGTTTCGTGTTCGTGGACGCCTACCAGCGCAACCCCACTTACCCGAACATCTATGCCGCCGGCGTGTGCATTGCCATTCCGCCAGTGGAAGCCACCCCAGTGCCCACAGGCGCGCCCAAGACCGGTTACATGATCGAGTCCATGGTGACCGCCATCGTGCACAACATCTCCAATGAACTGGAAGGCAAGGAACTGGATACCAAGGCCACCTGGAACGCCATCTGCCTGGCGGATATGGGTGACACCGGTGCCGCCTTCGTGGCCCTGCCGCAGATTCCGCCGCGTAACGTGGCCTGGTTCAAGAAGGGCAAATGGGTGCACATGGCGAAGATCGCCTTCGAGAAGTATTTCATCCGCAAGATGAAGAAGGGCTCCTCTGAACCCATCTACGAGAAATACATTCTCAAGATGCTGGGTATCGGCAAGTTGCGCGGATAACCATTCCCGCGTTCATTCTGAAAGCCCGGCTATTGCCGGGCTTTTTGCGTTATGATGCGGCCCTTCTGAACCGGAGAGAAAAACAATGCGCAGGAAAACTCATGCCGTCAGGGTGGGCAATGTCACCGTGGGTGGAAACGCGCCCGTGGTGGTGCAGTCCATGACCAATACGGATACGGCGGACGTGGCCGCCACGGTGGCCCAGATTGCCGAACTGGCCGCCGCCGGTTCCGAGTTGGTGCGCCTGACGGTGAACAATGAAGCCTCGGCCGCCGCGGTGGGAGAAATCCGCCAGCGGCTGGACGATATGGGGGTTTCCGTGCCCCTGGTGGGGGATTTTCACTTCAACGGCCATCGTCTGCTGGAGAAATACCCGGACTGTGCCCGCGCCCTGGCCAAGTACCGCATCAACCCCGGCAACGTGGGCAGCGGCGAGAAGCGGGACGAGCAGTTCAATGCCATGATCGAGAAGGCCATGGAACACGGCAAGGCGGTGCGCATCGGCGTCAACTGGGGCTCCATGGACAAGCAGCTGGTGGCGCGCATGATGGATGAAAACGCCCGCTCGGCCAGTCCCCTGGATGCCGACCAGATGACCCGGGAGATCATGGTGGCTTCCGCTCTGGAAAGCGCCGCCCAGGCAGAGGCTGTGGGGCTGGGCGCCGACCGCATCATCCTGTCCTGCAAGATGAGCGGCGTGCAGGATCTCATTGCCGTCTATGAAATGCTGGCGCAGCGTTGTGACTATGCCCTGCACCTGGGGCTGACCGAGGCGGGCATGGGCTCCAAGGGCATCGTGGCTTCCACTGCCGCCTTGTCCGTGCTGCTGCAGCAGGGCATAGGGGACACCATACGCATTTCCCTCACGCCGGAACCCGGCGGCAACCGCACCACCGAGGTGAAGGTGGCCCAGCAGATTCTTCAGGCCCTGGAGCTGCGATCTTTCACCCCCCAGGTCATTGCCTGCCCGGGCTGCGGGCGCACCACCAGCACTTATTTCCAGCAGCTGGCCCGGGATATCCAGGATTTTCTCGATGCCAGCATGCCCCGCTGGCGCAC
>JALVEW010000040.1 GCA_027030425.1 Sedimenticola sp.
CAGGACGCCATCGACATGGCTGGCCGCAACGACCTCATACTGGTCGCTCCTGGCGTGTACCGTGAAATGCTCATCATGTGGAAGCCTGTCCAGCTACAGGGCTGGGGAGAAGGTTCTACCCACATCGACGCCCTCAAGCGTACCGGCGCCCAGTTGCTGGCATGGCGGGCCAGGGTCAGTGATCTGGTTGACAGCGGCGCTGTGAGTCTGGTGCCGGGGCAGGGTACCGGAACCGGAGGCATCGAACCTGCGCTGTTGTTTGCGGAAGAAGGCGCTGGGGTGCTGGTGCTGGCTTCCCGGCGGGGCAGGAATGCTTTTGGGCGACGCCATAATCGTCGTGCCCGTATCGATGGTTTCACCATATCCGGCGCGGATACGGGAGGTGGCGTGGTAGTGAACGGCTATGCCAACTACCTGGTCATTTCCAATAACCGCATCATCAACAACACGGGATTCTATGGTGGCGGCATCCGTGTGGGCCATCCTTTCGCCATAGAGAAACGCCGTAACAGGATTCGCCATACCGATGCCCATAACGGTTGGGTCAAGATTCGTTACAACCAGGTCCTGCAGAACGGTGGTCTTACCGGTGCTGGTGGAGGCATTGCCATGTACACGGGTTCCGATGATTACCGGATCAAGGGGAACTTCGTCTGCGGCAACTTCACCATGGCAGACGGCGCAGGCATCGCTCACCAGGGCCGCAGTGAAAACGGTGTCATTGCGGACAATCGCATCCTGTTCAATGAAAACTTCAACCAGGGCACCACGGTAAATGGTGGTGGTGTACTGATATCAGGCGCCCCGGCACTGGGCTGCAAGAAACCAGCCTGCCAGGGCAACGCCAGGCTGCGGCTCACGGAGGGCAGCGGGTCTGTCACCGTGGCAAGAAACCTGATCCAGGGTAACGCTGCCGGCGCGGGAGACGGGGGTGGTATCCGGATCTACCAGGCGAATGGTCAGGACCTGGTGAACTTCAAGCGTGGCGGATTCACCCGTCCCAGGTTCTGGCACAAAGTTACCATGGAGAACAATATCATCGTGAACAACGTGGCCGGGCTGGCGGGAGCCGGAGTATCTCTCCAGGATGCCCTGAAGACACGCCTAAAGCACAACACCATCGCCAACAACGACAATGCTTCCGTGGCCGGGGAGGCGTTTCCGCCCAACTCGCCCGATATGTCCGATGCCCAGCCTGGTGCCGGCGTGGCCTCCCGCATCCATACCCAGGATCTCATGGCCTTCCTTCCGCCCAATGAGCCCCTGTATTCGGATCCCATCATGGAAAACAACATTATCTGGCAGAACAGGAAGTTCTACTGGAAAAGCGAGTCGCAGACCATATTCGGACTTTGCCCTGATATCGGTGGCGGCATAGCCGGTCTAAATTGCGGCAGCAACCTTCCGGTGTACGACGACCTGGCGGTACTGGGCGTGGCGGAAAGTCTCAACTGCAATGGTTGCCTGCTCACGGGTGGCCCGGATCCCGCCTTCGTTGCCGAGTATGTCAATGGCAACCGTCAGTCCACCATCTTCCTGCCGGAGTCCAAGACAGCCATTCAGGCGCCTCCTGCCCTGGATGAAGGCGGAAACTTCATTCGCCTGCGATTCGGTCCCCTGACCCAGACGCTGATGGATGGCGTCACCCTGCGGGGTGACTACCACATCCAGCCCGTTTCTCCGGCGAGGGACGCAGGCGGGGATGCGGGCATCGAAGATGACTTTGATGGCCAGTACCGTCCCCAGGGGGCAGCGCCCGATATCGGGGCAGACGAGGTGTGGCCATGAGATGTGGTGTGGCACGGTCGGGCGGTGCAGTGATGACCGCTGGAAAAGGAAAAGTTACGAGGACGCAGACATGAAAAGCAGAAACATACCACGGTTGGCAGCCACCATGATGGTGGTCCTGGCGCAGGGCGTGGACGACCTGCTGGCAGACGTGCTGGTGCAATGCCCTGGAGATGCCGATGGTGATGCCATTGTCGATAGCGCTGGCTCTGATGTGAAATGCATGCATCTGGGTGCCGGAGATGGTTACGCCACCATGGCGGATGGAACGACCAGTTATATCTTCGGCTTTTCGGACCTGACCGGATTGCCCACCATTACCCAGGCAGACAAGGAAAAAGCCCTGCAGGCGGGAATGGTGGCCTCGGAATGGCCGGCACCCACTATCGAACTGCAGGAGGGACAGGAATTCTATCTTACCCTCACCAATATCGGCATGATGATTCGGCCGGACCTGTTCGATCCGCACACGGTGCATTTTCATGGCTTTCCGGAAGCCGCCTATGTGTTTGATGGTGTGCCGGATGCCTCCATTGCAATCAACATGGGAAGTAGCCTGAGTTATTACTACAAGCTCAATGATCCAGGCACCTATATGTACCACTGCCATGTGGAAGCTACAGAGCATATGCAGATGGGGATGTTGGGCAACCTCTATGTGAAACCCCTGCAGAACCAGTTGCCGGATCTCACCGACCTGTCCGGGTTCACCCATCGAACAGGATACCAGTACGCATATAACGATGGTGACGGTTCGACCTACTATGACGTGGAATATCCCATACAGATCGGTTCTTTCGACAGCGACTTTCATAATGCCAACGAAACCGTGCAACCCCTGCCTTTCGCGGATATGCAGGACAACTATCCCATGCTCAATGGAAGAGGTTATCCAGACACGATTGATCCCAGAACCGATGATTTTCCTCCGGCCATTGGAAGTGGTGGCGGGCCGGGAAATCCCATAGTGCCAACCTCCCAGCCTGTGAGTTCCCTGATTACGGCCAATGCGGGAGAAACCATACTGTTGCGCATTTCCAACCTGAACATCACACGTTTTTACACCCTGCAAAGCCTGGGGATTCCCATGCGCGTGGTCGGCAAGGATGCCAAGTTGCTTCGGGGGCCCACCGGGATCGATCTGACCTACCTGACCAACTCGGTGTACCTAGGCGGGGGAGAGTCCTATGACGTGCTGCTGGATGTTCCGTCGGATGCCTCCGGGGAAATCTTCTACCTGTATACATCAAACCTGAATTACCTGGCCAACGACACGGAAGCGTTCGGCGGGATGATGACGGAAATACGAATCAACTAGAGGGCCGTAGGGAGTGAATATCATGGACAACATCAAGAAACACACCGGGCTGGCGGGTCTTGTCATGGTGCTGATGGCCGGGGTGCAGCCAGTACAGGCGGCCATCGACGGCATCACCGGCCCCGTGTTCAATCTTACCGCAAAGGTGGACAGCATCAGTACGGCTGATGGCGGAAGCCTGTTGATATGGGGTTATTCCGATGACGACAACAAGGCGGGGTTTGGAACCCGGGCCCAGTACCCGGGACCCACCCTGATAGTCAACCAGGGTGATACGGTAACCGTGAATCTCCGGAACAGCCTCTCGGTGGTCGCCGGAGCCGTTCCGCCAGTGTCCATGGTCTTTCCCGGCCAGGAAGTGACGGCTGCCTGCGTGACGCCAGGGACGGATGGCTGTCCTCAAGGCGTACTGACCCTGGAGGCCGAAAACGACGGCGATGTGGTCAGCTACAGTTTCGTTGCATCCAAGCCCGGAACTTACGCCTATTACAGCGGCACGGATCAGGCCCTGCAGATAGAGATGGGCCTTACCGGCGCCTTGATCGTCCGCCCCGCGGCCACCGGGCAGGCCTACGAGCATGCTGATTCCTCCTATGACTACGAATACCTGTTTCTGGTGACAGAAATGGATCCGCGCATTCACTATGCCGTCTCATCCAGCGGCCCTGGCGCGCCAGAGATCGACGCCTATCTGGACAACTACAGGCCCAACTATTGGTTCTTCAATGGGCGCACGGCACCTGACAACTTCAATGAGGCTTACGTCAGCTGGTTGCCCACGCAGCCCTATAACCTGGTGCCGCGCATGCATCCGGGAGACCGGCTGCTGATGCGGGTGGTCAATGGCGGGCGGGACACCCATCCTTTTCATCATCATGGAAACCATTCCCGAATCATTGCCCGGGACGGGAGGATGCTGTCAAGCATTCCCGGGGTTTCCGGCGCAGACGTATCCACCGAGGTGTTCACCATACCCATGGTTCCGGGAGAAACGGTGGATGCCATATTCGAATGGACGGGCAAGGGCCTGAACTGGGATATCTACGGCGGCACGGATGTCAACCTGCCTCATACCTGTAACGGCAAACCCGTTGGGGCGCCCCAGGATCCCGGCGCGCCTGATTTCGACCCGGTTACCCGGGAATACTGCCCGGATCATGGGAAACCCTTTCCGGTGGTGCTGCCCGAGCAACTGGATCTCGGTTTCGGCGGATGGTGGGGTGGAAGCCCCTACCTGGGGCTGACGGATTCCCTGCCTCCGGGTGAAGGCGGCCTCAATCCCAATGGCGCCTTCATCTACATGTGGCACTCCCACACGGAGCGGGAGCTGACCAACTACGATATTTTCCCGGGCGGCATGCTGACCATGCTGGTGATAGAAGCGCCTGGCGTGCCCATTGATTGAGCACAGGAGAGAAGACATGAACCACAAGCCATGGAAAACGCATCAAACCAGTGTGGCGTTGCTGACGCTCAGTGTACTGCCTTCCACCTCCTTCAGTCTGGACCTTATGGCCGTCGAGTCATTGTGGAATCCTCCGGATGGCGGGGAGCCCATACTGATGTGGGGGTTCGCCGAGGACACCGGGGACTGTGCCACCGCGCCCCCTCTGTGGAATGTCGGGCCGGAGTTGAATGCCGCCCCCGGAGGGACGCTGGTGGTGAATCTGAGGAATTGCCTTGCGGAAGGCGTCTCCCTGGTCATTCCCGGTCAGCGCGCCAGCTTTTCACCGGTCGTGGTGACAGATGAACAGGGCAGACCCAGGGTAACGTCCTTTACCCACGAGGCGCCGCCGAGCGGTGGAGTGGCCACCTACACCTGGACCAACATACGCCCGGGAACCTATCTCTACCAGAGTGGCAGTCACCCGGCCAAACAGGTGCAAATGGGCCTGTATGGTCCCATGAAGTCCGGTAGTTATGCCGGAACCAGTGCGGATGTCACGCTACTGTATAGCGAAATCGACCCCGAGCTGCACAAACCGCCGGCGGCGGCCACGCCTCGTGGCTATCATCCCAGGTATTTCCTGGTGAATGGTTCGGCCACCCAGCCCGCATTACCCGCTGGGGATCTGAATCTGCCTACCATGATCAGGATGTTGAATGCCGGCCTTGATTTCCATGTGCCGGCGCTGAACAGCGGTTATTTCGATATCATTGCAGAAGACGGCAATCCCTATCCCTTTCCGAGAAAACAGTACTCGGCTTTCCTGCCCGCGGGAAAGACCCTGGAAGCCATGTGGCAGCCGGATTCGGCCGGCATGCATGTCGTCTATGACAGGCAGCTGAGTTCCGCCAGGGTTGCCCTGGGTGTCGATGTGCCCGTCGCGGTGGCCGACGCCTACGTCGGTGACGAGGGGGTAAACCTCAGCGTCACCGCGCCCGGTGTACTGGGCAACGATGTTGGCGCCGGGCTTTCCGCCACCCTGGTGAGCGGCCCGTCCAATGGGCAGCTAAGCGGTGCGGGACTGATGCCGGACGGTTCTTTCGAGTATGTGCCCGACAGCGGTTATTTTGGTATCGACAGTTTTGAATACCGTGCATCTCCCAATGGCAATACGGCAGTGGTCACCGTCCTGGTTCGCCCGGCCAATGCCCTGCCCGTGGCGGTGGATGACAGCTTCTCCTTTTTCGGTGTGCCGGGCGGGACGCCGGTCAATGCGCCGGCCCCCGGGGTGATGGCCAATGACAGCGATCCCGACAGCAGCCTGACGGTCGATACCACGCCCGTGGTACAGACCCAGTTTGGTTCCCTGGTTCTCAATGCCGACGGTTCATTCCAGTACACGCCCACACAGACGCCGGTGATGGACAGCTTCATCTACCGGGTGACGGATGGGAACAGTTCCGCCCATGCCGAAGTCACCATCAAGGTAACGGAGCCCAATACCGCGCCCACGGCTGTGGCTGATTACGTGATCGTGGGCATGGGACTGGGCGCGGCAGTAAACCTTGTGGACAACGATGTCGATGCGGAGAACAACTTGCGCGATCACAATGGCAATGTTCAGCCCAGCCAGATATCCATTACCACCGGCGGAACAAGCTTCCGGGGAGGCGTGGTCACTCCCATGGTCAATGGCGCCATATACACGCCGCCACCAGGTTTCCGCGGCATAGACTATTTCCGTTACGCCGTTACGGACAACCCGGATGATGACCTCCTCAATCCACCTGCGGGTCTTGTTTCCAATGAGGTGTATGTATGGATAAAGGTCAAGTGATGACTGCTGGATGCAGAAGTCTGCTCATGGCTGGTGCCGCTGTCTGGATGATAGCGGTGGGCAGCGTGGAGGCCGCGGTGTCCAGTGAAGCGCAGTTTCGGGTGGAACGTGGGAGCGTGGAGCGGGACAGGGCAAACCCCAGCCCCACCTCGTACAGGCAGCCTGGCGGCAAAGCGCAACCGACGGATATTGTGAGGTCGGCTGAAAAAAACGGGGCAATGAGCTTCAGTATGGCGGATTGGCGTACCGACGCTCTGTTGGCCAAGAAATGGGGAATCCGCTTGCTGCCCCTGCGCAGCACCGCGGCCGGCAATATGCTGGATTTCCGCTACGAGGTGCTGGATGCCAGAAAATCCGCTCCGCTGTTCCGGCGGGAAACCAAGCCGTACCTGCTTCACCAGAGTAGCGGAAAGGTGTTGGCCGTGCCCAACACAGCCAAGGTTGGCCCCCTGCGCAATTCCGACACTCCCCGGGAAGGAAAGCACTACTGGATGTTTTTCAGGAACACTGGCCAGCTGGTGTCCAAGGGCGACAAGGTAACGGTCATCATTGGTGACTTCAGGGTGGAAGACATTGTGGTGGAATAGGGAAGTTGGGGTTTTCCTGGGCACGCTGTTGATGGCGCTTGTCGCACTTGGTTTTCCGCGGGGTGTGCGCGCCGTTGTCGAGGTGACTTCGGGGGCAGCTGCCTACCCGGCGGATCAGGCGCTGGCCCTTGGCAAGGCCATCTACCGGGAAGGCCGGCTGCCGGATGGTACGGAGGTGGAAGCGACTTTTGGCTCGGGGGTAAAGATTCCCGGGCCGGCCGCTGCCTGTGCCAACTGCCATAAGCGCAGCGGCTTGGGGTCGGTGGAAGGCAGCCAGATTGTGTGGCCGGTCAATGCCGGCTCTCTGTTTTCTCCAAGAAGAACTACGGGAGCCTGGCGGGCATCGGCGAGGGACAAGGGGCCCGGCTCGCCATCCCGCTGGCAGCTGCCTGCGCGGTTCGACAGCCCCGTGGCGCGTCCCGCCTATACCGATGAAACACTGGCGCGCATGATACGTACCGGGGTGGATGCCTCCGGCCGTCATGTTTCGGCTGCCATGCCCCGGTATGCTCTGGACGACGATGCCATGGCGCTGCTGCTGGCCTACCTCAGGCAGCTCTCTCCGGACAAGGTTTTCTCTCCCGGTGTTGATGACAAGAGCATCCGTTTTGCCGTGGTGGTGGATGCCAGGGTGCCGGCGGAAAAAAGTGCCGCCATGCTCGATGTGTTGAATGCCGTCACAGCGTCTCATAATACGCAAACCCGGCCGCACCTGCGGCGGGCCGCAAAAGGCCCTTTCTACAAGACAGAAGCCTATGGCGCCTACCGGCGGATTGAACTGGTGGTGTGGAAACTGGAGGGTGAGGAGGAGGGCTGGCGTGCCCAGCTGGAGGCTTACCTGAAACGGGAACCTGTGTTTGCGCTCCTCGGCGGAATCAGCACCTCGACCTGGCAACCCATACACCGCTTCTGCGAAGATCATGAGATTCCGGCAATTCTCCCTCTTACCGATGAACCTGTGGTTTCCGATAATGACTGGTACACCCTGTATTTCTCCCGGGGGAGTTACCAGGAAGGGGAAATCGCGGCCCGTTACCTTGCCCGGCAGATGGAAACGTCCGGTCGCGGGCTGTTCCAGGTTTATCGCGAAGGTACAACAGGGAAAAGCAGTGCCGCGGGGTTCAGCGATGCCTGGAAGTCCGTTGGACAGCAACCGGCGCGTGAGCTGGTGATTCCGGGAGACAGCGGCCTGTCCGCCACGCAGTGGCGAAAGCTGTTGCAGGAGGCCGGGGAGAGCCTGTTGCTCATGTGGTTGGAAGGCGAGGACCTGGTTCAGGCCATGTCCGTTCTGGATGCCCTGCACAAGGAGGGATGGCAGGCTGACGTCCTGGTTTCCTCACAAGCTTTCTCCCAGATGGAAAAGACGCTGTCTCCCCAGCTGAGGAAAAATCTCACTGTGGTATCCACCCACAGCCCTCCAGGGGAATTTCCCGCCAGGGAGCGGGTGCTCGAACGTTGGCTGGCCGTGCAGAGCATCAGCTATACGAACCGGGAAATCCAGGCAAAGATGTATTTTCTCGGCTGGCTTCTACCCGGCGTATTCAAGCACATGAGAGGCGAGTATTACCGGGACTATTTCATGGAAGGCTTCGAGATGATGGGAGACCAGTACCATGCCATTGCCGTGTACCCGAGATTGAGCTTTTCTCCAGGACAGCGCTATCTGGCCCATGGCGGTTACATCCTGCAACTGGCGCCGGGCTCCGGTTCCGGGTATCGGAAGGTGGTTGATTGGCAAGACGGTTATTGATGGACTCAAGGAGGGCAGGAGCAATGAACCTGAAAGGAAGATTTTTCATCGGCTGTAAAGTGTTGGTGCTTCCATTCGTACTCCAGTTTGTTGGAGGCCATATACTGTTGGCTGAAGACGTCTTGCCCGTGAAGGCAAGCTCTGCTGCGGTCCGGTCTGCCAGCGCCGAATACACGAAGCGTGTCCAGGCCCACCAGGTTCCGGCAGTAAAGCTTATCGATCAGTTTGGCCGACAGATGGATTTGCGGGAACTCATGTCGGAAGACAGGCCGGTCATGGTCAATTTCATCTTTACCAGCTGTCCCACCATATGCCCGGTGCTCACATCCAGTTTTGCCAGTGTACAGAAATCGCTGGATTCATCCGGAGCGATGAGACCAAGAATGATATCAATATCCATAGATCCTGCCTTTGATACCCCCGGCAGGCTCCTGGATTACTCCCGCCGTTATGGTGCAACGGATGACTGGTATTTTCTAACCGGGCATCAGGAAGACGTACTTAGGGTACTTCAGGCCTTTGATGCCTATCGGGGGGAGAAGATGAATCATACGCCCGTGATGTTTCTTCGGGGACGACCCGGGCAGTCGTGGGTTCGCCTGACCGGCTATCCCACGGTCGCGGAGCTTATCAGTGAATACCATGAATCCATCAAGCCATAGCAGGGTAGCGGCATGTGCAGCCCGCTTCCATGGGGGATATACATGATATTGGGTAAGTCCGGAGCGGGTTTTACCCCATAGGTTTTTTAACGGGCTTTGCCATATTTATTTGCAAGGAAATGCTATTCCATTGCCAGGCTGAGACATTTGCTGTTGTGTACGGTATTTGCCCCTTCATTCCAGGGGGGTGTGTCCAGAGCCGAAGAGATACTGGATCAGTATGAGTAACGACCTAATCAAAGGGGAAAAGTCATGGATCACAATATGCAGCGAAAGGTGATTGCCATCACAGGAGGTGTTTTTCTGGCTGGGGCAGGTGTAGGCCAGGCCCTGGCGGGCACCGTGCAGCACTGCAGCACTACGGCAATGGCCATTCCCGATCACAATCAGAATGAGCCCGGAATCCTGGTGGATACCATCAGTCTGGAGGGCAGCGAACTCATAAGTGATTTGCGGGTAAAGGTCAATGCAGATCATCCCTGGGTAGGTGATTTGAGAATAAAGCTCAGGCACAATGCCGGTCCTGAGGTCACCCTGATGAACAAGACAGGGCTTGATGGGCTGGGGGACTGCAATGCCTCGCAGATAGATGTGGAGTTTTCGGATAATGCCAGCTCCTCGGCAGAGAGTATCTGTCACATGGCGGGTGAAGCCGTATCCATTGTCGGAAGCATCACTCCTGTGGCTGCTGAGTTTCTCGGTGATTTCGATGAGGAAACTCTTGGCGGTGACTGGACGCTTACCGTGGAGGACAAGTTTCCCAGTGATGCCGGCATTCTGAATTCCTGGTGTCTCACCGCTACCGTAGCCGGCACCAATGGGCCGGCTGTGGTCTTTTCTCCTTCATCCGGGCTGGTTACTTCGGAGCCCGGCGGCAGTGTCGATGTGCGTGTGATGCTGGATCAGGCACCGTCGGCGGACGTGATACTCACTTTATCCTCCTCGGATACGGCGGAAGGAACCGTCACACCGGATACCCTGATTTTCACTCCGGCGAACTGGAATATCGAACAGGTCATCACCATTACCGGTGTCGAGGATATTGTCGATGACGGAGACAAGCCGTATGAAATCAGCGTGTCCCTCAGCAGCGCGGACACGGGCTATGGCTCGCTGGCAGTTCCATCCCTTGCTGTTACCAACCAGGACAACGATCCGATATACACGGAAGTGCCTGTGGGACACTGGGCTTATGAATGGATTCAGACCCTGACCAATACTGGAATCACGTCAGGCTGTGGAACGGGAATGTACTGTCCAGACAATGATGTTTCGCGCGCCGAGATGGCCGTGTTCCTGGGCCGATCCATGTATGGTGTCAACCAGCCGCCTCCAGCCCCGACGGGTACCGTGTTCTCGGATGTTCCTGTAACCTACTGGGCCGCTGATTTCATCGAGCGCCTTGCGGCCGACGGCGTGACCAACGGCTGCGGGGGAGGCATGTACTGTCCCGAAGTGGATGTGACCCGTGCCAGCATGGCGGTATTCCTGCTGCGGGCCAAATATGGCGCCAGCTACGAACCGCCGCTGGCGACAGGAACGCGGTTTGATGATGTACCTTCCGGTCACTGGGCTGCCGCATGGATCGAGCAGCTGGCAAAAGAAGGCATTACTTCCGGATGCAACGCCACCAGCTACTGTCCGGATAAAGAAGTCCAGCGGGATGCCATGGCGGTGTTCCTGGTGAAAACCTTCGATCTCTGAAGGAAAACCTAAAAGCCTCCAGGAGGCTGTGCGGCTGTCGCAACGCGGCAGCCGTTTTTTTGCCTGGTTCTGCGGGTGTCGATCAGAGCAGGGCGAGAACATAGACCGTTGCCAGCAGAATCTGCATGGCTGCAAAGGGCAGTGCCAGCCTGATGAAGCTGCCGAAGCCCAGCCTGAT
Organism: Sedimenticola sp.; assembly: GCA_027030425.1. Lineage (GTDB taxonomy): Bacteria > Pseudomonadota > Gammaproteobacteria > Chromatiales > Chromatiaceae > Thiolapillus. The sequence continues at coordinate 11,212 of JALVEW010000040.1, forward strand.
TTGGTACTTGTGAATGATGGTCACCGCCACCAGGGTAGACGCACTGCCTATGGGGGTGATGTTGCCGCCCAGGTTGGCGCCGAACACCACGGACCACCACAAGGAGGAGTCGCCCGGAATGCCCAGGCCGGCCAGTATTCTGGCCAGCATGGCGGCCAGGGGAATGTTGTCCGTTACCGAGCTGAATACGGAAGAAGAGACCAGCAGAGCCGCCGTGCCCAGGCTGCCCTGGCCATCGCCAATCAACCAGGCCACTCCCTGACCGATGAGATCCAGCACCTGGGCATGTTCCATGACGTTGATGACCACGAACAGGGACATGAAGAACAGGATCAGATCCCAGTCTATGGCCTGGTAAAACTCATTCACTTCGTGCTTGAAGCGCGCCAGCACCATGACTGCGAAGGCCATGGCCACGAAACCCATGCCCAGGTCCTTGATTACTGGGGTGATGGACGTGGTGGCAATGGCCAGGATGAAGGCTACCAGGGCTGCGGTGGCGAACCAGAAGAATCCCTGGCTGCGAATGCCATCCCGCTCGTCGAAACCCTGAATCAGCTCCGCTGCCTGTTCACGCTCCGAGGCTGATTTCAGGGAGTGGATGTCGAAGAGCCTGGCCCCCAGCAGCAGAGTGGCGATGGTGGCAATCAGCACATACGGACTGGCCTTTAGGAAGAAACTCACGAAGCTGATGCCGGCGGCGTTTCCCACGATGATGTTGGGCACGGAACTGATGAGAGTGAGCAGGCCGCCCACGTTGGTAAGCAGGCCCTCGATGAGCAGAAAGCCCAGGAGCTGCTTTTCCCGCCCCAGCTTGCTCAAGGATACGCCGGTGAGGGAGCCGACAATGATCATGGCCGTGACATTGTTAAGCACCGCCGAGAACAGCACCGTCATGGCGCCGTAGTACCAGAGCAGTTTCAGCGGGTCGCCGGCGGATGCCTTGGTGAGCTTGATGGCAATCCAGCTGAACAGGCCCGAGCGGGAGGTGACGTCCACGAACAGACTGGAGCCGATGATGATGGCGATGACTTCCCAGTCCACCGCCTCGATATAGACTGGCATGTGCAGGCGCTGGCCGCCGGGAATGATGACGTCGCCAAAGGGCATGAGACCGAATATGGAGGCCAGCAGCAGGCTGCCGATGGCGAAGACGCCCACGATGAGGGATTTCTTGGCGTGAAGTTTTTCCTCCATGGCCAGAGCCAGGATCATGGCGGCAAGTATGGCGGCGAACAGATAGGTGGTGCCGGCGGACATGGCGTGATGGGCGGTTTCCATATTCTTTCCCTTAACCCGAATGTTTCACCCGGGAACGTGATGATCGTACCGGGATCGGCGTTCAGGTGCGGATTTGCGATTGAATCAATAGCCCAAGCTATTGATGATTGAGCAAATACCGCAGATGGACGGCGAAACCGGTGCGAGGGCGCGTTCAGCGATGCGCGGTAACATTTTGTACTTTGCTAATATTCAATAATCCTTCATGAAATACAATAAGCTGGAATATTACTTCAGCGACCGAGTGAAATATTCGGGTTAAAGCATCAACAGGGGGATCTGACGCAGTTCCACGGCCAGGGGATAGGCCACGGAATGCATGGCGTGCTGACGTTCATCCTTGGCGCTGAGCACCAGCAGGTCCAGCTGTCGGGATTCGATCTGGTGATGGTATTCCTCCACCAGGTTTCCAAAAGTCACCAGTGAACGCACCTGAAGATGAGGGAACGCTGTTTTCAGCGCCTCGGCGCAGGAATGGAAATAGTCTTCCGGTTCCTTGAGCAATTGCTCTTTCAGGCGCTGTCGGGCCAATTCGGTGTCGATGACGTCGATCTTGGAGATGGCATCCATGTAGCGCTCGAAGATGAGCTGATCTTCCACATGGGAAAGATACAGATTGCCCCTTGGCTGGGAGAAAGCCACGGCGTAGTTGATCAGTCTGTCATTGACGGCAAGGAGGTCGGTGACCACCATGATTTCCGAGGTATCCTGAAAAGCGTGCTCCGCCGTGTAACCGGCTTCTGGATGGGGCAGCACCATGACCGGAACCTCGGTCTTCTGCAGCAGCACGTCCAGATGCTCTCCCAGGGAGTGGGGAAAGCGCCAGGCGCGGCTGTGCAGATTGCGATAGGTAATAATGAGGTCCGGGCTGTACTGGTCCACCCGTTCCAGCAATTCGGCGGTGGTGCTGAATTCGTTGCCCTGAACCATCAGGTATTCCGTGTGATTCACGCCCCTGGACTTGCGCAGAAAGCCCTCGATCTTCTGCTGGTAGGCCAGGGCCTGATCCCCCTGCAGGTCCGTGATCAAGAGTACGGAACGAATCGCCACGGCCTGATAGCTGTAGATTTCCTTCAGGGCGGAACGGAAAACGCTTTCGAACTGGTCAACCTGGGACAAAGGCCTGCTCCTTGGGTGGAAGAAATGAACAACGTATTATAGGTGGTCATGTAGGCCGTTGCAGAAAGGAACCGTCAGCCGGCGCTGGCGGTCTGAGGTATTCACTGACGATTATTCCATGACAGGTAATGGAGCTTGTGGCGGGCAATGAGGACTTTCGCTTTTCCCTGGCGGGATGGCTGCTGCTCGCCCTGGTGATTCATCTGCTGCTGATTTCCCGCTTGCCGCCGGATTTCTGGAGCAGGGAACAGGACTCGGTCATTTCCCCGCCCATTGCCGTGGTATTGACACGGCAGACACTGCCGCTCCCCGTCCAACCCGAGCCAGCAGCCTCGCAACCCGTGGTGGAGGAACCGACAGCATCCCCAGAGCCCGCGCCGGCACCGTCGGCACAGGAGTCGGTGGAACGGCCACAGCCCAAAAAGAAAGCCATGCCTGAACCCCGGGCAGAAACGCCGGCATCTCGTGCTGAACCGTCCCGGCCCCATCGGGTGGATCTGAACCGGTTGAAAGAAGTCGTCCGGAAGTATCGCCTGCCGGAGCATGACGGCCAGCCATTCACCCGCATGCTGCCGCCGGATATCAATGCGTCGGCTTTTTCCGCCAACACCGCGGCACGCAACAATGCACGTATTCAGGCGTATGACGGCCATGGCGGAGCGGAAGTGATCCGTGTGCGCCGATTTGGCAAGGAGGATCGTTGTTTTCTGGTACACCGTGTTGGTTTCGATGTGGAAAGAGAAGACTGGGACCCCGGCATGGAAACCATGGTGGGCTGGGGAGCGGAAGAGATAGCATGTGATTGAGACTGCGCACCCCATCTCATGGAACCGTCGTCCGTGGGTCGGACTTCAGCCCGACATGGCGCTATTGCGGCAGCACCTTCCGGTAATTCGACCACACGGGACTTTGTTCCGGGAAAAACTCCTCCAGGGTGGCGGCATAGCGGTCGAAGGGATTGGTGACGCGGCGAATTTTCCGGACGGTCGCTCGCGGCAGTCCGTGGGTGTTGAAGCGCAGGGTGAAGGGCACGGGGTAGTCGGTGCCGAACAGCAGTTTGTGATGCACTTGCTGTTGCCGGGACAGGTGTTCCAGAGCCCTGGCGCGCAAGGGGATGAGCAGGGCGGACAGGTCGCCATACAGGTTTTCCCGGGTTTCCAGCATTTCCAGTATGCGGTGGTAATCGGCGTCGAACCAGCGCGGGTTCCTCGACAGGTTGCGCCAGGGAAGTGCCAGGTGGTCGATCTGGCCCAGGCCCATGTGGGCGGCGATGACGGTGACCCCGCAGTCCAGGGGCAGGCGCAGCATGTCCGCACCCTCGTAGGCCCGCTTTGAGGCGATGGTCAGCTCGCTGCCCACGTGTACCACCAGGGGCAGTTTCAGAGCCGCCAGCTTTTCGTAGTAAGGGATGAGAGACTCGTCGTTCAGGTTCACCTCCCAGTAGTTCTGCAGGAACTTGGCGCCGCTACAGCCGGCCGCGGCATATTCCTCCAGGCGCTCAATGGCATCGGGCCGCAGGGGGTTGACGCTGAGAAAGGGAATGAACAGGCCGGGAAAACGACGGGCCACGCCCAGGACGTCAGTGGTGTCGGCGCATACCGTGCCGTCCCGGTGCAGCTCCCGGCCTTTGCGGTCCACTTTCGCGTCCACGGCGAACAGACAGGCCTGTTCAATGCGGGCAGAGGTCGCCACGGCATGAGCCATGGCCTGGACATAGGTTTCCCAGGGATGGTCTTTGAGGGCTTGGGGATCCACGCCCAGGCTGCGGGCGAACAAGGGGGCCGCCAGGCGGTCGAACAGCCGGTCGAAGCGCACCGCCGGGTTCAGCAAATGGGTGTGGATATCAACGGTCTTCACCGGATGCCTCCCGGGCGATCTGCCTGGCTGCGGAAAAGTCGTTCTTGCCGCTGCCCAGCTTGGGAATGGCTTCCACCTGCAGCAGCAGGGCGGGGCGGGCCAGGGTGTTCAGGGAAGATTGCCGGATCAGCGCCTGCAAGTCATCCTCGGTGATGCCGCCACTGTAGAGCAAAACCACTTTCTCCCCCTTCCTGCCATCGGGAATCGTGGTTGCGAGGATTTCCACGCCCTCGGGCAGCAGGGGATACAGGGCCGCCTCGATGCCGCCGAGGCTGACCATCTCTCCGCCGATTTTGGCGAACCGGGAGTAGCGGTCCACGATGGTGAGAAAACCGTCCTGATCCAGGTGGCCCTTGTCACCTGTCTTGTACCAGCGGTGGCCGTCCATCTCCACGATGACCTCGGCGGTCTTTTGCGGGTCTTTCAGATAGCCGAGCATCACCTGGGCGCCGCCGAACAGTATCAGGCCGTCTTCGCCAGTGGGCAGGG
>JALVEW010000041.1 GCA_027030425.1 Sedimenticola sp.
GGCCAGGAAAATGGCATGTGCGCCTGCGCGTGTACATGCAGGGAATACTGTTGCCGGACAGTGACCGGGTGATGGTGCGCATTGGCGATGGTGCCTACGGACGGGCTGCAGAGCCGGAGAGCGAAGCGGCCGCCCTGGGTCCCTCCGGTCTGCCCGGTGGCCTGGTGCATGGTTGTGTTTTTCCGGGAGCCGGCCTGGTTCATTTCTGAACGTTGGCGGTCGCGCCGGCGTACAAATCTCCGCCACCGGTGAAACATCCGGCCCAGGCTGGTAAACTCGGGCCTTGTCTCTATATCAGCTTCGAAGATCAGTCCATGGTGCGCATCATCAGTATCGCCAACCAGAAGGGGGGCGTTGGCAAGACCACCACAGCGGTCAATCTTGCCTCGGCCCTGGCAGGCGTGGGCAAGCGGGTGTTGCTGGTGGACCTGGATCCCCAGGGAAACGCCACCATGGGTTGCGGGGTGGACAAGCATGAGCTTGAGCAGAGCACCTGCGACGTGCTGCTGGAGAACGTGCCGCCGCGCAGAGTCCTGCAACGCAGTGCCGGAGACCAGTTCGACGTGCTGCCCTCCAACACTGACCTGACCGCGGCGGAAGTGGGACTGATGAACCACAGTATGCGCGAAAAGCGCCTGGCCCTGGCCCTCAAGCCCCTGCAGGATGAGTATGATTACATTCTCATCGACTGTCCGCCTTCCCTGAGCATGCTCACCATCAATGCCCTGGTGGCCAGCGACGGCGTGCTGGTGCCCTTGCAGACCGAGTATTACGCCCTGGAAGGCCTGACCGGCCTGCTCAACACCATCGAACAAATCCGGGAGTTCTACAATCCCCGCCTCAAGCTGGAAGGCATACTGCGCACCATGCACGACATGCGCAACCGTCTGTCGGCGGAAGTCTCCCGGCAGCTCATCGATCATTTCGGCGACACCGTGTTCCGCACCATCATTCCGCGCAACGTGCGCGTGGCCGAAGCTCCGAGTCATGGTCAGTCGGTTCTGCTGTATGATAGGTATTCCCGCGGGGCGGTCAGCTACATGGCGCTGGCCAGCGAGATGGTGCGGCGGCATGAATCACAATCCGGGTAACAGAGTGTTATGGCAAAACGTGGATTAGGCAGGGGACTGGATGCGCTGCTGGGCGGCGGCCAGGGAGGAGCTCGCGGCTCAGGGGATGAACAGCCGGCAGCAGCCGGCGCGCCCATGATGCTGGCGGTGGATCTGTTGCAGCGTGGCCGTTTCCAGCCCCGGCGGCATTTCGACGAGGACAAGCTGCGCGAACTGGCGGATTCCATTGCCGCCCAGGGCGTGGTGCAGCCCGTGGTGGTGCGTGAAGTGGGCGAGGGCAAGTACGAGCTCATTGCCGGGGAACGCCGCTGGCGGGCAGCCCAGCTGGCCGGCCTGGCGGAGATTCCCGTCGTGTTGCGCAACGTGGATGACCAGGCCGCCATGGCCATGGGGCTCATCGAGAACATCCAGCGCGACGACCTCAACCCGTTGGAGGAGGCCCAGGCCCTGCACCGCCTGCTGGAGGAATTCGAACTCACCCACCAGCAGATTGCCCAGGCTGTGGGTAAGTCGCGTACCACGGTCACCAACCTCATGCGTCTGCTGGAGCTCAATCCCGATGTCAAGCAGCTTGTGGAAGCCGGCAGCCTGGAGATGGGTCATGCACGGGCCCTGCTTCCCCTGGAAGGCGAACTCCAGAGTGAAGCGGCCAGAATCGTGACCAAGAAGGGGCTGTCGGTTCGGGAGACGGAGGCCCTGGTGCGGCGTTTCAAGGAACATGGCGGCGAGCCGAAGCGAAGCGCGGCGCCCAAGGTGGAAGAGGACCCGGACGTGCGTCGGCTCGTCCAGTCTCTCACCGATCGCCTGGGGGCGCCGGTGCAGCTCAAGCAGGGAAGCGGCGGCAAGGGCAAGCTCATCATCAGCTACAACAGCCTGGACGAGCTCGAAGGCATCATGGAGCATATCCAGTAGTCCATGCGATTTCGCATGGACTGTTTCCAGATTGTGGTATAATTTAATCCCTGCATCGGTTGACCTTATATGAGTAAATGCTTATACTTGTCAGGCTTTGCAGGGAGGCAATGCTGATCTGTGGGTAATGTCATGATGCAGCCCCTGGACAGGCGGCGCATTCGCAGGCTGCTTCTGGTGCAGGGGATGTTGCTGCTCTTGGTTACCCTGGTCGCTCTGGCCTTTGGCGGGACGGCGGCATTGTCGGCGTTTCTGGGGGGTGGCACGGCCCTGGGGGCAAATGCCCTGTTCGCGTTCTGGGTGTTCACTCCCTATCGCGCGCAGCGGCCCGGGGCGCTGGTAACAAGATTCTACGTGGCGGAGATAGGCAAACTGGTTCTGGTTGGCCTGAGCTTTGCCGCAATATTTATATGGTTGAGGCCGCTGAATGCAGCGGCTCTTTTTGTGAGTTTTTTTCTGGTTCAGGTAGTGTCTCCGGTCGTGGCCCACGGGCTGGCGAAGGAAACACCGAGATCGAGTTGAGACAATGGCTTCCGGCGAAACAGTAACTTCCAGCGAATATATTCAGCATCATCTCACCAATCTCACCTTTGGACGCTTTCCCGATGGCCACTGGGGTATCGCCCACAGTGCCGCCGAGGCCAAGGAGATGGGCTTCTGGGCCCTGCACCTGGACAGCCTGTTCTGGTCCACGACCCTGGCCCTGGTCTTCGGCTACTTCTTCTACAAGGCGGCAAGGAATGCTACGGCAGGCGTGCCCGGCAAACTGCAGAATTTCGTCGAGACCATGGTGGATTTCGTCGAGGACAGCGTGAAAGGCTCCTTCTCCGGTCGCAATCCTCTTATCGCGCCCCTGGCCCTGACGGTATTCTCCTGGGTGTTCCTCATGAACCTCATGGACCTGATTCCCGTTGACGTGATTCCGCGCCTGGCTGGCGCCATCGGTATTCATCACATGAAGGTGGTGCCTTCCACGGACCCCAACGTGACCTTTGCCTTGGCCTTGGGCGTTTTTGCCCTGATTATCTTCTACAGCATCAAGGTCAAGGGTGTGGGCGGTTTTGTCAAGGAACTGACGGGTATGCCCTTCGAGACGGACAACATCCTGCTCAAGCCGATATTCTTCGTCATCAACCTGTTTCTGGAAGGCGTTAACCTGCTGGCCAAGCCCATTTCGCTTTCCCTGCGTCTGTTCGGTAACATGTACGCGGGCGAGATGATTTTCATTCTTATTGCGCTCATGTACGGCGCGGGCATCGGCATGGGGATATTCGGAGGCGTGCTGCAGTTCGTGTGGGCGGTGTTCCATATCCTGGTCATCACCCTGCAGGCCTTTATCTTCATGACGCTGACCATCGTCTACCTGGACATGGCGCACAGTGAGCATCACTGACAACCGATTCGTTTAACTTTTATCTTTATCTATATTGAGAACTGGAGACAATCATGGAACAAGCACTGCTGGTAATTGCCGCCGCGATCATGATGGGACTGGGTGCCGTTGGCGCCGCTATCGGTATCGGCGTCCTCGGGGGACGCTTCCTGGAAGGCGCCGCCCGTCAGCCTGAATTGATTCCCATGCTGCGTACACAATTCTTCATCGTCATGGGTCTGACCGACGCTGTTCCCATGATTGCCGTGGGTTTGGGGATGTATGTACTGTTCGCCCTGGCAGGCTAAGACCTCGGGTGAACTTTCCAACCTCTCGTCTTAACGGGGTAACGGGATGAATATCAATCTGACACTTATTGCTCAGCTGATATCTTTTGCGGTGTTCGTCTGGTTCACCATGAAATATGTCTGGCCGCCCATGGTCAAGGCCATGGAGGATCGCAAGGCGAAGATCGCCGATGGTCTGGCCGCGGCCGAAAGGGGCGTTCATGAGCAGGAGCTGGCCAAGAAGGCAGCTCTGGAAAAGCTGCATGAAGCCAAGCAGCAGTCGGCGGAAATCGTTTCCCGGGCGGAAAAGCGCGCGGCGGAAATCGTCGATGAGGCCAAGGAGCAGGCACGGGCCGAGGGCGAGCGTCTGCTCGCGGCGGCCCAGGCTGAAATCGAACAGGAAGCCAACAAGGCCCGGGAAGCCCTGCGCACCAAGGTGGCAGAGCTGGCAGTGCTCGGCGCGGAGAAGATCCTGCGCAAGGAGATCAACGCCGATGCCCACAAGGACATTGTTGACTCCCTGGCCAAGCAGATCTAGGTCGCGTCATGTCCCAGGATTTGACAACCATCGCCAGACCATATGCTGAAGCGGTTTTCGCCCGGGCCCGGGAAACCGGCAAGCTGGACGAGTGGGCCGGAACCCTTGCCTTCCTGGCTGCCGTGGTGGCTGACGAAGCCGTGGCGGATATCATTGCCAATCCGGCGGTGGATCACGACCGCAAGGCCGGGCTGCTGCTGGATATCGGTGAGGGAAAACTCTCTGATGAAGCACAGAACCTGGTGCGCCTGCTGGTGGAAAACGACCGCCTCCGGGTGCTGCCGGAAATCGCCTCCCTGTTCCAGCAGATGAAGAGCGAGCACGACGGCGCCATCGATGTGGAAGTGGTGTCCGCCTATGCCCTAGATCCCGAGCTGGAGAAGGAACTGGCGGGTTCCCTGAAGCAGAAGCTGGGACGGGACGTGCACATCAGCAGCAGCGAGGATCCGGCGCTCATCGGCGGCGTGAAGATTCGCGCGGGCGATATGGTCATAGACGGTTCAGTGGCTGGGGCCTTGTCCCAGCTGGCCAACGAATTAGGAATTTAAGCGGGTAAGCGACATGCAACTCAATCCCTCCGAAATCAGCGAGCTGATCAAGAGCAGAATCGAAAAGTTCGATCTGAAATCCGAAGCTCACAACGAAGGCACGGTTACCGCGGTCACCGACGGTATCGTGCAGATCCATGGACTGGCCGATGTCATGTCCTACGAAATGCTGGAATTTCCCGGCAACACCTACGGCCTGGCGCTTAACCTGGAGCGCGACACCGTGGGCGCCGTGGTTCTGGGTGACTACAAGCACATCACCGAAGGCGATTCCGTGAAGTGTACCGGCAAGGTGCTGGAAGTGCCCATCGGCCCAGAGCTGCTGGGCCGGGTGGTGGACACCCTGGGCAATCCCCTGGACGGCAAGGGTCCCATCGAAACCAAGCTCACCGCGCCCATGGAGCAGATTGCTCCCGGCGTCATCGCGCGGAAATCCGTGGATCAGCCCGTGCAGACCGGCATCAAGGCCATCGACTCCATGGTGCCCATCGGCCGCGGCCAGCGGGAGCTGATCATCGGCGACCGCCAGACCGGCAAGTCCGCCATTGCCATCGACGCCATCATCAACCAGAAGGGTACCGGCATCAAATGTATCTACGTGGCGGTGGGTCAGAAGAACTCCACCATCGCCCAGCTGGTGCGCAAGCTGGAAGAGCACGGCGCCATGGAGCATACCATCATCGTGGCCGCGCCTGCGGCCGATTCCGCCGCCATGCAGTTCCTGGCGCCCTACGCCGGCTGCACCATGGGTGAGTACTTCCGTGACCGCGGCGAAGACGCCCTGATCATCTATGACGACCTGACCAAGCAGGCTTGGGCCTATCGCCAGGTATCTCTGCTGCTGCGCCGTCCGCCGGGCCGTGAAGCCTATCCCGGTGACGTGTTCTACCTGCATTCCCGTCTGCTGGAGCGCGCGGCGCGCATCAATGAAGCAGAAGTGGAGAAGCGCACCAATGGCGAAGTGAAGGGCAAGACCGGCTCCCTTACCGCCCTGCCCATCATCGAGACCCAGGCGGGTGACGTGTCTGCCTTCGTGCCGACCAACGTGATTTCCATCACCGACGGTCAGATCTTCCTGGAGTCCGACCTGTTCAACGCTGGCGTGCGTCCTGCCATCAATGCCGGCCTGTCCGTATCCCGGGTGGGTGGCTCGGCCCAGACCAAGATCATCAAGAAGCTGGGCGGTGGCGTACGTCTGGCCCTGGCCCAGTACCGGGAATTGGCGGCCTTCTCCCAGTTCGCCTCTGACCTGGACGAGGCCACCCGCAAGCAGCTGGACCGCGGTCAGCGCGTTACCGAGCTGATGAAGCAGGGACAGTACTCGCCCATGTCCATCGCGGAAATGGCCATTTCCCTGTTTGCCGCCAACGAAGGCTACCTGGACGACGTGGATGCGGACAAGGTGGTGGATTTCGAAGCCGCCCTGCTGTCCTACATGAACAGCAGCCAAGGCGAGCTCATGGCCAAGGTCAACGAGAGCGGCGACTGGAATGACGAGATCGAAAACGCCTTCCACGACGCCCTGAAGGACTTCAAGGCCAACCACAGCTGGTAAGGCGAGACTCGAGATACAACCGGAATCAGGACTGAAACATGGCAGGCGCTAAAGAGATACGCACCCAGATCGCTTCCATCAAGAGCACGCAGAAGATCACGCGCGCCATGGAAATGGTTGCCGCAGCCAAGATGCGCAAGGCCCAGGACCGCATGCATGCGTCCCGTCCTTACGCGGAGAAGATGCGCACCGTCATCGGCCATCTGGCCATGGCCCATCCTCAGGTGAAGCATCCCTTCATGGAAAAGCGGGAAGTGAAGGCCGTGGGCTATATCATCGTGTCTTCCGACCGCGGCCTGTGCGGTGGCCTGAACAACAACCTGTTCCGCCGCTTGGTCAAGGATGTGCAGAAGCTGCACGAAGCCAACATTGACGTGCGCTACTGCCTGGTGGGCAACAAGGCCGTGGCTTTTTTCAGCCGCGTGGGGGGCGAAGTGCTGGCCCAGGTGACCCAGATCGGCGAATCCGCCCACATGGAAGACCTGGTGGGTACGGTAAAGGTCATGCTGGACGCCTATATGGACGGCAAGGTGGATGAGATTCGCGTGGCCTACAACCGCTTCGTCAACACCATGACTCAGGAACCCGTGGTGGACCGGCTTGCGCCCCTGCCCGAGTCCGAGGAGGACGAGGAGGAAGTGGCCAAGCTGCGCACCCATTGGGACTATATCTATGAGCCCGACGCGGAAGTGGTGCTGAACGATTTGCTGGCCCGCTACGTCGAATCCCTGGCCTATCAGGCCGTGGTGGAGAACGGGGCCTGTGAGCAGTCTGCCCGAATGGTGGCCATGAAAGCGGCCTCGGACAACGCCGGCAGCCTCATCGACGAACTGGAACTGGTTTACAACAAGGCGCGCCAGGCGGCGATCACTCAGGAGATCTCCGAGATCGTCAGCGGCGCGGCTGCGGTATAACGAATTTAACTTTTGTATTTTGCCGCTTCCCGCGGCGTGAACATTGAATAAAGAGGATCCGCACAATGAGTACGGGTAATGTGGTGGAAATCATTGGCGCCGTGGTGGACGTGAAGTTCCCGCGCGAATCCATGCCGAAGATCTATGACGCACTGAAGATCGAATCCGAGGACCTGGTCCTCGAAGTGCAGCAGCAGCTGGGCGACGGCGTGGTGCGTACCATTGCCATGGGATCGACCAATGGCTTGAAGCGTGGACTGGAAGTGGTCAACACCGGGGCGCCCATCAGCGTGCCCGTGGGGCAGGCCACCCTGGGCCGTATCATGGACGTACTGGGCAACCCCGTTGACGAGGCGGGTCCGGTGGAATCCGAAGTGGTCATGCCTATCCACCGCGAAGCGCCCAAGCTTGAGGACCAGGCGGCCACCACCGAGGTGCTGGAAACCGGCATCAAGGTCATCGACCTTATCATGCCCATCGCCAAGGGCGGCAAGGTCGGCCTGTTCGGCGGCGCCGGCGTGGGCAAGACCGTAACCCTCATGGAGCTGATCCGTAACATTGCCGTGGAGCACTCCGGTTTCTCCGTGTTTGCCGGCGTGGGCGAGCGTACCCGGGAAGGCAACGATTTCTATCACGAGATGAGCGAAGGCGGGGTGCTGGACAAGGTATCCCTGGTCTACGGCCAGATGAACGAGCCTCCCGGCAACCGTCTGCGGGTGGCCCTGACCGGTCTGACCATGGCGGAATACTTCCGTGACGAAGGCCGCGACGTGCTCATGTTCATCGACAACATCTACCGTTACACCCTGGCGGGCACCGAGGTGTCCGCGCTGCTGGGCCGCATGCCTTCCGCGGTAGGCTATCAGCCGACCCTGGCCGAGGAAATGGGCGTGCTGCAGGAGCGTATCACCTCCACCAAGACCGGTTCCATCACCTCCTTCCAGGCCGTGTACGTGCCCGCGGACGACCTGACAGACCCGTCACCTGCCACCACCTTCGCCCACCTGGACGCGACCCTGGTACTGTCCCGGCAGATCGCCGAGCTGGGTATCTACCCCGCCGTGGATCCCCTGGATTCCACCTCGCGGATTCTCGATCCCCATGTGGTGGGCACCGAGCACTACGAGACGGCCCGCGCCGTGCAGGGCGTGCTGCAGCGCTACAAGGAGCTGAAGGACATCATCGCCATCCTGGGCATGGACGAACTGTCCGAGGAAGACAAGCTCATCGTGCAGCGCGCACGGAAGATCCAGCGCTTCCTGTCCCAGCCCTTCTTCGTGGCGGAAGTGTTCACCGGCGCTCCCGGCAAGTACGTGCCCCTCAAGGACACCATCAAGTCCTTCAAGGCCATCGTCGCCGGTGAGTACGATCACCTGCCCGAGCAGGCTTTCTACATGTGCGGCGGCATCGACGATGTCATCGAGAGAGGCGCTCAGCAAAGCTGAGGCCGGACGGGAGAATAAATCATGGCCATGACAGTGCATGTGGATATCGTCAGCGCGGAAGGCAGCCTGTTTTCCGGCCAGGGCGAGATGATCTATGCACCCGCGATAATGGGCGAGATCGGTATCGCGCCGCGCCATGCGCCGCTGGTTACCCGTCTCAAGCCCGGTGACGTGCGTGTCGATCCGGGCCAGGGCAAGCCCATGGAGCATTTCTATGTCTCCGGCGGCATCATTGAGGTGCAGCCCTTCAAGGTGACCATTATGGCCGATACCGGCATAAGGGCTGCGGATCTGGACGAGGCCGCCGCCGCCGAGGCCAAGCGCCGGGCCGAGGAAGCCCTTGCCAACAAGACCGGCAAGATGGAGCTGGCCAAGGCCCAGGCCGAATTGGCGGAGGCCATGGCCCAGCTGCGCGCCATCGAGAAACTGCGCAAAATGAAGTGACCGCGCCGGCTGGAGCCCCCTCGTGGTGCTCTGCCGGCACATTCGAATTCCTGAGAGCCCTGGCAGTTAAGCACTGTCAGGGCTGTTCGTTTTTTGTAGAATTGAATCCATGAGCAAAGAAATCGTAAAACCCGGAAAATACGTTTCCATCAGTTACACTATCCGTGACGGGGACGGGAATGTCGTGGAGCAGCATGATCTGCCCATCGGCTTTGTCTACGGCTCAGACACCGAACTCATCGGCGGCATGGACCAGGCCATTGCCGGCAAATCCGCCGGGGAGGAGGTCGAAGTCAGCCTCCCGCCCCAGGACACCTTTGGTGAGCATGACCCGGATCTGACCTTCACCGACGACCTGGAGAATGTGCCGCCCCAGTTCCGCCATGTGGGTGCGGAAGTGCAGATGCAGAACGAGGCGGGCGACACCAAGACCTTCTACATCTCCCGCATCGAAGATGGGAAGGTCACCATCGACGGCAACCATCCCCTGGCGGGCAAGACTCTGAAGGTTCACGTCAAGATTCTGGAAGTGCGGGATGCCCAGCCCGGTGAGGAACGCACCAGCGGTATTCATGCGGTACAGGCGCCGGGATCCATGTCCATCAATTGATTTGCTGGACATGATGTTTTGACCTGCCCATGCTAGTGGTCGGGGTCGGAGTCAAATAGAGAGGATGTTGGAAAGAGCCGATGGGATGAAACCGTTTGATCCCGTTCCTTATATATAGTTGGGTGGAATTTGACTCCGACCCCTTTGGATATTCAATAATTCTCCATGAAATACAATAAGCTAGAATATTGCTTCAGCGACCGGGTGAAATGTTCGGGCTAGGCGGTCCACTCAACAATTATCAGGGAGGAGAGGGAATGAAACTTGGTATCGTCATTCTGGCGGCAGGACAGGGAACAAGGATGAAGTCCCGGCTGCCCAAGGTGCTGCACCCGCTGGCGGGCAAGCCCCTGCTGGCCCATGTCATTGAAACTGCCCGTTCTCTTGAGCCTGACGCCATGGTCGTGGTGTACGGTCATGGTGGCGAGCGGGTACGCGAAGCACTGGACGGACCCGGGCTGCAATGGGTGGAACAGGCGGAGCAGCTGGGCACCGGGCACGCCGTGCAACAGGCGCTTCCCGCCCTCAAAGACCTGGACCGGGTGCTGGTTCTGTATGGCGATGTGCCCCTCATGCGCCGGGAAAGCCTGCAGTCCCTGGTCGCCGCGGCCCCTTCCGGCTTTGGCCTCATGACCATGAACCTGGATGATCCCACGGGTTACGGGCGCATTCTGCGCAATGAGCAAGGTCAGGTGCAGGGCATCGTGGAGCAGAAAGATGCCAGTCCCGAACAGTTGCGGATATGCGAGGTCAATACCGGCATCATGCTGGTGGACGCAGCTTCCCTGGCTCGCTGGCTGGAGCAGCTCACCCCCCAGAACGCCCAGGGTGAATACTATCTCACCGACATCGTGGCCCTGGCCGTGGCGGAAGGCGTGGAGATACGGATCGCCCAGCCGGAGGATCCCGTGGAGGCCGAAGGCGTCAATGACCGCCTGCAGCTTGCTGCCCTGGAGCGGATATATCAGCGCTGGCAGGCGGAAGTCCTGATGCGGGATGGCGTTACCCTCAAGGACCCTGCGCGTTTCGACCTGCGTGGCAGCCTGCGCACCGGCATGGACGTGAGCCTGGATGTGAACGTCATCATCGAAGGCGAGGTGGTGCTGGGCGACAACGTCAGCGTGGGCGCCAACACGGTGCTGCGCAACGTGCGCGTGGCGGACAATGTACTGATCCGCGAGAATTGCGTCATCGAGGATGCGGTCATAGGCCCGGACAGCGCCATTGGTCCTTTCTCCCGTATCCGTCCCGGTACCGAGCTTACCGGTGGCGCCCACGTGGGCAACTTTGTGGAAATCAAGAATTCCACCATTGGCCTGGGTTCCAAGGTCAATCATCTGACATATATTGGCGACACCCTCATGGGCGCCGGGGTGAATATCGGCGCGGGCACCATCACTTGCAATTATGATGGCGCCTACAAGCATCGCACTACCATCGAAGACAAGGCCTTCATCGGCTCCAACACCGCTCTGGTGGCGCCTGTGACCGTGGGTGAAGATGCCACCATAGGGGCGGGGTCGGTAATCGCGAAGGATGCGCCCGCCGGTGAACTCACCCTGGCCAGGGGCAAACAGGTAACCATCAAGGGCTGGAAACGGCCGAAAAAGGGGGCATGACATGTGTGGAATCGTAGGCGCCATCGCCAGCCGTAATATCACGCCCATTCTCATGGAGGGACTGCGGCGACTGGAGTACCGGGGCTATGATTCAGCCGGTATCGCCATTCGTGATGACAGGGGACATTTGCAGCGCATCCGCTCCGTGGGCAAGGTGGCCTCCTTGCAGGAACGGCTGGATGCATCGCCCATCAGCGGCGAGCTGGGCATTGCCCATACCCGCTGGGCCACCCATGGCATGCCCGCCGAGCGCAACGCTCATCCCCACATGAGCGGGGAGCGGGTGGCCATCGTGCACAACGGCATCATCGAGAATCATGCGGAGCTGAGGGCTGAGCTGGAGGCTGAGGGCTACCGCTTCGTCTCCGAGACCGATACCGAGGTCATCGCTCATCTCCTTGCCCGGGAACTGGACAAGAACGCCGATCTGCCCGAGGCTTTCCGCAAGGTTATATCCCGCCTGGTGGGCGCCTATGCCTTGGCGGCGTCCAGTCCGGACGACCCGGATCGCATCGTGGTGGCCCGCGCCGGCAGCCCCCTGGTCATAGGCGTGGGGGATGGTGAGCATTTCATTGCCTCGGACGTATTCGCCCTGCTGCCCCAGACCCATGATTTCATTTTCCTGGAGGAGGGTGACCTGGCGGAGATCTACCGTGACCAAGTGAAGATTTTCGACCAGGATGGCAATGCCGTGGAGCGGCCGGTTAAGTCCTCCCGGCTCAACGCGGCGGCTGCAGACAAGGGGCCGTACCAGCATTACATGCTCAAGGAAATCTTTGAGCAGCCCGGCGTGGTGGCCGAGACTCTGGAAGGGCGTATCTACAAGGGGCGGCTGCTGGAGGAAAGCTTCGGCTATGAAACCCGTGAGCTGCTGAACCGCACCCGGCAGATTCACATCATCGCCTGCGGCACCAGCTATCACGCGGGCCTGGTGGCCCGTTACTGGTTCGAGGACATAGGCATTCCCTGCATGGTGGAAGTGGCCAGCGAGTACCGCTACCGCCACGCCGTGGTGCCCGAAGGCACTCTGTTCGTCACCATTTCCCAGTCTGGCGAAACTGCCGATACCCTGGCCGCCCTGCGCGGCGCGAAAGACAAGGGATATCTGGGCAGTCTGGTGGTGTGCAATGTTCCGGAAAGCTCCCTGGTGCGCGAATCAGACGTGGCCCTCATGACCCGCGCCGGCACCGAAATCGGCGTGGCCTCCACCAAGGCCTTTACCACCCAGCTGGTGGCCCTGCGCCTGCTGGTGCTGGCCATGGCCAAGCGCATGGGGCACAGCGAGGAAGCCCTGCGTGGCTACATTGACGAACTCCATTCCCTGCCCCGGCAGATGGAGGTGGCCCTGAAGCTGAATGAATCCATACAGCAGATGGCCCGGTCCTTTGCGGACAAGGAGCACGCCCTGTTCCTGGGTCGCGGTCCCTTCTATCCCATTGCCCTGGAAGGGGCGCTCAAGCTCAAGGAGATCTCCTACGTCCATGCCGAGGCCTATCCCGCGGGCGAACTCAAGCACGGTCCTCTGGCCCTGGTGGATGACAAGATGCCCGTGGTCTGCGCCCTGCCCAATGACCCCCTTCTGGACAAGGTGCTTTCCAACCTCCAGGAAGTCCGCGCCCGGGGCGGCGAGCTGTTCCTGTTCAGCGACCAGGAAGTGAAGATCGAGCTGGACAAATACCAGAGCCTGACCCTGTCCGACATCCACCCCAGCACCTCGCCCATCGTCTATACAGTGCCCCTGCAGCTGCTGGCCTACCACGTGGCCCTCATCAAGGGGACGGACGTGGATCAGCCGAGGAACCTGGCGAAATCCGTTACGGTGGAATAGGGGTGCTGTTTCTACAGCTGATGTGCCCTATTGCTTAGCCGCCCGCGGGGCTGAACCGGAAAAAGGCTTTTCCGCTTCCTTCCTTTTCAGGCATGGAAAGTTGAGGCGCCTCTCTGTGCCGCGCGGGGTGTCGATGAACAGCGTTCTAACACCCCGTCGTGGGCATGATCTTTTCCAGAATCTCGGCCTCAAGCTCCTCCGGCAGGGGTTCCCGCAAGGGTGATCCCAACAATTCTCCGGTGCTTGCCTGATCCAGCTCACCCCTTGTCAGACGCTGACCCAGCCAGTCGCGCATGAAAGCCTCGGCGCAGGCTCGGGTTTGCTGCAGACGTTCGGGCGTCTGATGGAGGATGTCCGCCAGCTCGGATTCTTTCATGCCATGCACGTCCGCCAGCACCAGGGCATGTCTCCATGCGGGAGGCAGGAGGGCCAGCGTTCGATGAACCAGAATGGCGCGTTCCCGAATGGCCTCCGCCTGTTCCGGGTTGCTGCTTTCCGGGTCAGGGATGATGTCTTCCATGCGGATGACCTCATCCGGCTGGTAGAACTCATACATGCGGGTATCTTCGTCGTCGCTGATGTCCATGGCGTCTGCCGGTGCGAAATCTTCCGTGGACACCCGGCGGTCGCGAACCTGGCGGGCGTCCATTTCTTCCTGAATGACCTGCAAAGCCATTCCTGCCAGCCAGGGCAGGATTTCCAGGTGTTGGGGCCTCTCACCAAAGGCTTCCAGCCCGCGGACAACGGCTGCATCCAGCACTTCGTCTGCGCGAATGTCCGAGGGCGACAGATCTCCCAGGGCCTGGTGGTAGGCGAGTTCCCGTCGGATGAAATGATAGAGTTCGGGCAGGTGAGGCTTCACCAGGTCGGCGTAGTCCTTTTGCTGCTCCCTGTCACTGCCGGTGCTCCCGCTGAGCTGATTGCGCAGTTGTGCGCGGCGTCTTGGGCGTTTCCACAAATGGTCGTTTCTTGCCAGGTGCTTGAAGCGCTCGACCTGGCGGCGCAGCTCCGCGAAAGCTTGCCGAACCACGGCATTGCCGTCGTCGGCCTCTTCCAGGGCCACCAGGGTTTTTCCCGGCAGATGCAGTTTCAGCCGTGCCCTGTACAGGGATTTGTTTCCATGTCGTTCCACCGCGCCTTCCAGGCGTACGGCGTCGCCGTCAAAACTGCCCAATACTTCTCTAAGGCTATCGCTGCTCTCCTTGACGGTGTTTTTGAGCAGTTTCTTCTCGTTGTTGTCGATTCTTCTGTATGAAAACCGGATATTCATTTTGTGCTCCAAAATCGTGGATGCAATGGATATGAGGTTTCCAGCCGCCCAATTCAAGCACCGGGCAGGCCAGGGAAGCTGCTCCTGGTTGAAAAGATGCGGGGTTGCGAGCTGTTAAGGATTTCCTCCTGCTGCCGATGAGACTTGCAGAAACCGATAATCTTTCACCTGCGGGGGCTCCTATGCTGCAGAATATGAATACGCCTACGGGCAATGTTGCGCTGGATTTTCTGAAGGACCTGGCCGCTCAGTTGAGCAGCCGGGATATCGAGCTGCCGCCGTTTCCGGACGTGTATACACGAATACTGGGCGCGCTGAATGACCCGGACCTGTCCATGGACCGGCTGGCCAGAATGGTAACGGCGGCGCCGGATCTGTGCGTACGCATCCTGTTGCTGGCGAATTCGGCCCTGTACAACCGTGCCGGGGTGGAGGTGGTAGACATTGGCGTGGCCGTGTCTCGCTTGGGTGTCAGTGCTGTCCGCAATGCCACAGTATCCGTTGCCACCCGGGAAATGTTCGATTGTCCGCGTAGTTCCCCCATCTGGGAGAAACTGGAGCAGCTGCGCTCGGCCTCCGTGCACACCGCGGCTTATACCTGTGCTCTTGCCGATTATGCCGGTATGCCGGATGCCCGGGATGATGCCATGCTCACCGGCCTGCTGCACAATGTGGGGCATTTTTACATTCTTACCAAGTCACGTCAGTTTCCGGAGTTCGTTGAGGAAATGTCCATAGAACAATGGATGCCTGGCGTGGGCTGCGCACTCATTGAGAACTGGGGCTTCCCGGAACAGATTGCCAGGGCCGTGGAGCTGCAGAACGACCCGGATGTGTCGCATTTTGGCCCGGCGAACCTTGCGGATATCCTCAAGGCCGCAAAACTGATGGTTCGCATGGCCGACTCCGGGGATCCCGAAGCCGTCGTAAGTGAAATTGACTGGCAGCATTCCCCGGATCTCAAGAAGCTGGATATCCGTCAGGACAATGTTCTGGACGTCTATAACGGCTTCTCGGATGAAGTACAGTTGTTTACGTCAGTGCTGAAGTAGTCAGGCGCCAGAGATTGGTGGCCTGGTCGAAGCCGGCCGAAAGGGCGGACTCCCTGCTGTCTTTAGCGTGGAACCATGCATTTCATTGGAGGTGACGGATAGTGTCCGTCACCTCCCGGTCCGCATTCAACACCCGGATTGGAAATCAGGCTTTTTCCTTGAGCAGATCGCGTATCTCTTCGAGAAGTACTTCCTGCTTGGGCGGTGGCGTGGCTTCTTCTTCCTCTTTTTTCTCAGTTTCCATGGCTTCCTTGGCGCGATTGATGCCTTTGATAATCAGAAAGAGCACAAAGGCAACGATCAGGAAGGCGATAACCGCGTTGAGAAAGGCACCGTATTTGATTAGCACCTCTTTGCCATCCATTCCCTTGCCCAGGGAAATCGCAAGGTCGGAGAAGTCCAGCCCGCCAGCCAGATAGCCAATGGGTGGCATGATGACGTCGGAAACCAGTGATTTGACAATGGTGCCGAAGGCACCGCCAATAATGATGCCCACGGCCATGTCGACCATGTTGCCCTTGACAGCGAACTCCTTGAACTCTGAAAGCATTCCCATGATATTTTTCCTTTGAGTGGTCAATAAGGATTGCCCCGAGGAAAATGGGACAGGCATGGCGCGGGCTTGCCGGCGAGGAACCGGTATTACGCATCCAATGCTTGTCACCATGTCCTGCTGGGCGGTTCTCAGATAGGGTATGAAAAAACGGTTTTCCATTACCCTGCATACGGCAAAAAGATGTACCGCTTTTTTCAATGGCGGTAAGCCATCGAAAACACCAGGAAGCGGGAGACCGCGTTTTCCACTTCCGTAATTGAAATAATCCAGGGTTAGTATCCTGCCTGGGGGCCTGATGACAGGCCTCTGTGTAGGACGTTAGTCTCTGGCTTGTTCCTGGTCAACTTTGGGGTTGGTGAAAAAATGGGTAGGCCGAGGGAGAGGGGGCTTTATTGGGCTCCCTGCCAGGATATTGGGCTGAAAAATATCCAGGCGAGAGGCCTTTGGTGCCCATGCCTGGGCCTTGCCCCTGAATTGCGTTATGTTTGTCGATATATTACGCTTGGTGCCAAGGCGTTTTCCGGGGAAGATTCCAATGGAACAAGGCTATCGGTTACGGGGAAGGGTTTGGATAGAGGGGCCGGACGGCACTTTTCTTGGGTACGGTCGGGTGGTGTTGCTGGAACGTATCCGGGAGCATGGCTCCATCAGCGCCGCGGCCCGCTCCATGGAAATGTCCTACCGGCATGCATGGCAGCTAGTGGATTCCATGAACCGCCAGAGCCGCCGTGCGGTGGTGGAGAAGAGCACGGGCGGCAGAGGGGGTGGCGGGGCCATACTTACCGAGGCTGGGGAGAAGGCCGTGGCCGCCTTTTGGTCTGCCTATGGTGATTTCAGGGATTTTCTGGCCCGGCGGGGCCGGCAGCTGGATCTGTAACATGAGAACGCTGTTAGTGGTTGTGCTGCTCCTCCTGGTTGGTTGGATACAGGCCTCCTTGGCGGATGAGATTCGTGTCGCCGTGGCCAGCAACTTTGCCGGGGCCGC
This sequence comes from Sedimenticola sp., assembly GCA_027030425.1. Classification (GTDB taxonomy): domain Bacteria; phylum Pseudomonadota; class Gammaproteobacteria; order Chromatiales; family Chromatiaceae; genus Thiolapillus. The sequence continues at coordinate 17,006 of JALVEW010000041.1, forward strand.
GCGGCAGCTTGCCAGCCGCTTTGAGTCACGTACCGGGCATGAGGTGAAACTTTCCTTCGGCTCTACCGGCAAGCAGTATGCCCAGATCCGAAATGGCGCGCCCTTCCATGCCTGGTTTGCGGCGGACAGCCGTCGCCCGGCCCTGCTGGAGGCCGGGGGTCTTGTTCAGCCTGGCAGCCGGTTCACTTATGCCCTGGGCAGGCTGGTGTTGTGGAGCCCCGATCCGGGGCTGGTGGATGAGAATGGCGATATTCTGGGCAAAGGCGGTTTTCGCCACCTGGCCGTGGCCAATCCACGGCTTGCGCCCTATGGCCTGGCGGCGCAGCAACTGTTGCGGAAGCTGGGCCTGTGGGATGCGTTAGGCAGCCGTATGGTACGCGGCGAGAACATAGGCCAGGCCTTCCAGTTCGTGCGCAGCGGCACTGCCGAGCTGGGCTTGGTGGCGGCTTCCCAGGTGCTGGGCGAGGGCAGGCCCCTGCGCGGCTCCTTGTGGATGCCGCCGGCGCACCTCTACAGACCCATAGAACAGCAGGCGGTGCTGCTAAGGGAACATGTCGTGGCGCGGGATTTCCTGCGCTTCGCCGCCAGTGACGAAGGCCGGGCCATCATTCGCGCCAACGGCTACGAGGTGCCCTGATGTTTGCCGAACAGGACATGCAGGCCCTGTGGCTGTCTCTCAAGCTGGCCGGCCTGACCACCATCATCCTGCTGTTTCTGGGCACGCCCCTGGCCTGGTGGCTGGCTCGCAGCCGCTGGCGCTACAAGTTCCTGCTGGAGGCCCTGGTGGCCCTGCCCCTGGTGCTGCCGCCCACGGTGCTGGGTTTCTACCTGCTGGTGGCTCTAGGTGCCAACGGCCCCATCGGCAGGCTGATGGAGGCCCTGGGCGGACGCCCCCTGGCGTTCACCTTCGCCGGGCTGGTCGTCGGCTCTGTGTTCTATTCCCTGCCTTTCGTGGTGCAGCCTCTGCAGAACGCCTTCCAGGCCGTGGGGCGGCGTCCCCTGGAAGTGGCCGCCACCCTGGGGGCCTCGCCCCTGGACCGGTTCTTCAGCGTGGCCCTGCCCCTGGCCCGGCCGGGCTTTCTCACTGCGGCGGTGCTGGGTTTTGCCCATACTCTGGGGGAGTTCGGTGTGGTCCTCATGATCGGCGGCAACATTCCCGGCAGCACCCAGGTGATCTCCATTGCCATTTACGATCACGTGGAGGCCATGGAATACGGCAGGGCCTACTGGATATCCGCCGGGCTGCTGCTGTTCTCCTTCCTGTTGCTGCTGGCCGTGTATGGACTGAACCGGCGCTTTTCCGTGGCGCGGCCATGACGGTTGAAGGGCGCTTCTTCCTGCAGCGCGGGGGCTTTACCCTGGATGTGGATTTCCGCCTGCCGGCGCGGGGCATCACCGCCCTGTTCGGCCCTTCGGGCTGTGGCAAGACCACTTTGCTGCGGGCCATTGCCGGCCTGGAGCCGCGGGCCCGGGGGCGTCTGAAGGTAGGCCGTGCCCTTTGGCAGGATGAGCAGGTCTTTCTGCCAACCCATCGCCGCTCCCTGGGCTACGTGTTTCAGGAACCCAGCCTGTTTGCCCACCTGGACGTGCGGGGCAATATCGAATACGGCCTGCGCCGCCTGCCCAGGAGTGCCCGCCGGCCTTCCCTGGACAGGGCCGTGGAACTGCTGGGCCTGGAAAGTTTGCTGGGCAGGAAGCCTCACCAGCTGTCCGGCGGCGAGAGCCAGCGGGTGGCCATTGCCCGGGCCCTGGCGGTGAATCCCGCCCTGTTGCTGCTGGATGAGCCCCTGGCGGCCCTGGACGAGGCGCGCAAGGCGGAGATCCTGCCCTGGCTGGAATCCCTGCACCGGGAGCTGGCCATTCCCGTGGTCTATGTGAGCCATGCCCGCGACGAGGTGGCGCGGCTGGCGGATCATCTGCTGCTGCTGGAGGCGGGGCAGCTGCGGGCCGCGGGCGCGGTGGATGAGCTGTTCGCCCGCCTGGATCTGCCCCTGGCCCATCGTCCGGATGCCGAGACCATCATCGAGACCCGGGTGGCGGGACATGATGCCGAATATGAACTGAGCTGGCTGGATTTTTCCGGGGGACGGTTCATCCTCGCCCGCAATCATTTGCCCAAAGGGAGCAGGGTGCGCCTGCAGGTGAAGGCCAACGATGTGAGCATCACCCTGGCCCGCCAGCAGGGCACCAGTATCCTGAATATCTTTCCCGCTGTCGTGGATGCCCTGGCCGAGGATGACAGGGCCAAGGTCATGGTGCGCCTGATGCTGGGGGAACAGCCCCTGCTGTGCCGCATCACCCGCAAATCGGCGGCGGATCTGGCCCTGGCGCCCGGCAAGGCCGTGTTTGCCCAGGTCAAGAGCGTGGCACTGTTGCTGTGAAGGACATTCCCTCTCCCCCCGGGGGTGTACAGTCCGGACACATGGTTGACGCTTGGTTACAAGGGGTCGGAGTCAAAACATCTCTGGTGGTTGAAATTTGGGATGTTCTCCTGATTTGACTCCGGTCCCTGGGGTTCCAACCTTTCCCCGTGGGTGGGCAAGGGAGTATTAACCACTGGCTTGAAAGTCCTCCTTGTCCACGGCCAGGTGATAATTGGGGTCTTCCACCACGTTCACTTCCACCAGGTCCCGGGCTTTCTTCAGCAGTTGTCGGCATTCCGGTGCCAGGTGTTTCAGGTGCAGCCGCTTGTGCTCCCTGAGATAGCGCTCCGCCAGCTTGTCGATGGCCTCGATGGCCGAGTGATCCGCCACCCGGGAATTCTTGAAGTCCACCACCACGTCGTCGGGATCGTTCTTGGGATCGAAGATCTCCTGAAAATGGTGCACGGAGGCAAAGAACAGGGGGCCGTTGAGTTCATATACCTTGCCGCCCATGCGGTTGCTGCGGGTGGTGGCGTTGATGTGCTTGGCGTGCTGCCAGGCGAATACCAGGGCGGAAAGAATCACTCCGATGATGACGGCGATGGCCAGATCCTGGAATACGGTGATCACCGCCACGGAGACTCCGATGAGGGTGTCCGCCGGGGGGATTTTGCCGATGAGACGGAAGCTGCACCATTCGAAGGTGCCGATGACCACCATGAACATGACCCCCACCAGCACGGCAATGGGAATCTGCTCGATGAGTGACGAGCCTACCAGGATGAAGGACAGCAGGAACAGGGCGGCGCTGATGCCGGACAGGCGGCCCCGGCCCCCGGACTTGATGTTGATGATGCTCTGGCCCACCATGGCACAGCCGCCCATGCCGCCGAACAGTCCTGTGGTGATGTTGGCCGCGCCTTGGCCGATGCACTCCCGGTTGGGCTGGCCGCGGGTCTCGGTGAGTTCGTCCACGAGGTTCAGGGTGAGCAGGCTTTCAATGAGGCCCACCAGGGCCATGATAAGAGCATAGGGAAAGACGATCTTCAGAGTTTCCAGGTCGAAGGGAATATCCGGGATATGGAATTCGGGAAGGCTGCCCTTGATAGAGGCCATGTCCCCCACGGTAGGGGTGTCCAGGCCCAGTCCCAGGGCCAGCAGGCTTCCGGTGACAATGGCCACCAGGGTGGAGGGCACGGCCTTGGTCAGACGGGGAAAAAACTCGATGATGGCCATGGTCAGGGCGATGAGGGCCAGCATAATCACCAGAGGCTGGCCGCTGATCCACTGGGGATTGCCGGCGGCATCGCTAAGAATGGCGCCGCTGGCATCACGGACCTTGAAGTGATCCAGTTGGGCGAGGAAGATCACCAGGGCCAGGCCGTTGACGAAGCCCAGGAATACCGGGTGGGGCACCAGGCGGATGAACTTGCCCAGTTTCAGCACGCCGAAGCTGATCTGTATCAGCCCCATGAGCACCACGGCGGCGAACAGGTATTCCACCCCGTGTTCCAGAACCAGGGAAACCACCACCACGGCAATGGCCCCGGTGGCGCCGGAGATCATGCCTGGCCGTCCGCCAACGATGGCCGCCACCAGCCCCATGATGAAGGCGGCGTAAAGGCCCACCAGAGGCGCCACATGGGCAACGAAGGCAAAAGCCACGGCTTCCGGCACCAGGGCCAGGGCCACGGTGAGGCCGGAAAGGATGTCGATGCGCGCATTGTGGGGCGCATGGCGGGAAATGATGTCAAACATGAAAGGTTTTCCTGAAGAGGGGCGGGGTTTCTCCAAGGGTGGAGAATGCAGAAAAACATGATATTCTAATATGTTTCCCGGAGACTGTCGCTCCGGGTTTTGCCTGTCACTGAATTCAGGAGAGCTGCGAGCCATGATCATCACCCTTTCACCCTCCAAGGGCCAGGATTTCGAAACCCCGGTGGTGCTGGACGATGCCAAGGTGACGGTGCCGGCCATGCTGGATGATTCCATGATGCTCATCGAGGAACTGCGCAAATACAGCACAGACCAGGTGAGGGATCTCATGGAGGTGAGTGAGAACATTGCGCGGCTCAATGTGGACCGTTACAAGGCCTTTTCCCTGCCTTTCACCCCGCAGAATGCCAGGCCCGCCCTCTTTGCCTTCAAGGGCGACGTGTACCGGGGGATTCCCGTGGAGGAATATGGCCCGCAAGACCTGGACTTTGCCCAGCGGCACCTGCGCATCCTGTCGGGTCTTTATGGCTGCCTGCGGCCTCTGGATCTCATCCAGCCCTACCGTCTGGAGATGAAGACCAGGCTGACGAATCCCCGGGGCGACAACCTGTACCAGTTCTGGGGTGACCGCCTGACCCTGTGCCTCAACGAAGCCCTGAAGCAGCAGCAGGAGCCGACCCTGGTGAACCTGGCCTCCAATGAATATTTCAAGGCGGTGAAGCCCAGGCTGCTGGAAGGCCGCCTCCTGAACATCGCCTTCAAGGAAGAGAAGAACGGCAAGGCGCGGGTCATCGCCGTGTTCGCCAAGCGGGCCCGGGGCATGATGGCGGATTACATCATCCGCAACCGTATAGAAGCCGCCGAGGATATCAAGGGATTCGACATGGAGGGCTATCGCTATTCCGAAGCGGATTCGGACGACAGGCAATGGGTGTTCCGGCGGCCCCAGCCGTGAAACATGGATGCAATAGCCGGAGTTTTGTGCAATAATGAGAATTGTTCGCATTAATAGCCATACGCCATGACCCAACAGACACTGTCACAGGTTTCCCCCGGCCACCGGGTGCGCCTGGTTTCCATAGAAGGAGACCGGCTGCTTACACGCCGCCTGCTTGCCCTGGGACTGAGTGTGGGGAATGAAATGGAAGTGCTGCACCGCCGCAAGGGTGATGTGGTGGTGGGCCGCGGCGGCAACCGCCTGGCCCTGGGGCATGACATTGCCGACCGCCTGGTGATCCAGGAGCTTTCCTGATGGGGGGCGCCTGCTGTGACAAGGCCGTGCCCTTGCGCGGCGATTTCTCCCTGACCATCGCCATTGCCGGCAATCCCAATTGCGGCAAGTCCGCCCTGTTCAATGCCTTCACCGGCATCCGCCAAACCACGGGCAACTGGCCCGGGGTCACGGTGGACCGCAAGGAAGGCCAGTTCGACCTGGAGCAGTACAAGGTAAGGCTCATCGACCTGCCGGGTATCTACAGCCTTGATGCCTCCTCTATCGACGAGGAGATCACCAGGGATTACCTCCTGTCCCGGGAGGCGGACCTCATCATCAACGTGGTGGATGCCTCCAACCTGGAGCGCAACCTGTACTTCACCGTGCAGCTGCTGGAAATGGGCGTGCCCATGGTCATTGCCCTCAACATGATGGACGTGGCGCGCAAGCGGGGCATAGAGATCGACGTGGACAAGCTGGCCGAGGAGCTGGGCTGCCCGGTGGTGCCTGTGGTGGCCACCACGGGTGAAGGCACCGCTGAACTCAAGGCACGCATGCTGGCCGTGGCCACGGGGGCCGAATGCGGGGGCTTCGCCCTGGCCAATGACGAGGTGGTGGAGCAGGCTGTGGCCGATCTGGAAACCCATCTTGGCAATGAGAATCCCGCCAACCGCCACTGGCTGGCCCTGAAAATGCTCGAATCCGACGAGCACATTCCCCCCCAGGCCAGCGAGGCCCTGCGCCAGGCGGTGAACCACTGGCGCAAGGCCATCGAGGATCGCAGCGGCGAGGAAGCGGACATCCATATCAGCGACAGCCGCTTCAGCCACGCCCATGCCCTGGCGCAGACCGTGGTGAAGGAGCGGGGCCGCCTGGGGCGCACCGTATCCGACCGCATCGATTCCGTGGTGCTGAGCCGCTGGCTGGGGGTGCCGATATTCCTGTTCATGATGTATCTCATGTTCATGTTCACCATCAATATCGGCGGCGCTTTCGTGGATTTCTTCGATGGCGTGGCGGGCGCTTTCTTCGTGGATGGACTGGGCGAGCTGTTGAGCGCTGTTGGTGCGCCGGACTGGTTGCGGGTGCTGCTCGCGGACGGTATCGGCGGCGGCCTGCAGGTGGTGGCCACCTTCATTCCCATCATCTCCGGCCTGTACCTGTTCCTGTCCGCCCTGGAAGATTCGGGCTACATGGCTCGGGCGGCTTTCGTCATGGATCGCTTCATGCGCAGCATCGGCCTTCCGGGCAAGGCTTTCGTGCCTCTCATCGTGGGCTTCGGCTGCAATGTGCCGGCCATCATGGCCACCCGCACCCTGGAGAACGTGCGGGAGCGCAAGCTCACCATACTCATGAATCCCTTCATGTCCTGTGGGGCGCGCCTTCCGGTGTATGTGCTCTTTGCCGCGGCCTTTTTCCCCGACAACGGCCAGAACCTGGTGTTCAGCCTGTACCTCATCGGCATCCTGGTGGCGGTGCTCACAGGGCTGGTGATGAAAAAAACCCTGCTGCGGGGCGAAAGCGCGGGCTTCATGATGGAGCTGCCGCCCTATCACCTGCCCACTCTCAAGGGCGTGCTGCTGCGCACCTGGGACCGGGTGAAGCTGTTCATCCGCGAGGCGGGCAAGATCATCGTGGTCATGGTGCTGGCCCTGAATGTGCTCAATTCCATCGGCACTGACGGCTCCTTCGGCAACGAGGATTCTGACAAGTCCGTGCTCAGCGTGACGGCCCAGGCCTTGACCCCGGCCTTCGCCCCCATGGGGGTGCATCAGGACAACTGGCCCGCCGTGGTGGGCATCATATCCGGCGTGCTGGCCAAGGAAGTGGTGGTGGGCACCCTGGATACCCTGTACACCCGCCTGGCGGAGGAAGCGTCTGGCGCCCCGTCTGAAGAGCAGGCCTTTGATCTTTGGCAGGCGCTCAAGGAGGCCGCGGCCACGGTGCCGGAAAACCTTTCGGGCCTGGGCGAGTTACTCACGGACCCCCTGGGCCTGGGGGCGGCGGACGTGCGGGATATCAGCCAGGTGGCGGCGGAGCAGGAAGTGAGCATGGATGTCTTTGGCGCCATGGCGGCGCGCTTCGACGGCCAGGTTGGCGCCTTTGCCTACCTGCTGTTCGTGCTCCTCTATTTCCCCTGCGTGGCCACCATCGGCGCCATCAAGCGCGAGGCGGGTGGTCCCTGGGCGGCTTTCGTGGCTTTCTGGACCACCAGCGTCGCCTATGTAACGGCAAGCGTCTGGTACCAGTCCGCCACCTGGAGTCAGCATCCTGGCAGTTCCGCCCTGTGGATCAGCCTGCTGCTGGGCTACATCCTGCTCATCATCCTGGGCCTCAAGCGCTGGGTGAACCGTGAGAAGCCGGCGCTGGTGACGCCGGCCGTGGAGCGCGGCTGATGCTTGGCGACATCAGGGCCTACCTGGAGGAGCGGGGGCAGGCGCCCCTTTCCGATATTGCCCGGCACCTGGACGTGACGCCGGAGGTGGCCCGGGACATGCTGGAACTCTGGATCAGGAAGGGCAAGGTGCACCGGATGGCCGCTACTCCATCTTGCGGAACCAGCTGCTCTCAGTGCGATCCCGCCACGACAGAGATTTACGCTTGGGGAAAGGCTTCACCGCAGGATGTTTTCTTGCAGCAGAAGTGTAGCCTTTCCTGAGTCCGGGAAAACTTCCAGGCAAAAGAAAAGCGGCCTTGCGGCCGCTTTCTTGTACTGCCCTGAGGCTCAGTTTCCGTGGTTGGACATTTTCGTGCTCATGAGCAGGACATCGTAAGGACCGACCAGGTCGACGACCTGCGGATCTCCGGTATCTGAAATGATGCCTGTCTTCTCCGCGGTGAAGGTAAAGAAGTATTCCCCGGGAAGCGAAGCGCCCAGGTCGATGACCTGACCCGGCTCGATGGGGCTCTCCATGAGAACGACCCCGGTGTCACCCCGGTTGATCTTAAGGTGAACCTTCTCAAATTCACATTCCGTGCGCGTGCAGATCTGGATGCGCAACTGCTCGTTGCCGTCCGACGTATAGGTGTACACGTCGGTGTCGTAGTTGAAAATGCCCACCCACTCGGTCTTGGCCGGGGTGATGTATTCCTGGGCATAGCAGGCGAAGTCGGGATTGTCTTCTTCGCCCACAGGGATGGGGTTGCCTCCGGGGGGGTCAACATCCATGCGATTGGGCTGAGAAGGAACCAGAGGATCACCGGAGGCGGGGTCCTTGGTGACATCGCAGTCGCAGCTACCGCCGTTGAAATCAAACCAGTCGGTGTTTGTGGGATCGTTGATCTCCTGGACTGTGCAACCCTTGTAAAAATAGCGATACTCCACCTGTTCCGGCGTCGTGATCTTCTTTTTCTTTTGCAGGGTGCGGCCGAATGTCCCCACCATGGCCACGTTGGAGCGCAGGGGATCGGCGTGATCCGGATCGTTGTTGGGCTCGGTTTCCGTATCGAAACGGTTTTCGTCCGGGTTGGCCGTTACCTGCCCCGTGTTTTCCAGGCGGGCGGCAATGTTGTAGCCGCGGAAATCGCCGCCGTTGTTCTTGGAGGCGACGGAGATATAGTAGGTGCCGGTCTTGCCCAGGGTGACTTCGACGACTTTTGCCAAATCCACGGGAGAGGTGGAACCAGCGGGGGTGTCATCCGGGGGAGGTGTCGTGGTTTCCTCGCCGCCTCCACCATCATCGCCTCCGCCCAGTCCATTGTTGCTGTCGAAGGAAGCAATGATGTTGCCGTTGAGATCTCTTACCTTGACTACCCAGCCAATGGTGTTTTCAAAGTAGCCGGGATCGGCCAGGAAATACAGGGTCAGCTTTTGGCTGGGCTTGTCGGTGGTAATGTAGAACCAGTCCTCATCGAACGCGTCCAGGGTGTTGCCATGGTAAAACTGGCCGAGGAGTAATCCGTCCGCGTTCAGGATGTGGTCATTGGGTTCAGTTTCCCCGTAGCCCTGCTCCTTGATCATGGGATAGATCTTTACGCCACAGGCAATGGGCGCGTCCCGGCAGTCCTGGGTTCCGGCGTCATAGCCATCCTGGTAGTCGGTGTCTGCATTGGTGTTTCCCGTGCCTCCCGGCCAGAATATGGCGGCCTGTGCCTGGAACGCGGCGATGCTCATGGTTCCCATGGCCATTGCCAAGGTGGACCAGCGAACCGTTTTGTTGAGTGAGTTCTTCACTTTCATTCTCCGTAACAATGCTGTGGGCTGCTCTGCCTTCTCACGCCTTGTATTCATGCTCAACTCCCGTCCGCCGGAAGCTTGGTGCTGCGCAGCAGGAAGTTGTAGGGGCCGGTAAGATCGTCGACGGTATGAACACCGGTTTCAGGATCGACCTGGGGGCCGTCCACGGGTTCCGGGGAAAGTTCGAAGAAATAGACCCCAGGGCTGGCCGCGCCAATGTCGAAACTTCGGCCGGGCTGAATAGGACCATCGAGCAGAACCACGGCATCGGTTACATAGATGATGCGAACATGTACCCGGGCAAAGTCACAGTTGCCCTTGGTGCAGAGTTCGAAATGGAGCTGTTCGTTGCCGTCGGAACGGTAGTAGAACCAGTCATTGTCGTAGTCGTAGGCATACTCCCATGTGCCCTGGCCGCCATTCAGCGGCTGAGCAATGCAGGTGTTGCCGGGCGCCGTGTTGTCGCAGCTGCAGTCAGCCTGCCCCAGGGGCAGGGAACTGATGTCGGCGGGATCGCAGTTGGGCCAGACCCATTCCACGTTGTCTTCGGGTGGAACATACCAGCTCACCCAGCGGCGACCGAAGGTGCCGAACATATGAACGTTGGAACGCAGGGGATCGGCGTCTTCCTGCAGGTCGTTGGGCTCGGTTTCCGCGTCATGGAAATTGGTGTCGGGATTGGGGGACATCTGATCCGAGGAGGAGATCATGGCCGCGATGTGGTAGGCCCGTTCCGCGCCTTCCTCGTCCTTGGATTCCACGGAGATATAATACCGCCCGGGCAGCCCCAGGGTGGCCAGCATGATGTGCGCATTGCTGAGAGGGGTCTTTGCCAGGATGGGTTCCTGGGGATCGACCACGTCCTCGGGGTCGTCACCGTTGCGGTACACGTTGCCGGTGCCCGTGGTGGTGCTGTCGAAAGCGGCAATCACGTTACCGTAGCGGTCGTGAACCTTTACCAGCCAGCCGGCGGTGTCCGTATAGTTGGCCTTGTCGCCCAGGAAGTTGATAACCAGGTTCTGGTTGGGCTTGGTAGAGGCCAGGTAGAACCAGTCCTTGTCAAACTTGTCCAGGCTGTTGGCCTGGTAGAAACGGTTGAGGTAAATCCTGTCCGCCGCTTCCATGAAATCATTGGGCTCGGTTTCGCCCCAGCCGGGCATGGCCACCACGTCTTCCAGCAGCACTTTGCAGTCCTTGGGGGCAGCAACACAGTCTGCCTGGCCATCCTTGTAGCCTTTTTTGTACTCCTTGGACTTCTTGTTGGGGTCGCCGCTGTCGCCTTCACCGCCCGGCCAGTTGATGGCCGCATGGACTTGCGCGCTGACAGTGCTCATGATCCCCATTGCCAGGGCAAGGGCAGACCAGCGGGCGGTCTTGTATAGTGAATTCTTCACCTTATTCCTCCATAATGATGCTGATAGCGGCGCTCGGCTGCCCTCGTTTGTTCGGGGCACGGAGCTGCCAGGCAATGCTCGCCACAATGCAGACAAGCCCAAGCATAGTAGAAAAAACAAGCTTTTTCCAACACTAGCTGATAATAGTTCTAGCTGAATCGATGATTTTGTGAGCTCGAACAAGATTAGCAGGCATTCGTTGCCAAAGCTGTGATGCAGTGGTCTTGTTGCGCGATTGCCCTTCGCCCGAACCTGCTGGATATGGAGACCGTTCATGCCTGAAATCAGGGATTTTCTGAAGTTGATGATCAAGCACCAGGCGTCCGACCTGTTCTTCTCCCCGGGCACCCCCCTGCACATGAAGGTCGATGGGGTGTTGTCCCCGGTGAAGGAAGCGCCCCTCAGCGGCAAGGGCGTGGCGGCCCTGGCCCACAGCATCATGAGCGACAAGCAGCGCCTGGCTTTTGCTGAACGCCCTGAAATGAATCTTGGCCTGTCCATGGAAGGCTATGGGCGTTTCCGGGTGAATATCTTTCGCCAGCGCGGCGAGGTAGCCATGGTGATACGCTACCTGCAGGACAGGATTCCCACTGTTGCCGAGCTGCACCTGCCGCCGGTTCTCGAGGAGCTGGTGATGAAGCCCCGGGGGCTGATTCTGGCTGTGGGCGCCACGGGGGCAGGCAAGTCCACCACCCTTGCCTCCATGCTGGATTACCGCAACCGCAACAGCCACAGCCATATTCTGACCATAGAGGACCCCATCGAGTACATTCACCGCTACCACAAGTCCGTGGTCAACCAGCGGGAAGTGGGCATAGACACGGACAGCTATGATGATGCCCTGATGAACGCCATGCGCGAGGCCCCGGATGTGATTCTCATTGGTGAAATCCGCGAACGCTCCACTATGCAACATGCCATTGCCTATGCCGAAACCGGCCATTTGTGTTTGTCCACCCTGCATGGCAGCAATGCTTCCCACGTGCTGCAGCGCATCGTGACCTTTTTCCCCAAGGATATGCATGCCCAGCTGTTCATGGATTTGGCCCATAACCTGGTGGCCATTATTTCCCAGCGCCTGGTGCGCAATCACGAGGGCAAGCGCATGCCGGCGGTGGAGGTATTGCTCATCACTCCCCTGATTCGCGACCTCATATCCAAGGGCAAGCTGGACGAGGTGCGCGAAGCCATGGAAAAGAGCAGCGAACCTGGCATGCAGACTTTCGACCAGTCCCTTTTCGAGTTGTACAAGAACGGCCATATCACCGAAGAGAAGGCCATGGAGAATGCCGAATCCCAGTCCAACCTGGGCGTGCGCATCCGTTTGGACAAGGGAGAGGGTGAGGCCGAGTTGCAGGCCGGGCTGGACGCCAGCTGATACAATCGCCCCATGGATGTTTCCTCGATACTCGACGGCCTGAACGCCGCCCAGCGCGACGCTGTTTCCGCCCCTCCCTGTTCCACCCTGGTCCTGGCCGGGGCCGGCTCGGGCAAGACCCGGGTGCTGGTGCACCGCATCGCCTGGCTGATTCAGGTGGAGGGGGTTTCTCCCTGGGGCATACTGGCGGTGACCTTCACCAACAAGGCGGCCAGGGAAATGCGCCAGCGCATCGAGGAGCTGCTGGGGCATCCCGTGGGCGGCATGTGGGTGGGCACCTTCCACGGCCTGGCCCACCGCCTGCTGCGCGCCCACTGGCAGGAGGCCAATTTGCCCAAGGGTTTCCAGATTCTCGACAGCGACGACCAGTTCCGCCTGGTCAAGCGGGTCATTCGTGACCTCAACCTGGACGACAGCAAATGGCCGCCCCGCCAGGCCCAGTGGTTCATCAACGAGCAGAAGGATGAAGGCCGCCGGCCCCAGCATCTGGAGGATGGCGGCGATCACTGGCGGCGCAACATGATCCGTATCTACACTGCTTACCAGGCGGCCTGCGAGCGGGCCGGGGCGGTGGATTTTGCCGAGCTGTTGTTGCGCGCCCATGAGCTGTGGCGCGACCGGCCGGATGTGCTGCAGCATTACCAGCAGCGGTTCCAGCACGTGCTGGTGGACGAGTTTCAGGACACCAACGCCATCCAGTACGCCTGGCTGCGCCTCTTGGCCGGGGACAGGGACAACCTGTTCGTGGTGGGGGACGACGACCAGTCCATCTACGGCTGGCGCGGCGCCCGGGTGGAGAACATCCAGGACTTTCCCCGCCATTTTCCCAATACCCAGCTGGTGAAGCTGGAGCAGAACTACCGCTCCACGGGCAATATCCTGCGCGGCGCCAACGCCGTCATCGCCAACAACCCGGAACGCCTGGGCAAGGAGCTGTGGACGGAAGACGGCGATGGCGAGCCCATCCGCATCTACGCCGCTTTCAACGAAACCGACGAGGCGCGGTTTGTGGTGGACCGCATCCGCGCCTTCATCGATGAGGGCCATTTGCGCGCCGAGGCGGCCATCCTCTACCGCACCACGGCCCAGTCCCGGGTGTTCGAGGAGGCCATGTTGCAGGCCGGCATTCCCTACCGGGTCTATGGCGGCCTGCGCTTCTTCGAGCGGGCGGAAATCAAGGACGCCCTGGCCTATCTGCGCCAGCTCTCCAATCCCCATGACGATGCCGCCTTCGAGCGCGCCGTGAACCAGCCGCCCCGGGGCATTGGGGCCAAAACCCTGGATGCCGTGCGCGCCCATGCCCGGGATTTCAACTGTTCCCTGTGGCAGGCCAGCGAGGATCTGCTGCGTGGTGGTGGCATGACGCCGAGAGCGGCGAAAGCGCTGCAGGGCTACCTGGATATCATTCATGAGATGCGCGCGGCCACCGAAGACCTGCCCCTGTGGGAAACCGCCGGGCATGTCATCCATCACAGCGGCCTGCCGGAGCACTTCAAGAAGTCCCGGGACGGCAAGGGCCAGGACCGCATCGAGAACCTGGAGGAACTGGTGAACGCCACCCGCCAGTTCGTCCATGAGCCGGAAGAAGATGAGGTCATGTCCGAGCTGGACGCCTTTCTTTCCCATGCCGCCCTGGAGGCCGGGGACAATCAGGCTCAGGAATACGAGGACAGCGTGCAGCTCATGACCCTGCATTCCGCCAAGGGCCTGGAGTTTCCCCTGGTGTTCATGGTGGGCGTGGAGGAAGGTCTGTTCCCCCACAGCATGTCCGCCGAGGACCCCGCCCGCCTGGAGGAAGAACGCCGTCTCTGCTACGTGGGCATGACCCGGGCCATGCGGCAGCTTTATGTCAGCTATGCGGAAAACCGGCGTCTGCATGGCCAGGAATCCTATCCCCTGCCATCCCGTTTTCTGCGCGAGATTCCCGCGGAAGTCACCGAAGAAGTCCGCGCCCGCCCGGCCATCGCCCGGCCCTTCAGTGCCCGGGGCGGTTCCCTGGACGAAGCTGTGGAAAGCACCGGCTTTGCCCTGGGCCAGCGGGTGAGCCATGCCAAGTTTGGTGAAGGCGTGGTCCTCAATGCCGAAGGCCAGGGCAGCAGCGCCCGGGTGCAGGTGAATTTCGAGAGCGTGGGGAACAAGTGGCTGGTGGTGGCTTATGCGAATCTGCAGCCGCTGTGACAGGGCTTGGGCTCCAGTGGTGTATTTGTTCCGGTGTTGACCGGAAAATGTTAAATCCTATATAAGTATTGGCGTTGTCACCTTGGTTCTTCCTGGAAGGACTGACGGACACATGGAATAGAATCACAATATCAAGGAGCCCGGTAATGCCAGTCCTTTCTTTGTCAGATCCCAAACGTTTTCTGTTGCTTGTTCTGCTGCTGACGGCTTCGGCGGTCATGCCGGCTTTGCTCAAAGCCGCTGATGCGCCTGCTCGGGGGAATTCCCTGGAAGCGCGCGTGGCCTGTCAAATCCTGATCGAGGATCTCCGCTGGTCCCATCAGATCTGGCCCGACGAGAATCCCACTCCCAAGCCCGCCCGGTCCGAGGTGCTGTCCGATGCGCAGATACGCGCTGCGGTGGAAGAGAACTTGCGCATGGAAGCCGCACTGAAAGAGCGGTATGGCATCAGCATAGATGCCGCCATGCTGCAGGCGGAAATGGATCGCATGGCCAGGGGTACGCGAGCGCCTGATCGTTTGAAAGAGCTGTTTGCCGCCCTGAACAACGATCCCCGGCGCATTGCGGATTGTGTGGCGCGTCCCCAGCTGGTGAAGCGGATGCTGCGGAAACGCTATCAATGGGACAAGCGCATCCACGACAGCCTGCTGCATCAGGCGCAATCCGCCATCGAGGCGGGGGCGGCCACGGGTTTGAACGCCAGCCTGCCTGAAGGGGCCGTGGAGAACCGGCTGGTATTCCTGCGCAGGAGCGCTTCTGAAGGCGGCAGGGAGGCGGAAGATGCGATATTGCTCGATGATGACGAGTTTGACCGCGAGCTTGCACAGCGGACTTCCCGCCCCCAAAACGGGAGTGATGCCGCCCGTCAATCCCCCCGTCTTCAGGAAAACCGGGCGGCTTTCTTTCTTGAGCAAGTGGTCAGCAGTACAAAAGACCGTCTGGAGCTGCGGCGTTTGATCTGGAAAAAAACGCCTTTCGATGAATGGTGGAGCACCGTAAGGAATACGATGCCCATTCCTGTTGCCTTGTCCACTGCGCAGTCATTGCGCTTGCCTGAGGTCGCCAATGTTCTCCCTGGGCAGCAGATGGGGTTGTCTGGAAACATCCCCGCCGACAGCTGGAAACAGGGCGCGCCATTGTTGATGTCGAGAACGGGCCATACCATGGTGTGGACGGGGAGTGAAATGATCGTCTGGGGCGGGGAGCACGACTATGAGTTCCTGGACACAGGCGCCCGTTACAATCCTGTGACAGATGCCTGGACCCCCGTCAGCCTTGCTGGCGCGCCGGAAAAAAGAACAGATCATACAGCGGTATGGACCGGTAGCGAGATGATCGTCTGGGGAGGACGGGGCGAGTCTGGCGCGCTTTCCACCGGGGGGCGCTATAACCCGGCCACGGACAGTTGGGAAGCCACTTCCACCACAAACGCCCCTGATGCAAGGTACTCCCACAGTGCAGTCTGGGCCGGTAACCTGATGATCGTCTGGGGTGGCAGGGACGGTTCGTATGGCTATTTTGCCACTGGCAGCCGATATGATCCGGGACGGGATGAATGGACCGGGATGAGCACTGTTGGAGCGCCCAGCGCCCGGTTCGGGCATTCGGCCGTGTGGACGGGGTCGCAGATGATCATATGGGGAGGCTTGGACAACTACGAAACCAATACGGGTGGGCGATATGATCCTGTCGCGGATACCTGGCAGCCAACGAATCCCATGGCGCCCAGCGCCAGAACTGAGCATACCGCGGTCTGGACAGGAACTGAAATGATCGTATGGGGTGGCAGAAGCTCTACTTATTCCACCAATTCCGGAGGCAGATATGATCCCGTTACGGACAGCTGGACGGAAACCAGCCTGGTGGCCCCTGCAGCAAGGTATGGCCATACAGCTGTATGGACGGGCAAGGAGATGATCGTATGGGGGGGCTTTGATCAGGACGTGATGTATACAGGTGGAAGATATGATCCGACTACCGATGTCTGGTCGGACACCAATACCATTGGCACCATTGCGGGAAGGTACAAGCATACTGCCGTATGGACGGGCGAGGTGATGCTTGTATGGGGCGGTTCAGCATCAAGCTGGTCAGGTGCGTTGGGAGACGGCGGTCAATACGATCCTGATACAGATGGATGGATGCCCATGGAAATGGCATCGCCCGCACCAAGGGTTGGCCATACAGCTGTCTGGACGGGGTCTGAAATGATCGTTTGGGGCGGCTACCCTGTTGCCGCCGGAGACGATGTAGGCGCGCGCTATGACCCCTCGACCAATAGTTGGTCTGCGCTCACCACATGGAATTCGCCTCAGGCGCGCCGGGGGCATACAGCTGTATGGACAGGCCAGGAAATGATCGTCTGGGGGGGTGGTGCGGCCAGCTATTCCGGTTCGAACACTTACAATACCGGTGGGCGCTACAACCCAATCACTGACAGTTGGGTGCCAACCAATGCCATCGCGCCCCAGCAGCGGAAAAACCATACGGCGGTCTGGACGGGTAGTGAGATGATAATCTGGGGTGGAAGTTATGATGGTTATTCCCTGTCCACAGGGGGAAGATACCGGCCGGATACCGATACTTGGACCAACGTCAGTGCCATTGGAGCCCCCGATCGCAGAGCAAAGCACACAGCGGTCTGGACAGGCTCCGGGATGATCGTCTGGGGAGGCGCCAGGGACTGGAGTGACTATGTCAACACGGGAGGTATCTACGATCCTGTGAGTGACACATGGCGTTCCATGAGTACCGTGGCGCCATCGGCCAGAAGTGGGCATACGGCTGTCTGGACAGGATCGGAAATGATCGTCTGGGGGGGTGATCAGAATAATTCTTCCTATGTCAATACGGGAGGACGATATGATCCTGATGCCGACATCTGGCGGGATACCAATACGGTGGGCGCACCCATGGGACGCAGTGCTCATACCGCGGTCTGGACAGGATCGGAAATGATCATCTGGGGTGGGGAGAATAACAACCCCCTGGGCAATGAAGCCTGGCGCTACAAGCCGGATGATGACTCCTGGATGCAGAGCAGTGCCATTGATGCACCTGCCCTTACTTCTCGACATACAGCTGTATGGACAGGTAGAGAGATGATTGTATGGGGTGGGCTGAACAGTACAGGCATCCCCGGCATGTATTATCCTTATGCCCTGACTTTCAACGATGTTGCTCCAGGGTACTGGGCCTATGAAGCCATAGAGGCTCTGGCGGCCAGCGGTATCAGCGGGGGATGTGGGGATGGCAACTTCTGCCCGGACCAGGAAATCTCCCGGGCGCAAATCGCTGTATTTCTGGAACGCGCGATGCACGGCTCGGCTTTCGTGCCTCCCGCGGCTTCCGGGACGGTATTTGCAGACGTTTCTCAAACCTATTGGGCCGCGGACTGGATCGAGCAGCTGGCCGCGGATGGCATAACGGGCGGTTGTGGGGGAGGAAACTACTGTCCAGATGCATCTGTGGATCGGGCTTCCATGGCGGCACTTTTGTTGCGAGCTGTCCACGGTGCTGCTTACACGCCGCCGCCCGCCACTGGCAGCCTGTTTGGCGATGTGCCGGCAGATCACTGGGCAGCCGCCTGGATCGAGCAACTGGTGGCTGAAGGCATCACATCCGGTTGTGGTGGCGGCGACTATTGCCCCAGCGTGCCCGTCACCCGGGCGCAAATGGCCTCGTTCCTGGTGAAGAGCTTTGGCCTGTAATAACTGCTTGGTTGATGTGGGAGCGCTGATCTGATTCTGAAGTTGCCTTCAGAATAAATCGGCGCTTCCCAGTATGGCACTGCCCTACTGGTGGTAGGCCTTGCTTAGTTCATGCACCGCTTCGATCATGGCGGCGGCATGTTCGGGGTCGATGCCGGGATGGATGCCATGGCCCAGGTTGAATACATGGCCGCTGCCGTGGCCATAGCTTTCCAGGATGTTGGCCACGGATTTGCGGATGACCTCCGGTGAGGCATAGAGGGTGCTGGGGTCCATGTTGCCCTGCAGGGCCACCCGGCCTCCCACCCGCTGCCGGGCTTCACCAATGTCGGTGGTCCAGTCCAGACCCAGGGCGTCACAGCCCGTGTCTGCCATGGCTTCCAGCCACTGGCCGCCGCCCTTGGTGAACAACACCACGGGCACCCTGCGGCCTTCGGCTGCCCGGGTCAGGCCCTCCACGATCCGCTGCATGTAGGCCAGGGAGAATTCCCGGTAGTCCGCGGGGGTGAGGGTGCCGCCCCAGGTGTCGAAGATCATCACCGCCTGGGCGCCGGCGGCGATCTGGGCGTTGAGATAAGAAGTGACAGACTGGGCCAGCTTGTCCAGCAGGGCGTGCATGAGATCCGGGCGGTCGAACATCATGCCCTTGGACAGGGCGAAGTTCTTGGTGCTGCCGCCTTCCACCATGTAGGTGGCCAGGGTCCAGGGGCTGCCGGAGAAGCCGATGAGGGGCACCCGGCCATCCAGCTCCCGGCGGATGGTGCGCACGGCGTCCATCACGTAGCGCAGTTCTTCCTCGGGATCGGGCACCGGCAGAGCGTCGATGGCGGCCTTGTCCTGCACCGGGCGCTCGAAGCGCGGCCCCTCGCCTTCCTCGAAATACAGGCCCAGGCCCATGGCGTCGGGGATGGTGAGAATGTCGGAGAACAGGATGGCGGCATCCAGGGGAAAACGATCCAGAGGCTGGATGGTGACTTCGCAGGCCAGCTCCGGGTTCTGGCACAGGCTGAGGAAATCACCCGCCTTTTCCCGGGTGGCGCGGTATTCCGGCAGATAGCGCCCGGCCTGGCGCATCATCCACACGGGGGTCATGTCAACGGGTTCGCGCAGCAGGGCGCGCAGGAGTCGGTCGTTTTTCAGTGTGCTCATGGGTGTCCCGGAATAGCTGTTTGTGGCGGAGGATTTTACAGGGGTTGGCGGGGAAATGCTTCAAGAAGCGCTGAAACCCACGGGGCTCCTTCATCTGGCAGGCTTTAGCTGGGGTGGTGTCTGCTCGGAAAACCTCGGAGGCATGGATGCCGACGCGGAGCGTACATGGATGTATTTACAGCGTTTTTTCGAGCAGACACCACCCCTGCCGGTGCTTACCGCTGCGCCTTCAGCCAGGTTTCAAAATCCTGCTTGTGAGAGGCGAACAGGCCGGACTGTTTTTCCGTGGCTTCGCCCCAGGCTTTTTCCAGACGCTGACGCAGAGGCTTGTCCAGGGCCTGAGGTTTCAGAGGGTGGGCATAGCCGTCCCTTATCATGGCTTCGTTCAGGGAAGTCTCCGAGCTGTTGTACACCACGGCGGTGAAGCGGCCGTAGCGGTCGCGGCTTTCCAGATCCATGGGGGTGGAAATCTGCTGGCCGGGTCTGACCAGGGTCTTCAGATGCGCGGTGGCGGCCTTGCCCATGTCCAGCAGGGCGTCCTTCGACAGGCCGGTGCGTTCCCTGTCGAAATCCAGCTTGGGGTTGTCCGTGTCCTCGGGGGCGTCTATGCCCTTGAGCTGCAATTGTACGGGCTTGCCGCCCACGGAAACTCGCAGGGTGTCGCCGTCGATAACTTCCAGCACTTCCAGGTAGGACTGGGCCTGCAGGGAGGCGCTGAAAAGGATGAGCAACAGGGCAATGGTCTTCATCTTGGTATTCCTCAATGACTGGTGCCTTCGGAACGGCCCAGCTTGTTGTGCACATTGTACTTCCCGGAGGGTTTCTTCATGGGAAGGCGTTTCACTTCTTTCAGGCTGTTGGCGTCATAGATGACGATGGCGCCATCCATGTCCCAGATGCTCACCAGGGCGTATTTACCGTCCTTGGTGAATTCCACGTGGGCGGAGGTCTTGCCGGGGGCGGGCTTGAGGGTCTTGACGATCTTCAGGGTCTGCTTGTCGATGACGTGCATGAGATCCCGGTTGGGCCCGAAGAACACGTCTGTCCAGGCATAGGGGCTGTTTTCGTGGCTGCGCATGAAAAAGCCCGGGCCCTGGGTGGGGATGCGCCCGATGACTTTCCAGGTGTTGGTGTCCACCACCGTGACTTCCGGCTTGCGGATGTTGGGGGTGGCCAGCACCCGTGTGCCATTTCTTTCCCAGGTGATAGCGGAGCTGAGATGGGGCATGCCGGGGAGGTCGATTTCCGCCACCTTGCGCTTGAGGTCCAGGTCATAGACATCGGTGCCGCCAGCCCGTGAGCTGCCCACCACTTTTTCATAGTCCTGGGTCAGGAAAAAGTCGTCCAGAATGCGCGCCAGGCGGATGCGCTGGATGGGAAAGCGCCCGCCCTTTTCCAGTTCACCGGAGTCCGGGCGGTAGTCGTGCACCCACTGGCCAAAGCCTGCGGGCGGTGTTTCATCGTAATTGATCTCCCACAGTTCCGGGGCGTCCTTGAGGGCGGCCACGAAGCTGTGGCGGGGATCGGCGGTATAAACGGCGCTCACCCGCGAGCTGGTGCCGTCTTCGGCCACGGCAGAGATGATCTTCAGGGGGTCCAGGTTCTCGGCGTCCAGCAGCACCAAGGTATGGGGCAGGTAGTTGGCCACGATGACGGTCTTGCCATCGTGGGACACGGCCAGGTTGCGGGCGTTGATGCCAGCGCGGATTTCCGCCGTCCATACCCGGTTGTACACGTCGAATTTGCTCACCCAGCCGTCCCGGGACAGGAAATAGACATAGCGCCCTCCCTTGGCCCACTTGGGGCCGCCGTGGACGGCGAAGCGGGTGGGAAAACGGCCCAGGGGTTCGAAGCGATCGCCGTCCAGCAGGGTGAAATGATGATCGCCCAGTTCCACCACCACGAACAGATTGTCCATGTCGGCCTGGTAGCCGGGCTTGTCGGGCAGGCTGCCGGCCTTGTGGTGAATGATATGGCTGGCCTTGATAGCGGCCAAGTCCCACACCGGCATTTTCTCCAGGGGTGTGTAGATGTAGTCCGCCAGGGCCTGAATCTGTTTTGGACTCAGCTTGTCGCCGAAGGCCGGCATCTGGGTGGCGGGCCGCCCCTGGCTGATGACCTGTATGGCCTTTTTCTTCTTCAGGTGCTTCAGGTTCTGGGGCAGCAGGGCGGGGCCCTGGGCGCCCAGACGGTCGGGGTTGTGGCACTGGGCGCAGTGCTGCTGATAAAGGGCTGGGGCGTCTTCTGCTGCGGCGGCCCCGGTGACGAATATCAGCAGAAACAGACAGGCGATGGGGTTTTTCATGGTGTCTTGTAGGTAAAACGGCAGTAAACGAAAGACTGGGTTTTTCCTGCGGGTGTATGGTGATCTTCCCGGATGCTGTCCTGGAGGTGGAAATCGCTTCCCAAGGTCTGCTTTAGTTGTTCAGATGAGTATCTCTGCACGGGCAGGCCGCTGCAGGCTTCCGGGCCTTCCGGGGAAAAGGTGGCAATGATGAGGTGGCCCCCGGGTTCCAGGTGCTTTCTCAGCTGTTCGATGTAACGCGCCCGGTCGGCGGCCTGGGTGAGAAAATGAAACACCGCCCGGTCGTGCCAGACGCGCCAGCTGCCCGGCAGCTCGGCTTCCAGCAAGTCCTCTTCCAGCCAGTTCACCCTATCGGCCCTGTGGCCCAGACGGGCCCGGCTGGTTGCCAGGGCGCTGGGGGAGATGTCCAGCACGCTCAGGTTTGCCCAGCCCTGGTCCAGCAGATGATCCACCAGGCGTGAGGCGCCACCGCCCACGTCAATGAAAGGGGCGTCCGCGGGTTCGCCGGTGGCCTGGATGAGGGCCAGGGAGGTTTCCGGCTTTGGCTGGAACCAGCTGGTTTCGTCCTCGTCCTTGTTCTGGTACACCTTTTCCCAGTGGTCTTTTCGGTCAGAAGTCATAAACCGATTTCCTCGTCACTCAGATAGCAGGCCGGGTCTTCCGCCCAGGGGTCATCCGTGAGCTGTAGGGCGCGCACCCGGGTATTGCCGTTGCAGATGTTCAGGTAGGCGCATTTTCCGCAGCGGCCCTTCACCGGGCGGGGATGCTGCTTGAGACCCGCCATGATGGGGTCGGAGGTGTCCTGCCAGATTTCCGAAAAGGGCCTTTCCTTGACGCTGCCCAGGTCGTAGTGCCACCACATGGTGTCTGGATGCACCCGGCCCTGGTTGTCGATGTTGGAGATATTCACCCCGGAGCTGTTGCCGCCCCATTGTTCCAGCTTGGCCTGGATATGCGCGGCCTGTTCAGGATAGTGTTTCTCCACCCAGTGCAGCAAATACACGCCATCGGCATCGTTGTTGCCGGTGACGAACTCGGTATTGTGCCCGGCCTTGACGTCGGCCATGGCGCGCTCAAAAAGCAGATCCATGGCCCAGCGGGTGGTCCTGAAATGGGTGTCGTCCTTGCGGTTCTTGTTGCCCCGGCCGGCATAGTTGAGGTGGGAGAAGTAGAACTTGTCGATGCCTTCATCGTCCATGAGCTGGAGCAGTTGGGGCAGCTCGGCGGCGTTGTCCTGGGTCATGGTGAAGCGCAGGCCGACCTTGATGCCGAGGTCGTGACAGCGGCGCAGGGCGGCCATGGAGGCGTCGAAGGCGCCTTCCTTGCGGCGGAACTTGTCGTGGGTTTCCCTGATGCCGTCGATGGAGATGCCCAGGTAGTCGAAGCCTACCCCGGCGATTTTTTCGATATTGCTGTCGTCGATGAGGGTGCCATTGGTGGACAGGGCGGTGTAAAAGCCCATGTCCTTGGCCCGGTGGGCGATATCGAAGATGTCCGGGCGCAGCAGGGGCTCGCCGCCGGAAAGAATGAGCACGGGCACGCCAAACCGCTTCAGGTCGTCCATCACCCCGAATACCTGCTCCGTGGACAGTTCGTTGGGAAAGTCCGTGTCCGCGGAAATGGAATAGCAGTGCTTGCAGGTGAGGTTGCAGCGGCGGATGAGGTTCCAGATGACCACGGGACCGGGGGGATTGCGCTTTGGCCCCAGGGGTTTGGGGTCCAGGACTTCTTTCATGAATTGCGAGATGCGGAACATGTTATGAGTTTCCTCCCGGCAGGCGCAGGCCGGTTTTTTTCAGAATGCGGCTGCTGAACAGGACGTCATGCCCCAGGTCGTCGTCTCCAAGCAGGGCCGCGATCTGCTCCACCTTTTGCATCACTTCTTCCCTGTTTCGGCCGTGGACCATGGCGAACAGGTTGTAGTTCCACAAGGGCGGGTGTTTGGGGCGATGGTATGCGTGACTGACGAAATCCAGGGCGCCGACCATTTCCCCGCAGGCCTGAATGCGGTCTTCGGGTACTTCCCAGACGCTCATGCCATTGCCGCGAAAGCCCAGCACGTAATGGTTGGGTACGGCGCCGATACGGCGGATGACGCCGCTTTCCTGCATGGCCCGCATGCGCGCCATGACCGTGGCCTCGTCGCTGCCCACCTGCTCCGCCACGGCGACGTAGGGCCGGGGCGTCAGGGGCAGGCCGGCCTGAGTGGCTTCGATGATGGCGCGGTCGAGGGCGTCCATGCTCATACCTCGAAATGCAAGCCCACGAAAAACTCCTGCTTTTTGGGCATGTTGTACACGGGATAGCCCGTCTGTGCCTCGATTTCCTCCAGCACTTCGCCGATGCGCTGCGGGGTTTCCGTGGCCAGGACGAACCACATGTTCAGCTCGTGATCCCGGGCGTAGTTGTGGGCCACCTCGGGGTAGGCGTTCACCTGTTCCGCCACTCTTTCGAAGTCTTTTTCCGGCACGGCCATGGCGCACAGGCTCAGGCCGCCGCCCATGCGTTCGGCATTGAACAGGGGGCCGAAGCGGGACAGGCGCTTGTCCGCCAGCATGGCTTCCAGTCGCTGTATCAGCTCGCTTTCACTGATGCCGAATTCCGCCGCGGCCTGTTCGTAGGGGCGCGGGCAGATGGGAAAACCTTTCTGCAGTCGGTTGATGATGGCGCGGTCTATGGCGTCCAAGGGAATTGTCCAGTGAGTTGTCAGAGATACTTTGCGCCGCGCTGCTTGAAGCGCTCGCCACTGAACAATACCTCATGGGGAATGTCCTGCAAACCCTCGGCTTCCACCAGTTCTTCTATGATGTCCAGCACCCGCTCCCTGTCCTTGCCGTGAATCATGCAGAACAGGTTGTAGGGCCACTGGGGCAGGCGGCGGGGGCGCTGGTAGCACAGGGTCACACAGTCGTGGCGGCCCAGGGCCTCGCCCACGGCCCGTACCCGGTCGT
>JALVEW010000042.1 GCA_027030425.1 Sedimenticola sp.
GCGTCCGGATTTTTCCGCCGTTTTCTTCCGGGGTTCCGCAGCGGGACTGTCTTCGGCAAGGGACTCTGGCTGAACCAGAAAACGCACACCCACGCCATGTATGGTCTTGATGTAGGTGGGCTGCCTGCTGTCGTCGCCAAGGAGTTGGCGGGTACGGCGAATCAACTGGGACAAGGCCCAGTCGCTGATTTCCTGACGGGGCCAGAGGGTTTCCAGCAATTCCCGCCGGGTCAGGGTTTCCGGGTAGCGTTCCAGCAGCAGCAGGATGAACTGGAACACCCTGTCTTCCACCTCCAGCAGCTCTCTATCCCGGTAGAAAAGCTTCTTGTCCGGGTTCAACCGGAAATTATTGAATCGGTAGATCATAAAGTCCCTTGGCGTTTGCTATAGGTGTTTTTTCTTGCATTATAGGCCAGGTTGCCGAACATGAAGGAAAGGAGCATCTGGCAAGGCATCTGATGCTGTTGGTATAATTGCTTTCCCATGAGCGAATCTTCCTCACTGACCGATCACTTCCTGATCGCCCTGCCCGTACTGCGGGACCCCAACTTTTCCCGCACCGTCACCTATATTTGTGAGCACAACGAGGACGGCGCCATGGGCATCGTCATCAACCGCCCCTGTGACCTGCGTCTCACGGATATCCTGCATCACATGGACATCGAGCAGACGCCGCAAACGCCGGCAGAGATGCCCGTGCATATCGGCGGCCCGGTGCAGGAAGACCGGGGTTTCCTGCTCCATTCCCCGCCAAAGCGCTGGGACTCCACCCTGGTGATCAGTGACGACATGGCCGTGACCACCTCCCGCGACCTGCTCCAGGCCCTGGCCCGGGGGGAAGGGCCGGAAGAGGTGTTCATCGCCCTGGGCTATGCGGGCTGGGGGCCGGGGCAGCTGGAAAGTGAACTGCAGCAGGACAGCTGGCTGTTCAGCCCCGCCTCTAGGGAGATCATTTTCCACACGCCCCTGGAAAAACGCTGGGAAGCGGCCGCGACCCTGGCCGGCGTGGACCTGAACCTCATCAGCAACATCGGCGGCCATGCCTGACACCCTGCTGGGCTTCGATTACGGCACCCACAAGATCGGCGTGGCCGTGGGTCAGGAACTCACCGGCACGGCCAACCCCTTGACGGTGTTGAGCCGGGTAAAGGACAAACCCGACTGGGACGGCATCAGACGTCTCATCGAGGAATGGCGCCCCCAGGCCCTGGTGGTAGGCTTGCCCACAGGCCCGGACGACAAAGAGACCCCCATGACCCAGGCCGCCCGCAAGTTCGCCCGGCAGTTGGAAGGGCGCTTTCATCTGCCTGTACACCTGGCGGACGAAAGGCTAACATCCCGGGAAGCCTGGAGCCGCATCGGCGGCATCGCCACCCGGGATGTCACGCGCATCGATTCCATGGCCGCCAAACTCATCCTCGAAACCTGGTTCAGCAGCACATGAGCAAACGCATCTTCATGCAGCAGGACGCCATCCTGGATATCGTCCAGGGCATGGCCCGCCTGACACGCCGGCACCTGGAGGACAGGAAGATTCCTGACCCGGCCATGATCGGCATCCACACCGGCGGCGTCTGGATCGCCCAGCTTCTGCACGAACTGCTGGACATCTCTGCACCTCTGGGACAGCTGGACATCAGCTTCTACCGGGACGATTTCACCCGCATCGGCATGAACCCCCAGGTAAAGCCTTCGCGCATCCCCTTCGAGGTGGAGGACAGACACGTCATCCTGGTGGACGACGTGATTCAGTCCGGGCGCACCATACGCGCGGCCATGAACGAGATCTTCGACTTTGGCCGCCCGGCCTCCATCACCCTGGTCTGCCTCATCGAGCGCAGCGGCCGGGAGCTGCCCATACAGCCGGACATCATGGGCCTGGAGCCGCCCCTGGGAGACGAGGAACACATCCGTTTGCAGGGCCCGGACCCCCTGGTGCTGGAGATCAGCGGCCGGCCGGGCAACAGGGAAGACAGATGAACACCAACACCAGCCAGACAGACGAACAGGGCCGCCTGCGGCACTTTCTCAGCATCGAAGGCTTCCGCCGGGAGCAACTGGAGCAGATTCTGGACACGGCGGAATCCTTCGCCATGCTTCCGGGGCGCCAGGTGAAAAAAGTGCCCCTGCTGCGCGGCAAGATCATCACCAACCTGTTCTTCGAGAACAGCACCCGCACCCGCACCACCTTCGAGCTGGCCGCCAAGCTGCTGTCGGCGGACGTCATCAATTTCAACGTCAACGTCTCCGCCACGGCCAAGGGCGAAACCCTGCTGGACACCCTGCGCAACCTGGAGGCCATGCACTCAGACATGTTCGTGGTACGCCATCAGGCTTCCGGCGCGGCCCATTTCATCGCCCGGCACGCGGCTCCGGGCGTGAGCGTCATCAACGCCGGCGACGGCCGCCACGCCCATCCCACCCAGGCCATGCTGGACATGTTCACCATCCGCCGCCACAAGGGGGACTTCACGCCCCTGCGGGTGGCCATCGTGGGCGACATCCAGCATTCCCGGGTGGCGCGCTCCCAGATCATGGCCCTGAACATTCTCGGCGTGAGCGAAGTGCGGGTCATTGCCCCGCGCACCCTGCTGCCCGCCGAGGCGCGTTCCCTGGGCGTCCATGTCTACCACGATCTGGAACAGGGGCTGGAAGACGTGGACGTGGTCATCATGCTGCGTCTGCAGAAGGAACGCATGGAGCACGCCCTGCTGCCCTCCGAACATGAATATTTCCAGCTCTACGGCCTCACCGAGGCGCGCCTGAAAAAAGCCAAACCCGACGCCATCGTCATGCACCCGGGTCCCATCAACCGGGGGGTGGAGATTGCCTCGGAAGTAGCGGACGGGCCGCGATCGGTGATTTTGCAACAGGTGAGCCATGGTATCGCCGTGCGCATGGCGGTCATGTCCATGGCCCTGGGCGGGAATGCCGGGGAGGCCGCCTCATGAACCGCATTCATATCAAAGGCGGACGCCTCATCGACCCCGCCAACGGCATCGACGATCAGCTCGACCTGTGGCTGGCGGACGGCAGGGTGCTGGCCGTGGGCGATCCGCCGCAAGGTTTTGTGCCTGACCAGGTCATAGACGCGACCGGTCGGATCGTCTGCCCCGGCCTCATCGACCTGGGCGTGCACCTGCGCGAGCCCGGCCAGGAACACAAGGGCACCATCTGCAGCGAGGCCCGGGCCGCCGCCCGGGGCGGCATCACCACCCTGGTATGCATGCCCGACACCCAGCCGGTCATCGACACACCGGCGGTCTGGGAACTCATCCGCCGCCGCGCCAAGGCCTGCGGCAGCGCCCGGGTGCTGGCCATTGGCGCCCTCACCCAGGGGCTGGGAGGCGAGCAACTGGCGGAAATGGGCGCCCTGAAGCAGGCCGGCTGCGTGGCCGTGAGCAACACCCGGCGGCCCATGGCCAGCACCCTCGTAAGCCGGCATGCCCTGGAATATGCCAGCACCTTCGACCTGCCGGTGATCCTGTGCAGTGAAGATCCCCATCTCAAAGCCAAGGGCTGCGTCCACGAAGGCGCCGTGGCCAGCCGCCTGGGCCTGCCCGGCATTCCTGCCGCGGCGGAAACCGTGGCCGTGGCCAGGGATCTGGCCCTCACGGAACATACCGGCAGCCGCAGCCATTTCCACACCCTGTCCACGGGGCGTGCCATTGAGATGATCCGCCAGGCCCGCCAGGACGGCGCGCGTCTGTCTGCCGGCGTCGCCATTCACCAGCTGTTCCTCATGGACACGGACGTGGACGGCTTCGATGCCGCCTGCCATGTGGATCCGCCCCTGCGCACCCAGAGCGACCGCGACCGCCTGCGCCAGGCCCTACGGGATGGTGATATCCAGGTCATCTGTTCCGATCACCAGCCCCACGAGGCCGACGCCAAGACCGAGCCCTTCCCCCTCACGGCGCCGGGTATCTCCGGCCTGGAGACCCTGCTGCCCCTGAGCCTGAAGCTGGTGGAAGAAGGCGTACTGGATCTGCCCACGGCCATCGCCGCCCTCACCGCCGGCCCGGCCCGGGCGCTGGATCTCCCCCTGGGACGCCTGGAACCCGGGCGCAGCGCCGACATCTGTATTTTCGACCCGGATGCCATCTGGGATCTGAATCCGGAAAACATGGCCAGCCGGGGAAAGAACACGCCCTTTGCCGGCTGGGAATTCCGTGGACGGGTTACCCATACCCTGTTCGAAGGCCGACTCACCTGGAGCAGCGATTCATGACACACCCGCAACACCGCGGCAGCATCTTCGTCGAGGATGCCGAGATACTCAGCCACCAAGCCTTTCCGGGCGACCAGTTCATCCTGCGTCTGCACGCGCCCCGCTGCGCCGCAAAAGCCCGGCCCGGCCAGTTCGTGCACCTTACCGTGGACCCCCAGCGGCCCATGCGCCGACCCATATCCATCATGCGCGCCCATGCCCGCGAGGGCTGGATAGATCTGCTGTACAAGAAGGTGGGCGAAGGCACGGCCCTGCTGGCGACGCGCAAGCCCGGCGAAACCCTGAGCAACCTTGGGCCCATCGGCCAGCCTTTCAAAGTCAGCAGAAAGCGCCCCCTGCTCATTGGTGGCGGCGTGGGCATGCCGCCCATGGTGTTCGTGGCGGAAAGCCTGCGTGGCAGTGACAGCCATCAGCCCCTGGTGATCCTGGGCTCAGAAGTGCCCTTTCCCTTCACACCGCGCCCCTCCGATATCCTGGTGCCCGGCATGCCCGAAGGCGTGATCGCCACCCTGCCCCTGCTGGACGACTGGGGGATCCCCTGCCGGCTCACTTCAGGCCAGGACATGCCCGGCGTACACCAGGGCTATGTCACAGATCTGGCCCGCCACTGGGTGAGCGCCCTGGATGAAGCAGCCAGGAAAGAAGTGGAAGTGCTGGCCTGCGGGCCCCATCCCATGCTGGAAGCGGTGGTGGCCCTGGCCCGGGAGTTCGACCTGCCCGTACAGGTATCCCTGGAGGAATTCATGGCCTGCGGCGTGGGCGGCTGCGCCGGGTGCGCCGTGGAGGTGCAGACGCAAAACGGCCCGTCCATGCAGCGGGTCTGCGTGGACGGGCCGGTGTTCGACGGTTACCAGGTATTCTAGGTGGCCGGGGTCGGAGTCAAATGGGGAGGATATTGGGAAAAATCGATGGCATGGGGCAGTTTGATTCTGTTCCCCGTAACAAATTGAGTGGAATTTGACTCCGACCCCTTTCAGGGAGAATATCGGAGAAGATCCAATGCCAGGGAACAGTTTGATTCCGTTCCCTGCAACAAATTGGGTGAAATTTGACTCCACCCCCTTTCAGGCGCACTGGCCCGCTCAGTAATCATCCACCAGCATGGCGGCATCCAGGTCCCGCGCCCGGGTGCCAGGGGTATTGTCCCCCAGCTTGATCATCAGACGCACCTCGTTGGCCGAATCGGCATGCTTGAGGGCATCCGCCTCGGTAATCTCCCCTTCAAGATAGAGTTCGTACAAGGCCTGGTCGAAGGTGATCATGCCGTGCTCGCGGGAACGCTTCATCAGCTCCTTGAGCTCGTGGATCTTGCCCTTGAGAATCAGGTCGGACGCCAGGGGCGTGTTGAGCAGCACTTCGATGGCGGCCCGGCGGCCCACGCCGTCGGCCCGGGGAATGAGCTGCTGGGCGAGAATGCCCTTGAGGTTCAGGGAAAGGTCCATGAGCGCCTGTTCCTTGCGCTCCTCGGGGAAGAAATGGAGGATACGCTCCAGGGCCTGGTTGGCGTTGTTGGCGTGCAGGGTGGTCAATACCAGGTGGCCGGTTTCAGCGAAGGTCAGGGCATGTTCCATGACCTCCCGGGTACGAATCTCGCCAATGAGTATGACGTCCGGCGCCTGGCGCAAAGTGTTCTTGAGCGCCACCTCGTAGGATTCGGTATCGATACCCACTTCCCGCTGGGCCACGATACAGCCCTCGTGCTGATGCAGGAATTCGATGGGGTCCTCGATACAGATGATATGGCCGTCACTATGCCTGTTACGGTAACCCAGCATGGCCGCCAGGGAGGTGGATTTACCCGTGCCGGTGGCGCCCACGAAGACGATCAGCCCCCGCTTCACCATGGCCAGCTGCTTGATGATGGGCGGCAGCTTGAGATCCTCAAAATTGGGAATCTCGGTTTCTATGCGGCGCAGCACCATGGCCGTGGCATCCCGCTGCACGAAGGCGCTGACCCGGAAACGGCCTATGCCGGGCGCGCTCACGCCAAAGTTGCATTCCTTGGTATGCCGGAACTCTTCCCGCTGCTCGGGACTCATCAGCCCATAGGCGAGTTCACGCGTCTGGTCCGCGGTCAGCGGCGTCTTGGCCACGGGCTTGATATGGCCATCCACCTTGATACAGGGCGGACGTCCCACAGTAATGAACAAATCGGAGGCTTTCTTGTCCGCCATCAGGCGGAGTATGTCATTGAAATCCATGTGCTAACCTCGGGAGATTACATCTGTCATGGGCACTTCACCAGACAATCAGGTGAAGGCTTCCTTGTTCTGGGCACGGGCGCGGGCATCCTGGCGGGTGATCAGGCCCTTCTGCAACAGCTCCTTGAGATGCTGATCCAGGGTTTGCATGCCCACGGCCTGGCCGGTCTGGATAGCGGAATACATCTGCGCCACCTTGTCCTCGCGAATGAGGTTGCGGATAGCCGGAGTGCCAATCATGATCTCCCAGGCAGCAGTACGACCGCCACCGACCTTCTTCAGCAGGGTCTGGGCAATGACGGCGCGCAGGGATTCGGACAACATGGAACGCACCATGGATTTTTCCCCCGCGGGGAACACGTCCACGATACGGTCGATGGTCTTGGCCGCCGAACTGGTGTGCAAGGTGCCAAACACCAAGTGGCCGGTTTCGGCCGCCGTCAGGGCCAGGCGGATGGTTTCCAGGTCCCGCAATTCGCCCACCAGGATGATATCCGGGTCTTCCCGCAGGGCAGACCGCAGGGCTTCGGAAAAGCCCAGGGTGTCCCGGTGCACTTCCCGCTGGTTGATGAGGCACTTCTTGCTCTGGTGCACGAATTCGATGGGATCCTCAATGGTGAGCACATGGCCGTACTCGTTATCATTGATGTAGTCGATCATGGCCGCCAGGGTGGTGGATTTACCCGAACCCGTGGGTCCGGTCACCAGCACGATGCCCCGGGGGTTTTCGCAGATGGTCTTGAAAGTCGCCGGACAACCCAGGTCGTCCAGGGTCAGCACCTTGGAGGGAATGGTACGGAAAACGGCCGCGGCCCCCCGGTCCTGATTGAAGGCGTTTACCCGGAAACGGGCCAGCCCGGGAATTTCAAAGGAGAAATCCACTTCCATGAATTCTTCGTAATCCCGGCGCTGCTTGTCGTTCATGATGTCGTACACCAGCGAGTGTACGGTCTTGTGATCCAGTGCCGGCACATTGATACGCCGGATGTCACCGTCGACCCGTATCATGGGGGGCAACCCCGCTGACAGATGCAGGTCAGAAGCGTTGTGCTTTACGCTGAATGCAAGAAGCTCTGTAATATCCATGAATTCCCTCTTGTGCCCCCGGGAAGAAGCCGGTTTGCAATATGACGCAAACCGCCCGCGAACTCCGGCTGGGCCCCCTTGTAATCTCTGAACGACAGCGGTCAGAAAAAATCAAATTTTCTTTCCGGCCATGATAGTACAGGCAGGCAAAATCCGATATGGTATTTTTAATCCTTATCTGACCTGGAACACACCATGACCAGTCTGGCAGAAAGATTATCACAGCTGCGCCAGCAGATAAGCAGCACTGCCTCATCTTGTGACAGGGATCCATCTGAAATCACGCTCCTTGCGGTCAGCAAGACCCGACCGGTGGAAGACATCCAGGCCGCGGTGGCGGCGGGACAAACGGCCTTTGGCGAAAACTACCTGCAGGACGCCCTGCCCAAGATCGCCGCCCTCCAGGACCTGGACCTGGAATGGCATTTCATCGGCCGCATCCAGTCCAACAAGACAAGGGACATCGCCGGGCATTTTTCCTGGGTTCATGCCCTGGAAAAACTCAAGCACGCCCGGCGCCTCGACAGCCAGCGCCCTCCCGGCCTGCCCCCGCTGAACGCCTGCATACAGCTGAACCTCACCGGCGAAGCCAGCAAGGGAGGCATTTCCGCCGAAGAATTGCCGGCGCTGCTTGAAAACATACATGACCTGCCCCACCTGAAAGTACGTGGGCTCATGACCATGCCGCCGGCCAGCGCCGACGAAAGACTGCAGCACCAGGTCTTCGGCAGGCTGCGCGAACTGCTGGAAGAAATGAACCGGCAGGGCCACGGGCTGGACACCCTGTCCATGGGCATGTCGGGAGATATGCGGGCGGCAATATGCGAAGGGGCTACAATGGTGCGCATAGGCACTGCGATATTCGGACCGAGAGACAGCAAATGAAGACAAAGACCCTGGCATTCATCGGCGGCGGCAACATGGCCAGCGCCATGATCAACGGACTGATCGAAGACGGCATGGACCCCGGGCGCATTCTGGTGGCGGAGCCTGACGAATCCCGCAGGGAACAGTTGGCCGCCCGCTTCGGCGTTCGTACCCTGAACGACAACAGCGAAGCCGCCCGTCAGGCGGACATTGTCGTTCTGGCGGTAAAACCCCAGGCTCTCAAAGACGTCGCTATCGGCCTGGCGCCTGCCCTGGAAGAGAACCGCCCCCTGTGCCTGTCCGTAGCTGCGGGAATCCGTCTGGCCAGTCTGCAGTCATGGCTGGGCGAGAAGGTTCCTGTCATCCGGGTCATGCCCAACACTCCGGCCATGCTGGGCGCCGGCGCCAGCGGCCTTTATGCGCCACCAGACATCGATGAGGATCTACGGGACCAGGCGGAACACATCATGCGCGCCACGGGCATCGCCGTGTGGCTGGACGAGGAGTCCCAGATGGACGCCCTGACCGCCGTATCCGGCAGCGGCCCCGCCTATTTCTTCCTATTCATGGAAGCCATGGAGAAAAGCGCCCGCAAGCTGGGGCTGGAGGAAAAAACCGCCCACCTGCTGGTATTGCAGACCGCCCTTGGGGCGGCACGCATGGCCCTGGAAAGCGCATCCGACCTGAACGAGCTGCGCAGGAGCGTGACCTCACCCGGCGGCACTACCGAGAAGGCGCTGGAAACCTTCGCGGAAGGGGGGCTGACCGCACTGGTGGAAAAGGCCCTGGTCGCTGCCCGGGACCGTTCCATCGAGCTGTCGGAATCTCTCGGGAGGGATGAGTGATGGGAGGGGGCTATCTGACCAACCCGCTGGTGTTTCTGGTGCAGGTTCTGTTCGAGGCCTACATCCTGGTCGTACTGCTGCGCTTCTTTCTGCAGCTCACGCGATCCGATTTCTACAACCCCCTGTCCCAGTTCATTGTCAGGATCACATCACCCGTGCTCATTCCCCTGCGCCGCGTGATTCCCGGCGTCGGCGGCATGGACATCGCGGCACTGGTGCTGGCCTGGGCGCTCAAGGCCCTGGAACTGCTTATCGTTACCGCCCTGTCCGGCGCCTTCATGCCCGGGCTGGCCATCCTGGGCGCCATTCCCGGCCTGGTGGAACTGAGCATCAACATCTTTCTCTATGCCATTATCATCCAGGCCATCCTCAGCTGGGTGAACCCGGGCCACTACAATCCCGCGGCATCCCTGCTCCACAGCTTCACCGCCCCCATACTGCGCCCGGTACAGAGATTCATCCCTCCCATCGGCGGTCTCGACCTGTCGCCCATGGCAGCCATCATCGGCCTCATCCTGCTGAAAATGCTGATTCTTCCCCCGCTCCGGCAGCTGGTCGCCGCTCTCCTCGCATGAGCGGTGACTGGTACAGAAACGACGGAGACGACCT
This sequence comes from Sedimenticola sp., assembly GCA_027030425.1. Classification (GTDB taxonomy): domain Bacteria; phylum Pseudomonadota; class Gammaproteobacteria; order Chromatiales; family Chromatiaceae; genus Thiolapillus. The sequence goes on from JALVEW010000042.1 coordinate 9,840, forward strand.
GCTGCTATTCGTCAGGGTGCAACCCCGCTCCAGCAAGGACGGTTTTGCCGAAATCATGGAGGACTGCCGCAAGCTGCGCATCAAGGCGGCGCCGGTGGACGGCAAGGCCAACGATCACCTGGTTCGTTATCTGTCCAAACTTCTCGGGGTTCCCAAATCGGACATTCGGGTGGAAACCGGCCATGCCAGCCGCAACAAGCGCATACGCGTGAAAGGGCTTTCCAGGCTTCCCGACAGCCTGTGTTGAAGTTTTACCTATTGATAAACCCCCACACAGAGGAGTATATTTTGAAAAATTAGCTCAGGGGGCAAGTCAAAGTCATGGGGACAGGAGAACTCGAAGACCAGTTGCAGGGATTTGCCCGCTGGAAGATGCGGCAACTGCATACCATGGAACAGCTGGAGGGCTGGCTCAAGCAGCAAGGGCTTTTCACCTCCCAGGCACAGCAGGCCATCCAGCATGCCCGTGTTACCCTGCGCCAGGACTACGTCACCGTCGCCATTGTCGGTGAATTCTCACGCGGCAAGACCGAGCTCATCAACTCCCTGTTTTTTGGCGACCATGCCTTCCGCCTGCTGCCCACGGATGCTGGCCGCACCACCATGTGCCCCACGGAAATCTTCCAAGACAACCAGGAAGAGCCCTATCTGCGCCTTCTGCCCATAGAAACCCGTCTGGAAGAAACCAGCCTTTATGACCTCCAGTCCCAGCCGGAAAAATGGGAGCACATCCCACTGAATATCGACGACAGCGAGGACATGTACAACAAGCTGTTGAAGATCAAGGAAAACAAGATGGTGCCGCGGGACACGGCCATACAAATGGGGCTGGACAGCCTCAGCGAGACGGAAGACGACCTGGAACGGCTGGTCTCCATTCCTGCCTGGCGCCTGGCCCACCTGAATTATCGCCACCCTTTGCTTGCCCAGGGGCTGCGCATACTCGATACTCCTGGTCTCAACGCCGTGAGCGCCGAGCCGGAACTCACCTATGAAATACTTCCCAACGCCCAGGCGCGGCTGTTCGTGCTGGGCGCGGATACCGGCGTCACCAAGTCCGACATGGACATGTGGCAGCAACTCATACAGCAACCCGGCACACGCAAAAAGCTGGGCGCCATCGTGGTGCTGAACAAGACCGATACCCTGTGGGACGAGTTGCGCAGTGAGGAGGAAATCAACCTCACCATCGAACGCCAACGCCTGGAGGTGGCGCAGATCCTCGAGGTGAAGCACAAGCAGATCTTTGCCGTGTCCGCGCACAAGGGACTGCTGGGGCGAATCAAGAAGGACGAGGCCCTGGAGAAGCGATCCGGCATCCCCGAACTGGAAAAGCACCTGGCCGAGACCCTGGTGCACAATCGCCAGGCGCTCATAGTGGAACAGTCCACCGAGCTCGTGCGCAGCTCCCTGGAAAACATCAAGATCCTGGTGGCATCACGCCTGAAGCGCATGAAGAAGCAGGCCGAAGAGCTCAAGGATCTGAGCAGCAAGAGCGAGGCCGCCATCGACAAGCTGCTCAAGCAGGCACAGGCGGACAAGGCCCGCTACCAGGCCAGCATCAACGCCTACAAGCAGTCCCGGGCAGACTTCACCACCCACGGCAAGATACTGCTGGATGCCCTGTCGCCCCAAACCCTGCATCACATCATCGACAAGGCAAAAAAACACATGTCCGGCGCCTGGACCACCATCGGCCTGAAGGAAGCCATGCGCGAACTCTTCGACGACATCAACAACCAGATGGAGATCGCCGCCAACCAGTCACAGGAGATGCGCCGCCTGATTCGCACCATCTACCGCCGCTTCCAGACCCGACATGGCATGAACCTGGGCGATCCCCGCATGCTGTCACTGATCAGTCATCAGGTGGAACTCAATCTCATCTACCAGGAAGCGGAAATTTTCCGCAAGAGTCCCCGCACCACACTCACGGAAAAGCATTTCGCCATCAAGCGCTATTTCCAGACCGTGGTGCGGCGCGTGGAACTTACTTTCCGTAACGCTCACAACGACGCAAAGGACTGGCTGGAAACCGCCCTGGATCCCCTTACCGCCCAGGTGCACGAGCACCGCGCCGTGCTGTCCCAGCAGCTGTCGGATCTCAAGCTCACGGGCCGCTCCCGCACCACCGTGCGCCAACGTCTCCAGGCACTCAAGCAGGATACGGCGCAACAGAAAATTCAGCTGGGGACCCTGCAGAAGGTCATCGCCGCCCTGGAAAGCCCCCAGACTTCCACAGAGCAGGAAGATGGAGCGGCCCCCGACGACGAGATCATCAAGAAAACCGCCTGATTTTCACCGGGTTTCCACTCCCCGGGCAGAACAGCTCGGGTGTTCTATACTGTGTACAGACGCAAGTCCAAAAAATATTCGGCAAGCTTTCTTCCAGTCTGCCGGTCATAACAGTTAAGAACCAGAATTCGAGGAGAACACCATGCGAAGAGTAAAACTGATTTTTCTTTCCCTCGTGGCCCTGCTGTTGGCAAGCAGCTTCGCCGCAGCGGAGAACAGCACCAAGGTGGGCGGCTACACCATCCACCACAACGCCTTCCTGAGCAACGAGCTGTCACCCGAGATGGCCAGTCGCTACAACATCCGGCGCAGCCCCAACCGGGCCATCATCAACATAAGCATCATCAAGGATGTGCCGGGTACCACGGGCACTCCCGTCACAGCCAGGGTAAAGGTCATGTCCCGAAACCTGCGGGGACAGGTAAGGACTATCCCGGTACGGGAAATCAAGGAACAAAATGCCGTGTATTACATTGGCGAGTTCCTGGTGGAAAACCAGGAGTCCGTGACCATTACCATCGAAGCCGTGCCCAGTGGGGAGGACAAGACTTTGCATGCTTCACTGAAACAGCAGTTCTTCACCCGCTGAATCAGACAACAGGGCGCAGCTGCAACAGCATCATCAGCCCGAAAACAATCACCAGCGCCCCGGCGATCCTGCGCGCCAGAGGCTTGCGCAGCAGGCTGCCCATCCAGCCCGCGGCGGCCCCCATAAGCAGCAGGTTGGGCAGGGTGCCCAGACCAAAAGCGCCCATGAGCAGGGCCCCGGAAAACATGCCTCCGGCCGACAGGGACCAGATCAGCGCGCTGTACACCAGTCCGCAGGGCAGCCAGCCCCACACCATGCCCAGCAGCAGGGCCTGTAGCGGCGAACGCACGGGTAGCAGTTTGCGGCCCAGGGGCTCGATGCGCTTCCACACCAGGGCCCCGGCCTTCTCCACCCGGGCCAGCCCCATCCACCAGCCCCCAAGGTACAGTCCCATCATGATCATGAACAGCCCGGCCATGACACTGAGCACCTGCTGGGTGGCATGCAGCGGGCCCGCCTGGGCCAGCAGTAACCCAAGGCCGCCGGCAATCATGCCAGCCAGCATATAGCTGAGAAGCCGCCCCAGATTGTAGGCCAGCTGCAAGCCCCAGAAACCGGCGCTGGCGGCATCCTGTTTCGGCAACCCCAGGGTGAGGGCACCGACGATGCCGCCGCACATGCCCAGGCAGTGTACGCCCCCCAGCAGGCCGACAACGAAGGCGCCCAGCAGATCCGGCGTCACGACATCACCTCTGCTTTCATGCGCTGCTCCCGCTTCATCAGCACCAGGATCAGCAGAATCGAAGGAATCCCCAAGGCCGCCGCGTAGGCAAAGAAAAAGGGATAGCTGGTGTTGTCAACCACCACCCCGGAAAAGCCCGCAAAGAACTTGGCCAGCAACAGCATGATGGAGCTGAACAGGGCATACTGGGTGGCGGTGTAGGCTTTGTTGGTCAGGGCGGACAGGTAGGCAACGAAAGTCGTGGTGGCAATGCCCGCCGCCAGGTTGTCCGCCCCCACCACCAGAATCAGCCACAAAAGCTTCGCCTCCTGGGTGGCCAGCCAGGCAAACAGCAGATTGGTGAGCACCACCAGCACGGCCCCCGCCAGCAGCATGCGCATCTTGCCGAAATGCATGACCAGCACGCCCCCCACCAGGGCCCCGGCGATGGTGACGAACGGCCCCACGGTCTTGGTCACCAAGCCAATTTCCAGTTCCGAGTATCCCATGTCGATGTAGAAAGGGTTGGCCATCACCCCCAGGGTGATATCGCTGATGCGGTACACCATGATGAACGCGAGAATCACCACGGCGAAGGGGCCCTCCCGCACGAAGAACTCCCGGAAGGGGTCCACCACCGCACCCACGAACCAGCGTTGCAGCCGCACAAGGGCAGGCAGTTCCCGGTGGCTGTCCCCGTCCGGCATCGCCGGGTGTTCCGGTTCGCCAATGAGCATCACCATCAGGGGGCCGATGAGCATGAAGCCCGCCATGTACAAATAGGCCACGGGCCAGGAATAGAAATGCGCCAGGCTGAAAGCGCCGCCGCCTGCCACGATCATGCCCAGGCGGTAACCCAGCTGATAGGCCCCCGCCATGGCCCCCTGGTAATCCTCGCCAATGGCTTCGATACGCCAGGCGTCTATGGTGATGTCCTGGGTGGCGGAGGAAAAGGCCGTGATCACGGCAAACAGCACGGTCGCCTCCAGATGGCTCACGGGGTCGGTGGACGCCATGCTCACCAGGCCATAGATGACCCCAAGCTGGGCCAGCAGCATCCAGCCGCGGCGCTGCCCCAGTACCCGGGTCAGCACCGGCAGGGGCGCCCGGTCGATAAGCGGCGACCAGAAGAACTTCAGCCCATAGGCCAGGGCCACCCAGCTCACGAAACCGATGGTGGTCTTGTCCACGCCCTCCACCCGCAGCCAGGCGGACAGGGTGCCGAATACCAGCAGGATAGGCAGACCGGCAGCGAAGCCCAGAAACAGCATGGCCACAACCTTGGGATTGCGATAAACGAGGAAGGATTCGGCCCAGCCGTGTTTGGGTTCCACGCGGCTCAAGCGTCCACCTCGATGTCGTAGTCCATGATCAGGGGCGCATGATCGGAGAAGCGCTTGCGCTTGTAGATGGAAGCCCCCAATACCCTGTCCTTCAGTCCCGGCGTGATCACCTGGTAGTCGATGCGCCAGCCCACGTTCTTCTCCCAGGCCCGCCCCCGGTTGGACCACCAGGTGTACTGGTCCGGCTCCTGGTTCACCACGCGAAAGGCGTCAACGAATCCCGCGGGGCCGAAGAGTTCATCCATCCAGGCCCGCTCCTCCGGCAGAAAACCCGAGTTCTTCTGGTTGGAACGCCAGTTCTTCAGGTCTATGGCCTTGTGAGCGATATTCCAGTCGCCACAGATGATGTATTCCCGGCCCCTTTGGCGCAGCTCCACCAGGTAAGGCAACAGCTTTTCCATGACCCTGAACTTGATGGCCTGGCGCTCCTCGCTGTGGGAACCGGAAGGCATATACAGGGAAACAATACTCAAATTACGGTATCTTGCCTCGATCCAGCGGCCTTCCGCGTCGAACCAGTCCCAGCCTATCCCTTCCACCACCGCGTCCGGCTCCTGGCGGCAGTAGATGCCCACGCCGCTGTATCCCTTGCGCTCGGCAGGATGGTAGAAACAGTGAAAACTGGGCGGCCAGAACTGGCGGTCGGTGATCTGGTCCGCCTGGGCCTTGAGTTCCTGCAGGCAGACCACATCGGCCTTCTGCCGCCGCAGCCAGTGATAAAAGCCCTTGCGGGCGGCGGCTCGGATGCCGTTTACATTGATGGTGATGACACGCATGACCCCGGATTATACTCCTGATACCATGCGTCCATCATTTTCCGACCCAGAGGCCATCATGCAGGACTACAAGAAAGAATTTCTCGACTTTTCCCTGGACGTGGGCGTGCTGCGCTTTGGCGAGTTCACCCTGAAATCAGGCCGTCTCAGCCCCTATTTCTTCAACGCCGGCCTGTTCAATACCGGCGCCGCCCTGGCCAGGCTGGGCAGATACTATGCCCAGGCCATCATGGATGCTGGCCTCGAATTCGACGTGCTCTACGGGCCAGCTTACAAGGGCATCCCCCTGGCCGCCGTCACCGCCGCCGCCCTGTACGACCAGCACGGAAA